>CAYIKL010000001.1:0-92184 GCA_964364045.1 uncultured Methanosarcinales archaeon
ACGTTGCATCTGGTGGTGAAGGGTACACACATTGATGGTACGGACAAAAATAATTAAACCGCACAGGACCTGCTGGGTTACCGATTGGGCTGGTAATATCAATTGCGACAGTTGTTGCTGTGCTTCCATTGATGTAATTCCCGTTCCAGCATGCACCCTCACTATCCTCGTAATATTCCGTTGAGGAGAATGTATTGTCATCTCCGCAGCATCGTGTTCCAGTCCAGTTGAGCCCGCCGATTGCATTGCAGGCTGACCTTCCTGCTGGAACCCTATCAAGACCAACTGCAGTGCTGTCCAGATCTTTTATCCACACATCTTCAGAACGGCTTTGTAAATACTTATTTGCGGAGCAGAAGGTGAGACCGCCTGCCATCGGAGTGAGTGTTGAACCAACATATTGTTGAACTGTAGGAACAAGCGATACCTGCTGCACATGCAGCTTGTTGTTGAGCGTTTCACCCGGACGAAGATGCGCATTGAAGCGGAATCGTATTTTCTTGACATCTGAAATACCTGCAATGGGTATTTGCGCATGCACCCACTTGTTTGCCAACGGAGTGTTAACAGCGTAATAACTTAGCTTGACCGGGAGAACATTGTTGTTGTCCTTATCGAACACTTCGAGAAAGATTTCAGGATTTTCTGATGCATTAAAAACAATATAGAGGCGACTGTACATCGTCCAGTCTTTGATATTGAAATGGATTGACCAATCTTCCGCGGACCAATCTTTAGTGACGCTGGCACCAATCTCCTGAAATGTAAGTTCAGTATAATCCGACTGAGTAAAAGTTTTGACAACATCTTTGAAAAGAAGTGTTGTTGGCTGACCAGGGAATAGTTGTGTTTCTTCCGGATTGTCAATCTCGCAAGCGCGATCATCGTTGAGGCCAGGAACACAACACTCCACAAAACGGTAATTTCCTCCTCTGTTTTCACAATAGAATTTTTTTGCCTGTGCTTTGGCGCTGTCAGTAGCATCACTTGGAACTCTGTTTGGAAATGGAAGAGCGTTCGAGCCTATAAGATTCTCTTTGCAGACATGCCATTCCTGCGAATTGGAAGCTGCATCTTTTCCCCCGATATGTTTTATTTCCCAATCATGTGAGCCTGCAGGCAGCCAGCCCCAACTGCCGCTTTCTTCATGACACAAAAATGAGTTTGCACCATGCTCAGAGTCGCTTCCAACAAATCCAAGGTCGCGCTGAGGCTCATCACCGCAGCAAGGATTGGTCTCAGCTAATGTACCCTGCCAAGGACTTGTCCCCGCAAGGATATGATTTGCGAGATTTCCTTCGCATACATCTTTGAATCCACTGTCAACTAAAGCAAACCTGATTTCACCAGGTCTATTCTCGCGATCAACAATCTTACCTTGATAAGCGATTGCAAGGGTAGCAAAGTCAGAAAAATCAACCACAATAGATGGTGTGACAAGATTGTTATCAACAAGACCATCAACGGAAGTACCCACATTTTTCAAATTCCAAATAGTGCCACCATCTACAGATTGTGCAAGGTGTAATCCCTCTTTATTAGAAAAAAAGACCGAAACAGCTTTCTCGCCGGCAGCAACTACACGAGGGAAGTATGAGTTTTGTGTGGGGTCTATACTTAAATCAAACTGTTTCGTAGTCCACGTGTCGCCACCATTGGTAGACCGCGAGACAAGAATGATATTTGTCACAGGACTCACCCCAAAACCTGAAAAAAGATTATCTGCAACAAATATGACTTCTTTATCGACAACATATAATGAAGGGCTTGGGGGTGTGCCAGTGGGTGCAGTCGAGCTTGGACCAATCTCTTTGAGTTGCCAAGATTGACCACCATTATTTGATCGCGCAAACATGGTTACAGATGGACGATCAGACCACCATCTTGAATAGGCAAGAAAAAGAGTATTTGTATCAATCGCATGAAGAGTAAAGTCGGGACGTTCAGAATTAAACCCAGGATCGTCTATCACACTCAAAATAGTCCAGGATTGACCACCATTATTTGATCGCGCAAGTTTGATCGCATTATTGTCAGGACGATAAGCAATAAATAGATTATTTTCATCCACAGCAAAAAGAGAATGACCACCACCAAACGAAGTCCCAACTTGATTTGTATCACCATTATAGAACGCAGTTCCAACATCACTTGCAGGCAACCATGATTGACCACCATTTGTTGATTTCAAAAGCATAATTTTTCGAGTTTGATAATCATAATAGCTGACAAAGATGATATTCTTGTTGAGCACATACATATATGGAATTATAGACCATGAAGCGCCAGACAAAATAGTATTGGTATTCCAATTTTTACCTCCATCGGACGAGCTTGCAAATTTAACTTCATATTGATTCCCGTTCAAATAAAGATAAGAGATGAAAAAAGTATTAGCATCAACAGCGGAAACAGATATAGAAGAACGAATTGAAGTAGAAACCCCATCAGTACCAACAATAACAATCTCCGCGTGAGCAGGAGTAATACAAACCCCAAGAAGTATGGTACATAAACTAAAAAGCCAAATCACCCTCTTTTTCATTCTTTAACAAAATCCAATATTCTTTATAAACCTTGTGACTTTAAAATAAGCTAAATCTGAATGCACGTCCCGCGGAGATTATGATGGGTAATCTTGCCACACAGCTCCTGCTTACCCAGGATCAGCATGAGATTAAAATAACATGTATCCCTCTTGTCCGGATCCTTGATGTCTGGGCAAAAAAGCTCATTGCTGGCAGTCAACGCTGACTCTAGCAGACATTGGTCAATCGCCTGCTGGTTTTCAAATTCCAAACAGAGCGCACGAGCTCTTCCTGCATCCTCTTCCGCGAGTACAACAATATCACTTATTCTTTTTCCTTCTTCCGGAGAGGGTGGCCCAGTCCGCTGCCATGTAAAGCCTGAATCTTCCAGAACGACTTTAAATGGCGCAGAAGCGGTAACTTCATGCCCGCCTGCTTTTACTTCAGCAACAAGTGTGTATACACCTTCTTTGGATGGAGCAGAGATTGAATCACGCACACGTTGCGTCGAGATACTTGCTTCCTTTGACGCCTGAACCGCGCTCTGCACATCAACAAGCCTGTAGAGAACACGTCCAAAAACAGGTGTGCTGCTTTCAATCGAAAGTGTAAATTGCAGGACATTCCCGGCGCCTATAATATCATTATCCAAATCAAGGGCAGCTTCAAATACCGTTGCCTCTTCCTCAGCTTGAAGGGAAAAAAGCATAGCAACTGCTATAACCACAACAAGAAAAACAAGGACAAGCACCATAATAATCCATGTGTGAGAGCGCGCAAGCGCCTCATCAATAAGAGATGCAGAATAACCATACCGAACCAGCTGTGCTCTGACTGCCTCGCGGGAATACCCCTGCTTGAGCATATTTTGCACATATGCACGCAATTGTTTGTCTACCACACTAAGTGCGTTGTCCTAACTGCTTATATAGTTTTTCACCCAGATAGAGTCTTCATCAGCGCCTTCACATCATGCGCGCCCTTCATCTCCAGTGGATGCTGCGCAAGCGATACAATCTGGTAATCAACGCCATACTTCTTGCAAAGCATCATGTTCTGCACCATCCGCCCAAGAATAATACTGTTTGAAGGCAGCGACGACAAAATAGTCTTCTTGTTTTTCGCTGCTGCAGCACAGAGCACCTGATCGAGCCCACTGCGCCTGAAATGCAAGTGATCAGTTTTATGAAAATGCTCCGGATCAAGAAGAAAATCTGCAGCTGTCTTCTCGACAACAAAGCGGTTGAAATCATCATCATGTGCTCTAACAATGGTGAGTATCTTTTCCCGCTGCGCTCGAGCGACTGCACGCACAACATCATCTTTCTTGCTCGAGGTGATTAAAAGAGCATGTTTGATGTTCCCACTAGATGTTGCAAACTCCCCATCAGGTGATGCAAAGATAAGGGTTGAATAGCCGAGCTTCTCCGCCATATCCACAAACTCTTCCCCGCCAAGCACAACATCAAACATATGCATCCTCCACAATCATGCATGCCTTGCATAACTCACTCATCGAGGGTTTTCCGCAATGCGTACAATAAATCTGCCGTGTCCCTTCATGCAGTTCCTTAAGTGAGGGAAGGATGTTTAAAAATGTTTCAATGATGTTGCACTTTGTTCCTGCATGTTGCATCTCAATGTTATTCAGCCCATCGCGGACGCTCGACCGGAAGCCATCTGCTGCATTTGGACACTCGATAAAATCAACAGGGAATCCCTTGAGGAACGCATAGGTGGTAATTTCTTTTTCTGTGCAGAGATATAACGGCTTGATGCGCTGCGTGAAGCCGTTGCGCAAAACGATGCCGCTCTTCGGCCCAAGCTTTGCCAACAGAAATAAGTTGCCTTTCAGCAGATTCATCATGACGCTTTGGCATTCATCGTCTAAATTATGTCCGGTTGCAATTTTGTCATAGCCCGCTGCTCTTTCATTAAGCAAGTACCTGCGCAAAACGCCGCAGGTGGTGCATATACCACCATGGACAGGAAAGCTGCCGAGCATCTTGCCAAATCTGTTCTGAAATGAATGAATCCCAAATGGAATTGAGTGCGTTGTGCAGAATGTCTCAAGATCTTTCAGCGTCCTGTCACGATAGCCTGGAATCCCTTCATCAATCGCAATACCGTGAACATTGCCATAGAGCTTATGGAGAATATACAGCACCGTCTGGCTATCTTTGCCGCCCGAAACTGCAACTGCTATTTTATCGCCCGCATCAATAAGACGAAAGCGTTCAATGGTCCTCTGTACCTTTTCCTCGATATATAAAATGAAGTGCTCCTTGCAATATGGAGGTGAAGAAACTACAGCCTTGCTGCTGCAGTGCACACAATTCATCTATCCTCCGGACACGACTGAATGAATTTTGATTTGGTCTGCATTATCGAGACTGTCTTCCTGAACAAGCAGTTCGCCGTTTCTGCTGACAATAACAGTTTCGGGATTGACCCCAAGCTTCTTCAGCAGCGCCGCAATAGTGCCCGTAAATTCAACAGCCTTTTGCTCGCCTGTCCGTTCAATAAACACATGCATAGTCTATCCACAGATAGAGGTATTTATATAATCTCGCACAGAAAGAGCTGAGCAGCAAGACATTTTGCGCCGCCATTAAACCTCAAAAATGCCAAAATGATACTTCCGATGGAAGTAACCCCGCATATTTAAGCCATTTCCACAGGAAACAAGGGGGTGGCACCAAGTCCAGAATATCCATAATGGCGGCAAATTAACTATTTAAACAGGCTCTGACTTGCTAAAGATTTAAAAAGGTTTAAATACTATTTAAATAAAGTTAGGGGGTTGGTTACTATGAAGAAAAAGACAGGTAAAAAAGCAAAGAAGGTAAAAGTAAAGTCGAGGGTTACTGACGCAGTACGCCTGACACGCGAAGAGCGCTCAATTTCTGTGGTAAATATTGTCATCAGCTCCAGCCTTGAGCAGGACATCCCGCTTGAAAAGATGGCCGCGACACTGTCGAATACAGAGTATAACCCAGAGCAATTTCCTGGGCTGGTCATACGCATCAAAGAGCCAAAGACGAGCGCACTTATTTTTAGCAGCGGAAAGATCGTGCTCACGGGAGCGAGAAGCATGGAAGACGTGGAGAAAAGCATTGAAAAGATTATTAAGAGCCTGAAGAAAATCAATATAGACATTAAGATAAAGCCCAAAGTGACAGTCCAGAACATCGTCGCATCAGGTGCAATTGGCATGGATTTAAACCTCAACACGCTTGCGATAAAGCTCCCGAATACAGAGTACGAGCCCGAGCAGTTTCCCGGATTGGTGTACAAACTGAAGGGGACAAAAGCGACCTTTTTGCTGTTCACCAACGGAAAGGTAGTCTGCACTGGCACAAAGACGGAAGAAGAAGTGTACAAAGCGCTTGATAAACTCATTGAGACGTTAAAGAAAATAAAGTGAGCATGAACGCCCAAGAGCAGATTACAAAGTTCCATGAATTTTTTGAGAAATTTTACTACGCACAGATTCTTGAGGCAGCGCAGAGGGGCGAAAATGTTCTGGTGGTCGACTTTAGAAAGCTCAGCACGTTTGATCCCGAACTTGCAGAAAATGCTATCGAGCAACCTGAAGAGACACTGACTGCAGCAGAGCTGGCCATCAAAGAATTCGACTTGCCAAAGCACACGCAGCATTTCCACATTCGCATGAAAGAGCTGCCAAAAAGCACGAAGCTCATGATCCGCGATGTGAGAAGCAAGCATCTCAACAGGATGGTGTGGACAAACGGTGTTGTCCGCCAGAAAAGTGATGTGCGACCGCAGGTGACAAGTGCACGGTTTGAATGCCCCAGTTGCGGCAACGTAATCACTGTTCTGCAGCATGAGAAAAAGTTTAGGGAGCCTTCACGATGCGGCTGCGGGAGAAAAGGCAAGTTCAAGGAGTTGTCGAAAGAGCTCATTGACGCGCAGGGAATTGTCTTGGAAGAAGCGTCGGAGGAGCTTGAAGGCGGCGAGCAGCCCAAGCGCATGAACATATTTCTTAAAAACGATCTTGTCTCTCCCCTCAACGACCGGCGCACGAGCCCAGGTAGCAAGATTAAAGTGGGTGGATGGATTAGTGAAGTGCCCACCAACCTGCGCGATGGCGGTAAATCGACAAAGTTTGATTTGATGTTCCACGCAAATCATATAGAAACCATTGAGGAAGACTTTACCGACATTAAAATATCAAAAGAGGAAGAAGAAAAGATCAAGGAGCTTGCACGGGACCCTGATGTGTACAACCGATTAGTGAGAAGCATCGCGCCCAGCATTTTCGGCCACGACAAGACGAAAGAAGGACTGCTGCTTCAATTTGTAGGAGGAGTACGAAAAGAACGGGTTGATGGCACCGTAACAAGAGGCGACATGCATGTGCTGCTGGTTGGTGACCCGGGCTGCGGCAAGTCACAACTTTTGAAGCGTGCAGTGAGAGTTGCGCCGAAAGCGCGCTATGTAACAGGAATGGGCGTGAGCGGCGCTGGACTGACTGCTGCTGTCGTCAAGGATGAATTCTTAGGCGGCTGGAGCCTTGAAGCGGGTGCATTGGTGCTGAGCAACCGGGGATTTATTATGATTGATGAGCTTGACAAGATGAGTAAGGAAGATAGTTCTGCAATGCACGAGGCACTCGAACAACAGACTGTGAGCATTAGTAAGGCAAACATCCAGGCAACCTTGCGTGCTGAAACGACCGTGCTTGCCGCAGGAAACCCAAAGCTCGGCCGCTTCAACCAGATGGATCCGCTTGCTCCTCAGATTGACCTGCCGCCAACGCTCCTTAATCGGTTCGATCTCATTTTTCCCGTGATAGACATGCCCGACAAAGAGCGTGACGAGAAGATGGCGCATCATATTCTTGGCCTTCACAAAGACCTGGCACTCAGTGAGCCGCAGATACCAACTGACTTGATGAGAAAATTCATTGCATATGCGCGCCAGAGAATAACACCAAAAATAACGGATGAGGCGCTTGATGAGATAAAAAGTTATTATGTAACGATGCGGACAAAAGGCAAAATTGAGGACTCTGGTTTTCGCACAATACCTATAACTGCGCGTCAGCTCGAAGCACTTGTAAGGTTAGCTGAAGCCAGTGCAAAGATACGTTTGTCAGAAAACGTAACGAAAGAGGATGCACGCCGTGCGATAGAGCTTCTTGAGTATTGCCTGAACCAGGTTGCACGAGACAAGGAAACTGGACAGATAGATATTGATCAAATTAGCACGGGAATATCAACAACACAAAGGAGCAAGATCATTGTGGTAAAAGAGCTGATTGCTGACTTGGAAAATCAGATTGGGAAAACAATCCCTATCGAGGATCTTATTGAAGAGGCAAGGAATGTGGGCATTGCCAAAGCTCAGGTCGATGACGTTCTTGAAAAACTGAAGCGCCAAGGCGACATATTCGAGCCGAAGCGTGGGTTTATCCAGCGCATTACTTAATGGAATAGTACAGGAGTGACATACACTTCAAGGAGCGCTGCTGCAAAAAGCAGCCCCACTGCAAGCAGGATCAGCTCAGCAGCATCGTACATTATTTGCTCTCGATGCTCATGAAACAAGTCGCGTTTGATAATGGCCATAGAGATGATGCCGCCTGCAAGCCCTCCAATAAAATAGGCTAGGATTTCAGGAACACCATGAAGGGCATAGCGAAGAATGCCGAAAGAAAATGCGCTGAAATACGCACTGAGTTTTTGAAATCCGACAGCTGATGCATAAGAGGAAGCATTTCGACGCACGAAATTGCCGATGGCAGCTGCAATAACTGAAGCGTTCCATGTGAGAATGAAAATAGCGCCGACGCCATATAAAAATGAGAAGATGATGGAAAACACAAGCACGCGTGTGTTGTTAAGGAAGATGCGGCCAACAATGCCCAGGTCAGCAACTCCACCCGTGATCTGATTGTTGATATCGGTGATGGTCTGTAATTGTGAGGAAAACAATGTGGTAACCATATCGGTGGGAAGGATTACGTACCATACTGAAAGGCCGAGGGTCATTCCAAAAAATAGAAGCATAAGGAAGTAAAGAACACGTGAGTGCTTCCGCAGTATTGTCGCTTCATCATTGCATTCTAGATCAGCCTCTTCCTCAGACTTCACTGTGAAATAAAGGAGAGGTACGGAAGCTAACGTAATGAGAAAAACCATGATAAGGCTTGAAAATTGCCTGAACACCCAATAGGAAAGGAAGAGACCTATGCTGGCTGTAAACCCGCCAAATAAAAATGCGTCAAACGGTTTTCTTCGGGCAAGTTCAGGACTGATGAGAGACTCTAAAACCATAAGAAGACTAGCGATGGTGAGTTTATAAAAGTTCCGAATGGAAAGAGAAGTGAAGAAAGGGTTTCACCAGAGCCGAGACCGTTCAACAGCAACATTTTTAAAGAGGGGCACGCAGATTACGAACATGGAATATAACTATGAGCAGATGCTGGCAAAAGCGGAAAAAGAGCTGCCTGAAACAATCACAAGCAGTGAGCGGTTTAAGATTGAAAATGTCCGCGGTCACATCGAAGGCAACAAGACAATTATCTCAAACTTTAAGAAAATAATAAAAAACATCAATCGTAGCCCGGAGCAAGCGTTGAAATTCCTGCTGAAAGAGCTTGCGACACCAGGAAAGTTTGATGGAGAGCGGGTTGTGCTGGGTGCAAAAGTGCCTGCCTCAAAAATAAACAAGAAAATTCATAAGTATATCGGCCAGTACGTCCTCTGCCCTGAATGCGGAAAGCCTGATACACAGCTGACAAAAAAGGTGGGAGTAACCTATATTAAGTGCAGTGCGTGCGGCGCTGAGCACCCCATCAAAGGAATATGATTATAAACCTTCTTCACAGCCAGGACAGGAATATTGTGGTGATCATTGACGCTGATCTCATTGGAAAAAAGTTTGTAGAAAAAAACAGGCAGCTTGATCTGAGTGCTGACTTCTATAAAGGTGAGGAAAAGATTGAGGATGAAATAAAAAGGATTGGAAGAAGTGCATATATTTTGCACATAGTGGGTAAAGAAAGTGTCGCCTTCGCAACCAAACAGAAATGGATCGATGAAAGCAGTGTGATCACAATAAAAAATGTTCCGCATGCAGAAGTGATATTAAACCCATGAGCCGAGCCCTGCCTGTTTGTCTTTCTCTTTCCCAAAAACACTTTCAATTCTTCGCCGGAGTATCTCAATGGTCTGTGTAAGATAGACAGAGAGATTGAACTGTTTCGTTAGGTTGATGGAGAGCTGAAGATACTTCGTGATGGAGCCTTCCGATACAGTAAAGAGCAATTTCCCCCCACACGAGCATCTGCCGATGAGTGGCGGTCTGCGGAATTTTTCCCCGCATTGGCCGCAGCGAAATTGCTGCATTGAAAACTTCCTGAGGTTTCCTTTGATGTCTTTCAGAAAGTGTTTTTCGATGACTAACCGCGCGACATCATCAACATCGACGGCGCGTATCTTGGTGGCAATATCAATTTGGCCTTTCACCTTCTCTCCCATTGTAGGGATTGTTTTGTATGCAGAACATTTCACGCCGTAATTCATGTTGCTCACCGGATGGGTGAAGCCAAAGTGCTCGTACTGCCATTCGGTTTCAAGCCGATGCTTGATTTGCTCTATTTTGATGTCTCCCGGATTTTGATAACGCGCCGCTGCTTCATACAATTGAAGAGGATACCACCATTGAATATCAAGGCCATGCGACTGGTCATCAACTTCGCTGGGGATGAGCACAGAAGTGAGCACGAGCGGGCTGTCCATCGTCTTTGCGCCGCGCTGATCAGGCAGATACTGCCGGGAAAAATTAAGAAGTGCATCCATCAGTAGCATGACACAACACTCATCGCCATCACAATCTCTGCGAAGTCCCGCATGCCATAATGGGTGAGCAAAGCACCCTTGGGTGTCTGAAAAACCGATGATCCTCCCAATTAATCCTGCTGAGATATGAGGAGCTAACCCGATGACAAGATGTCCGACAAGGTCATCTTCTTTTTCTAAATTGTAATATGGCTCCTGACGATAAAATCGCTCAAGCAATTCATCGACAAATTTAGACACACGATAAATGACCTTCTTTGAGGATTCGTCTAGAGAATTTTCGTTAAGCGGAAGGATGATATCCTGTGGCTTGATTTCAACGATTTGAGTGGGATGTTCCAACTCTTTTCCAAAAATATCGAGTGTATATCCAAGTTCACGAAGCCGCTGAACCGGGGTCTTAATGTCTTTCGGCCTGAAATGAGTGATAGGAAGCTCAGTCATATCATAGCGTGTGGTTCCATCCTTATTAACGCACACATTGTGCTTTGCACGGAGAATCCCTTTTGCAAGATGCTCGACCATATGATCTTTATTGGACGTGCCTTTAACGCCCTTGACGAGATCGGGATACGTGCGCAACCCTAACTGTTCAACTGCCCTATGAAAATAAGTGCTTATATCGAGAGGAGAGCGCTTGTAAGACTTTTTCTTTCCGTGTCTGCACTGCTCGTTCTCATCCGCGCCGCAGTCAGGACAATTATACAAACGAACCGAAGGTTGCTTGCATACCTCACAAGTAGGATAGATTGTCTCCAGCGCACAATTTTTACAAAAGAATGTAGAAAAGTCGGAGTCAACTTTTCCCGCTTTGAGGGCTGACTGAAAGCTGCGCAGCCGATCGCCCTGCTCACCAACTGGAAAAAGAATGTGAGGCGAGCCTGCAAGCTTTCGCATTTTGGCTTTTTCTGGACGCCCCATTCTCGCACCGATAAATGTGCCACATTTGTCGCGAATGGTGAACGGCGCCAAGAGATTAACAACTTCAAGTGTTTTGGTGTTATTACCCACAATACTTTTGAGTTTATTGTGGTCATCTATCTTGATGCAGCGTGCAAGACAGCTCGCATCTTCGCCTTTCACAATAACAAATTCATTGCTGACAACCTCATGAGGCACGCCCAGCAGCTCCAGCGCTCGTTTCGCACGCTGATGCTTTGCCAGAGGAAGAATAATTTTAGTAACATATTTTTCATCCGCTTCTAACTGGGCAGCTGCAATCCACCCCACCAGCAGACTAAGTTCCTCAAGAGTGATCGATGCCCAGAAGTAAGTAAAAGAGGGATGGATCGGAACTCTAAGTTTTGAAGAAAGCACTTCTGCACAGCTAAACGAGGGCTTAACGCTTAAGGGATTACCAATGATGGCTTGGACAACGTCACGATCAATCTCAAGATATGAGGAAAGTTTGTCTTCATCAAGTGTTCCAAACATTCCTACTGTTTCCTTCTCTACATCTCGAATCCACCATTCCTCACAATAGCCTGCGGGAACGAGTTTGTGGCCATTTTCAGAAAAATCACCATAGGATACAAGCATATCGCCAAGATAGAGGATTTCTTCTACATCTGCTAGTAGCCTCTTTGCGTCTTTCACTTCCCACAATTTGAAGACAGAGCCATTCTTCAGTTTGACAATAGGGCCATCGATGCAGTCACATGGCGTTATCGTTGCCGCCTTTCCAGGCCGCTCAACTTTGAGCTGCGTTCCGATGGCAATATAATTGTTCAGCACATCAAGTGTCGTTGGATGTAGTGCAACTGCAGAGAATCCTGAAAGGGGTGTCCGTCCATAACGCAGCCGGAAACCGCCATTCCGCATGGGATGGGTGAGGACAGGCCTGCCTGCGACGATGTCAGAGATGTAGGTATAATTGGGCGAGAGCAGTTCCTGGGATTGCTTGCCTTCTCCTGCTTTGATGCTTTTCTGCAGCTCAAGAAACTCCGCAAGAAAATCCCAGTGAATATTAAAATCTGTTCCCCACTCGCTTAACCGCTTCCACAGCTTCGGCGCTTTCTGTGCTACACCTTCGGCAAGAACAAGGCACATGCCGCCGCGGATAGTATTTGTTTCAACACGCTCGAGATCTTTGTGATTTGATACCTCAATCTCCTCTGTGGGATCGCCATTGATTTCGACGGGAATGCGTGCGGCAAGAAATTTTATTTCCTTGTCTGAAGGGTGATATTGGAGGTTGGTGACACGCTCATGATAGTCATGAATCTCTACTGCATATCGCTCAATTTCTTTTTCTGTTGGATCATACACACCGATGCCCATCACAGTGCGCACGTAATCTGCAAGGATAACAGATGTCGCTGCAGCAGTGCCTCCGGCTCCTCTGACCGGTCCGGCATAATAGACCGCAAGATAGTCTCCGCCATCTTTTCTTTTTTTTATTTTTAATCCAATAAATCCCTCAAGCGGAGCAGCGACAATGCCAAGTGTGAGATACGCAAACCCGACGCGAATGGCCACATCAATGGATTCCTCCTTGCTTTTAAACACACAAAACTTCCCTTGTGCAACTTCTTCTGCAATTTTAAGTGCAACACGCCAGTCAAGAAGCGCGTACACTGTCTCTAACTCTTTGATGCGTGTGGTAAGTGCTGACTGAGCAAGTTGTGGTGCGACGAGCGAGATCAGACCGACGACACGTTCGGCCATGTTCGCTGCTAACGGGATATCAACGCGTGATTCCGGATCAAGCCCACGGCTACGCGCCTTGCCCGCCGCATCGTATGCCTTTTTAGTTTCATGCTGTATCTCCTCAAAATATTTTGCCATTGTTGGTGTTGCGATGATCATAGTTACACAAACTTGAGTATTTTTACTTTCCGTGTTTGAAGATGAACAACGGGAACGCGTGCAGGTTCAGGATCGTGCCCCATCTTTTCCTGAAAGCTTGTTGTTCGCTGCCAGCACGATCCGCTGATCATAGTAATATTTCGATAATTGGCGACCAGCGAATAGTGTATATGTCCAGTAACAAAAAAATCTGGAACGCTGTGGATGACAAGAGGATCAGCTTCTGCATCAGGAATTCGAAGCGTCCAGCCCTGTGCAGGAGCCAAGTGTCTTCGTTTCAGCAAAAACTTCATGATAAGATCTGCCCGCCGATATCCGCCGCCGTTGCGGACTGAGTCAACATTTGCAACAACATCATCAAAAGAGTAGCCATGATAGAGAAGGATGTTAAATCCGGAAAAGTCTTTCTGTGCCCCGATGGTCACCAGCGAAGGGTTGCTGACGAGGATTACATTGCTCAGGTTATACAGAGGGCGTGCAAATTCTTTGTCCAGAACCGGTTGTGGCTCTGCAAGACGAAGTGCATCATGGTTGCCCGGACAGATGATGATATGGATATGCGAAGGTATTTGAGCTATAAGTTGTGCAAAGATTCTATATTGATCATAGATGTCCTTGATGACCAGCTCAGCCTCCTGCCCGGGGTACACGCCAACACCGTCAACAACATCTCCCGCAATAAAGACATAGCGCACCTTCTGTGCGATTTCTTTCTGCTCTGCCGTGCCGGATTTGCAATTGATCCATCGCAGAAAACGCTTAAACTCTTCTTCAAGAAAATATTCTGAGCCAACGTGCACATCAGAAAGAAAGACAACATAGGCATCTTCAGATGATTTTTTGAGTTCATTGCCATACGGCACATCAGGCCAGAAAAGATCGTTCGCAAACACGATTTTATTGCCACACACTCCTGCGATGCCAATCACTTCGTCATAGACGACATCACGTGCTGATTCAAAAAGGTCTTTTCTGTTTTTATTGATAAGAATTTTGATGCTGCCCGTCGGATCTTCAACCGTAAGCATTATATTGCCATTTTTTGTCTCTGTTTTATCACGCACCATTCCGATAATGCTGACTGACTCGCGCGACTGTTTTCTGATTGCCCGGTTGATGGAAACGCTGTTGTGCAGCTCAGGCCTGATGCGGAGCATGCGCTCCAGCTCAATGTAGCGCTGCCGAAAGAGCTGAACAAAATCGTCGACGGTGCGCTTTGAGCCCTCTTTGGTGTAAAGAAATGGGACCTGCACAGAGATATTTTGCGCAGCATTGTCTTTCTGTGAAACAGCTTTGAAAATATGTAAATATTCATGGTAGCCTGAGCCTCGCCCATGCTCATAATGAGAGCGCAGCCGGTCAAGCTGGAGCCAATCGATGGGCTTATCCATCAGCTGAAGTGCATCACGAGTGATTACCAAAACAGGTTTAGGGATAGTTGTGGGTAGAGTAAAGTCTGCATCAAACACATCGATGCCAGGAAGCACGCCCCGTTCAAGGCATTGCCGTACAATGGTCTTATCCATGAGCAAGAGACTTAGTGAGGACCTCTTTGATTTTGATCATTGAGATGCTTGGAATGGTAATGGTGATGTTTCGTGTGCGCCCATATCGCCCTTTTGAGATTAATTTGGTTTGGATGATTCCAAGCAGATCCAACTCTCCAATGATATCAGAAACGCGCCGCTGCGTGAGAGGACGGAGCTTCATTTGTTTGCAGAGTTTTTCATAAAGCGAGTAAATCTCACCGGTGACAACAATAGTGCGCTTTGGAGCAAGCTCGAGAATAGCATAGAGAACAAGCTGAACTTGCCGCGGCTGGTGGAGCGCGATATCAAAAATTTTGTCTCTATCGATTTTTTCTTCTGCTTCATCAATATGCTTTATTTCAACATATCTGCAGCCCTTGCGCTCCGCAAGCTCACCAGCAACCCTAAGCAGCTCAAGCGCTCGGCGTGCATCACCATGACCGCCAGCCGCATACGCAGCACATTTTTCCAAAACACCTTCCTTCAAAGCATCCTCACGGAATGCCCTTTTTGCACGCTCCTGAAGTATTCCTTTGATCTGGATTGCATTATAGGGAGGAAATAGAAGCTCTTCTTCTGATAGGCTGCTTTTGACGCGCGCATCTAAATGGTCGGCAAACGTAAGGTCATTGGATATGCCAACAATTGATATCTGTGCTCTTTTCAACTCGCTGTTGATTCGTGTGAGATTATAAAGGATGTTATCTCCGGCACGTTTTAGTTGGTCAATCTCATCAAGGACAAGAATGATGGTTTGTTCGTGTGAGTCAAGCACCTCATAGAAAATTGAATAAACCTGGTCGGTGGGTAACCCTGTAGAAGGAATGACTTTTCCAAATTCACGTGCAAGCTGAGCGATCAGTCGGTATTCAGTATCTGCAACTTTCTTTAGCTTGCAGTTGACATAGATAACGCGCAACGGAATGTTGTTTTTTTCTGAAAATCCTACCATGCTTTCGGTGACGCGCTTAACGATAAGTGTTTTTCCTGTGCCCGTTTTACCGTAAATAAAGAGATTTGATGGTCGGTCGGTGCGCAATGCGGGCGCAAGAATTGATGCAACTGCTTCCGTGAGTTCATCACGATGAACAATAGTCTCAGGAACGTGGTTCATTTGCAGGATTTTTTTATGAGCGAAAACGCTCCCGCTGTTAAGAAAATTCTCAAACAGTGAATTTATGTTCTGAACCACCAAACACCCCTGCTTCCAGTGGAAGCTGCAATATAGAGAGCATGCCTATATATTAAGGTAACGAATTAGTTTATTCTAGTATAGAAGATATATTTTTAAAGATATATTTTTAATAAGATAGTTTGTATCATATCTATATTAGTATATATAAAATAAGTATGAAAACAATTAATTCTATATTGAAAACAAAACAACAACATAACAACAATACATAACAAACAAAAGGAAAGAAGAAAGAAACAAATATCTTATAACGTAAAACAAAAACAAACAACCCGCTTCCTCTAAATACCCCTTCCACACGAAGTCAAGGGGAGACAGATCACACAGCTCCTTAACATTATCTCTTCACATGAAGCACAACACTTAAACAACAATATTCCATAACATTTAAATACCATAAAACTTTCTTTATCCCAAAGAGGTGAATGAGATGGTCGAGCTTACTCCAACAACATTTCTATTAGCAATCATGCTTGGCACACTGCTTGCCATCGTCTACTCACTTCGAATACTTGTCATTCTCGAGCGGCGCATTGCACGCATGGAGATTCATACCGAAAAGATGGCACGCCGCATTCTGAGAGAAGAAGTAACCATCAAACGAACGCTGAAGAAACGTTAAAGTGCCTTTAATTCCATCTCTAACTCTTTTATCATTTTCTCTTTCTCTTCTAATCTGACCTTCGAACCTTCCTGCATGACAATTTCCCCGCATTCAGGACAGCGGAACTCAAAATTTACCGCCTGTTCAAAATCCATGCGAACGCACTTGTTAGCGCAGATGAAGTACTGCTGCTCAACCTCAACGCTGACGCGATCCCTAAGCTTATCAAGCTGTTCCTCCTTAATTCTCCGATAAAGATATTTTATTTGTTCTTGTTTAAACGTCCAGTAATAGATATACCATCCCTTCTTCTTATCCTTTTTCCGGGTAAATTCCACAAGATTGGCTCCATAGAGCCGATACAGGATATTCCGAACACGCTTAATATCTTCTTTAAGTAATTCAGCCAACTTAAACTCAGAAATGTTCTCCTTGCCCTTCAGCTTTCTTATGAGTGGGATAACATCGTCGCCGCATGCGAACTTCACAACTTCCTCAATTTTCTTATCTGTTAATCGTATCGCCATAAAAGTGCATCCCTTCTGTAAACAAGAGCTTTTAAATCTTTCGCATATAAAAAGCACTACACAACTTTCTGCTGAGCGCCTATGCCCACCAATTCCTCAAATGCCCTCCCTTTAACTTTCGCATGCTCTTTTGAAATAGAGATGCTTTTTCCCGTATCCTCCATCTCCTCCGGGCGCAGAAAATACCACGGCAGTCCTAAAAATCGCACACCGATCCACACTTCCGCTCCAAAACGCTGCCCAAAAAGCATCAGCTGCTCAACATCTTCTTTTGATAGGTACTTTTTCTCATCTCGCGTTGCCTTGCATTCAATCGCGATGCATCTGCTTGCATTTCCCGCTAAAACATCCGGGCTGGGATACTTATTGCTGCCGCTTCCCGCAACCCGAATGGCAGACCAGCCATACACACTATGAAAAAGATGGACTAATTCCCGTTCCGCGCTTACCCCTTTTCCCTTTCTTGACATGTCTTCACATCTTATAACTTGATCCTCATAAAGTCTTCAGCAGCCTGTGTATTGTCAAAAACATCCCGTGCATCTTCTTCAAGCTCATGGATGTCTTTATAGCGCTGTGAGAAGTGTGTCAGTACAAGCCGCTTTGCCTGTGCTTCATTTGCGATGTGCCCAGCTTCTCGTGCAGTGAGATGCAGAAACTCCTTTGCCTTCTCTTCCAAATCTGACTTGAATGTTGATTCAAGGATGAGAACATCCGCTTCTTTTGCAAGCTTTATCACTCCCGCACACGGTCGTGTATCGGTCACATATACAACCTTTCGTCCGCGCACAACCTTGCTCACCTGATCAGGTTCAACAGTTTTGCCTTTATATTGTACTTTTTTCCCTTCCTGGAGCTTTCCTATCAATGGTCCCTGGATGCCGAGCTTTTTTAATGCGCTGAGTACCATCTTACGCTTATCTTTCTCAACAAACGCAAATCCCACGCATGGCGATGTGTGCTTCAACTCCTCCGCATACACTACATAATCATCCTCTTCAGCAACTCTTCCCTTTCCCACTTCTTTCACCGTCACTTGAAGATCAAACTTGCCCAGCTTCTTCAATAATTCAAACATCCGCTGGGTTCCTTTTGGCCCATACAGTTCAACACCCTCGCTGCCTGCAGCATGCATCGTCTGAAGCAATCCCGGCAACCCGAAGAAATGGTCTCCATCCCAATGAGTGATAAATATTTTTTTTACTTTTGTTGGTTTCACTCCCGCGATTCTCAGCTGCCGTTGTATCCCTTCACCGCAGTCAAACAGCAGCCCTTCGCCCCCGTACATCAACAATACGCCAGGATGATTTCTCTCTTTTGTTGGCTGCATGCACGCCGTGCCCAAAAATGTTATTTCCATAGCTCTCTCAGGCTTGATATCTTCTTTGGAAAAGTCTGCTTGTTATGTCGGTCAACCAACACAACATCAATCCCTGCCTGCTGTGCCGGCACTGCATCGCTGTGGACGCTATCACCCACAACAAGACAATCCTCTGCCTCGACACTTGCTTCTTTCAGAACAATCTCATAAAACTCCGGATCTATCTTAAGCACACCAATATCACACGACAAAAAGATATGCTTGAAGTACTGCCGCAGCTTGAACTTGTCCAAAACACTGTTCACCGAAAAGTTATCAGTATTTGCCATGAGAACCAATTCGCTTTCTCCCTTCAGCTTCTTTAGCATGTCTGCAGTTTCCTCATACGGTTTTGCAAGCAGCCAGTTCTTGTTCCAGACACCGATGAGTTCCTCGATCAGTTCGTCATCATGCTTTATGTCAAATGCAGCGCACACGCTGACAAACGCCTCGCTTAGCGATGTAAACTTCTGCGTCATCATTGCTCTCTCAAATGTGACCACAAATTCAGAATAGTCCATCTCGTAGAGCCCAAGCAGCCGTTTCACTTGCTTGATCGGACTGTACACGCCCTGCTCGACTAATGTTCCCCAAAAGTCAAAGATGATAGCTTTTTTCATGATAAAGCCATGGTAAGGGAATCTTTATTAAGCTTTCCTATAGAACTATCTAGTTACTTCATAACTGTCTACAAGCATCTTGAGCTTTCGTGCTTTTGCATCTTTTTCAAAATGCTTTCTTACCGGTTCAATGAGCTCATCGATTTTGATGGCAACAGTATTTTTCAGATCCATTGGATGCAATTTTCCATCAGCATAAGCTTTTTCAAGCTCGGCATAGCTCTCAAACACGACATCTCCCCCAAATTTCTCAGGCCTTTCAACTTTGATTTCTTTAAACTTTTCAAAGATGATATACATGCAGTATTCAAGGATAGGGTTGTCTTTCACCTGCTTTTCCGGACAATATGCTTTTGCAAACTTCCTTTTGATATCTTCTTCCGTATCAGTCATGAAAATAGCAGTGTCGGGCTTTGATTTCGACATTTTGAGCTCAATCGCACGCTCCTTTGCGTCTTTTTCCGTGCTTGTCAGCTCGATGAGCCCACGCAGCATGTGATGGTTGACAATCACCGGTTTTTTTCTTCCGTATTTTGGCGCAAGCTCACGTGCAAGAACATTTACTTTCCGTTGGTCCATGCCGAGCTGGCATATGTCCACATCCATGTAAAAGATATCTGCTGCCTGCAGGCAGGGATACAAGATTTGCGACGCCTGTAGTGCATCCTTTTCCGAACGTCCCATGATTTGTGCGCAGCGCACGATTCGTGCAACGCTGTTGTCGCGTGCAATGTTCATAACGAGTTTCCAATATTCCGGGTCCTTTACAAAATCAGAAGCCCATTTGAACTCCACGTTTTTCATGTCCATCCCGCACGCTTTCCAGACTTCGATGAAATACTTGCCTGCCGTCTGAATTTTTTCCAGATCTCCGCCCATCTTATTGTTTGCCCAGGCATGCCAGTCAGCGACAAAAAAGATAAATGTGCAGCCTGCTTTTGTCATCTTGTTGACGTTGATTGCCCTGAGGATGCCCTGCGCAATGTGAATCTTTCCGCTCGGCTCAAACCCATCATAGGCCACCGGATGCTTTTTCTCTTCCAACAGCTTTCTTAGTTCTTCTTCAGAAATAATCTCTTCACCAACTTGTTTGATTAAGTTGAGCCTCTCATTGATATCCATACTAAGAAAGAATAAATCGGGTTTTATAAAGATGACCCTATTTCCCTTCAATCACCGCCATCACATACGGCTTCCTAAAATACGCCTTCGCAACCCTTCGTACATCCTCAACTCGTACTGCATAAATTCTCTTCAAATACTGCTTATACCTTTGTGCATCGCCCATCTGCTCCCAATATAACAATTCATCTGCAAGCTTCTGCGTATCTTCACTATCCAAAAGATAACTCCCTTCAATATACGTCTTTGCTTCCTGCACATCCTGTGCAGAAACATTCTCCAGCTTCTTCAGCTGCTCCAATATCAAGCTTTTCACCTTCTCAACATTCTTCTTATCAATGCTTGAGAACGTCGCAAAAAAGCCAAAATCACTCTCCGCTGCCTTCTCCGTTCCCGCCTCATACGCCAATCCGCGCTTGTTCCTTATCTCATCAAACATCCAGCCGCTCTGCCCGCGCCCTAAAATGCCATCGATGACATCAAATACATAACTGTCTTTGTGCAATCGCGGCACTGTCCGATGCCCAAGTGCCAGATACGTGCTTTCCTGATCTTTCCGCTTCTCTTTTGCCACCTTAATCTTTTCCTGCACTGGCTCATGCACTTTTTCCTTTGTCATCCGTCCTTTGGTACTCTTCCGGTTAAACATCTCCTCAACTTTCTTCTTTACATTCCGCACATCACCAACCACCGCAATAATCATATTCCGCGGATGATAGTACTCATTAAAAAAACTCCACAGATCCGCAGAACGCACCATCCCCACAGTCTTTCTACTTCCATAAGTAGGATTCCTGCTCGGATGCTTGACAAACAACGTTTTTTGAAAAAGTATCCATTGGTGGTATCGTGGTTCATCTGTCACCAGATCAATCTCCTTAAAAAGAATATTCTTCTGCCGTTCAGTATCCTTCGCCCTGAACAATGGATTAAGCAGCGTATCTGCAGTCACATCAAGCGCAACCTCAAAATGCTTCTTTGGCACTTTAATATGGTAGCACGTCCGGGCATTCGTGGTGTACGCGTTTGACACACCACCTACCTTCTCGACCGCATTGGTGATTTCTTTAGCATCCTTCCGCTTTTTCGTCCCCTCAAACACCATATGCTCAATGAAGTGGGCAATGCCAAACAGCTTCTTTTCCCAGTCGCTTCCAACATTAACTAAGACCTGTACAGCAACCGACGCGGTCTTCTTTTGCTCATACAGCAGCGTCATCCCATTCTTTAATACCCACTTTTTCATACTTCGAAACTCTCCGAGTTTTGAGGCTGAAAAGTATCCTCATTTTTCATGAGCAGTCGAAAGATTTTTATGCTATATAAATGTTTATTTTACTATGAAGTTAAGCCAGTTTCAACAACAACTCCAAAAGAGAAAAGTTGACCATGCCCTCCTCATCTCAGGCGAAACCACAAATCCTCACCTGTTGTATCTCACCCAATTGCCCAAACTAACTCATGCAGCATTGTTAATCCCAAAGAAAGGCAAACCATCACTGTTTGTCTCTCCTCTTGATTATGAGCGGGTGAAAAAAACGCGTAGTGTGAAAGTCATACTCCTTCGCACACCCCTGCTCAAACACCTCAAAAACTATAAGCTCAAAACACTCGGTCTCGATTTCAACCACACTTATTCGTCCATTAAAAAAATAAAAAAAGAATTTCCAAAGATTTCCGACATCTCCCCTCTTATCCAAACACTAAGGGAAGTTAAAACCCCTGAAGAAATAAAGTTCATGGCAAAAGCAGCGTCGATCGCAAATGCTGCATTTAAAAAAATAGCAACGAAATTCCACTCTAAAACAGAAGCAGAGGTTGCAGCCGCGTTAGAATACGAAATGGCAAAAAATGGTGCATCACCTGCGTTTCCAACCATTGTTGCATCGGGAAAGAATGCAGCAACCCCACATCACGCCACCACAACCAAGCCGCTTCAAAAAGGCTTCTGCGTCATTGACTTTGGCGCAAATTATAACGGCTATTGCTCTGACTGCACGCGAACGATCTACATTGGAAAACAATCGGCAAAGGAAAAAGAAATCTACACTCTAGTTCTCAATGCTCAACAACAAGCGCTGAACGCGGTAAAGCCGGGCATGTCATGCCAAAAGCTTGACGCAATTGCGCGAAATCAATTAAAGATGTACAAAAAATACTTCATCCATGCGCTCGGCCATGGCATTGGGGTTGAAGTGCATGAAAACCCAACAGTAAGCCAAAAGAGCAAAGGCAAACTCAAGCAAAACATGGTAATTACCATTGAGCCAGGTATTTACATTCCTAATAAGTTTGGGATAAGGATAGAGGATACGGTTGTGGTGGGTGATAAGCCACATGTACTAACCTCAATTTCTAAAGAATTAGTGAAGAAGTCCGCTTAACGTCAGAACCTTTATAAGCCTTCTATCTTTCAAGCATCAAATGACTACACAGGATAAAGATAAGCTTGACAAGGTAATCTATTCCTACACGACAGAAAGCAATCTGCTTGAAGAAGAGAATCAAGTGTTGCGCGATACAGTATCACGCCTTGATCAGGAGCTGAGAAGGATAAAAGCGCCTGCATTGATGGTCTGCGAAGTTATCTCAGTATTAAGCAAAGAGCAGTCAATCATCCGCATACCGAACGGAAACAAATTTCTTTGTTGCGTTGCTTCAGACTGCGAGCTTCTCTCATCCGGCGATCAGGTTCTTGTCGAACAAAAGAACCTCAACGTTGTAAAAAAGATAGAGTTAGAGCACAAATTCAATGTCGAAAAGTTCGTCATTGTCGAAAAGCCAACTGAAACCTGGGAAATGGTTGGCGGCTTAAATAACGAAGTGCGGGAGATACAGGAAGTGATTGAATTGCCATTGACAAAGCCTGAGTTGTTTAAAAAAATAGGCATCAAGCCGCCGAAAGGGATTTTACTACACGGTCCACCTGGAACGGGAAAGACACTCTTAGCAAAAGCAGTTGCGCAAAGCACCCATTCAACATTTATCCAAGTTGTTGGCAGCGAGTTAGTCCAAAAGTTTATTGGCGAAGGCGCAAAATTGATCAAAGAAATATTTGAGCTTGCCCGAAGAAAAGCACCATCTATTATTTTCATTGATGAACTAGATGCATTAGCCGCAACACGCATGGAAGTAGGCACATCCGGCGAGCGTGAGGTGAACAGGACATTTATGCAGCTTCTTGCAGAAATCGATGGCTTTAAGCCGCTTGACAACGTAAAAATCATCGGCGCAACAAACCGAAAAGATGTTCTTGACGCTGCCATCATCCGTCCTGGACGGTTAGATCGGTTGATTCACGTCTGCCTGCCGAATGAAGATGCTAGATTGGAAATCTTAAAGATCCACACAAAAGGTGTCAGGCTCTCAAAAGATGTTAACCTGAAAATCCTCGTCAGAGATATGGAGAATTTCAGCGGCGCAGAAATACGTGCAGTGGTCACGGAAGGAGGTTACTTTGCAATTCGCGCAAATCGGAGCAGCATTAACAAGAATGACCTCCGTCAGGCGATCGAGAAAGTGCGCAGAGACGAAGAGCTCGAGGAAGAGCATATGCATATGTTCGGCTAAAGCCGAACGACCAAAAACATTTTGTTTTTGAGTATGTTTAACTGATGAATACTTATATTATTGTTATAGGGATTGTCCAACATCAAAGCAAAATACTTCTCTTAAAACGAACAAAAGAGAGGGACACTTCTCCGTGCAAATGGCAAACCGTCTCCGGTTATATTCACGAGCGTGAAGCAGTAGAAACTGCAGTGTTGCGTGAAGTTAAAGAAGAAACACAACTTGATGGAACGATAATCCGCGCTGGCAAATTATTTGAAGTAGAAGATAGTTGGGGTAGATGGATCATCCTCCCATTTCTCATTGCAGTTAAATCCTCAAGAGTTAAAATTGATACCAAAGAGCACTCTGAACACCAGTGGGTAACACTATCAGATATTGAACAGTTTGACGGCGTTGCAGGCCTGAAACAAGATTTCAAATCAGTTGGACTTCTCTAGAAAATTTGTGCACGCTCACAAGTTACTTCCGTTCGTCATTAGCTTACGCCTCAGCGGGTGTTCACCAGTTCCTCGCGTTTTACACATATATCTATTGAGAACAGTACTTTTTAAAGTTAACTCAAATGATTTGCAAAATCCGTAGGAATGGGTGTGCCATTTTGATAACCGGTGTATTCAACAGTTTTTGGCCGCCATCCCGGATCGATATCAAAACCGCCATCAACTCGCTCCTTTATCTGAATGTTTGATTCTTTTGCAGTAATTCTCAATCCATCATTATCAGTAATCACCCACACAGTCCCATTCTCACGTTCTATCTCTGTTATGATGCCTCTGCAATAGCCTGAGTAGACAGTCTGCCAACCCTTCTTAGTAAGTTCTACGCCTGTGTTTGCCCGCACTAATGTGCCTCCAGCAAAATCATCAATCGTGACCATAAACGTGATTGCAAACAACTAGCTTATAAATTTATCTTCACATCAAAACAAACCCTGAACACATATGGCGCATGCTGGCCCGCTTTTACTACATTCATTATTTTGCACTTCTTCTTCTCTTTCCCGCAAATCTCTTTTATCCTTTTTTTATAATTCTCAACTTCTTCATCCTTCAAAAAAGCATAGTAATGAACAACACCATTCTTTTTCACATACTTCAATGCCAGCGGCAAGAACTCTTCTCCAGTCTTGGGCAGTGGCATCACAATCCGGTCGAATTTCTTCTTCAACGTAGGCACAATCTTCCACACATCTCCCTCGTACAGTTTCACTTTGTCCCACAGCTTGTTCATCTGCACATTCCCGGCGCCATACTCATGCGCAAGTGGATTGATTTCAACTCCATACACCACTTTCGCTGGACTGTGTTTGGCAATAACACAACAATAGGGTGCACACCCAGAAAACATCACTAACACTTCCTCACCCTTCCTCACTTGTTGTGCAATCCTCAACCGTTCATGCGCCAAACGCGAGCTAAAGTACATCTTTTCCAAATGAACTTTAAATCGTAATCCATTCTCTTTATACACTGTCGCTTTTTTATTTTCCCCTGCAAGCACTTTCAGCTTTCTCGTCCTGAACACGCCAGAATGAATCGCGCTTTTCTTAACGACCGTTTTAACGTTTTTGTAACACTTCAAATATGCTTCCGCGATCTTCTTTTCCTTTCTCTCCAACTCTTTCTGCACTTCCAAGATAAGGATATCTCCAATCACATCATGCGCTCGAGGAAACATCTCCAATTCATTTTTCGTTAATATGTTCCTCAGTAGACCATCAATCGTTATCTTTTCTTTTTTACCCACACTAAACGTCACAATATCAAATCCTTTTACTTTTTTCGTAACAGGAATGTAAAGAAAGTCTCCTTTTCTTTCAACA
Source organism: uncultured Methanosarcinales archaeon (assembly GCA_964364045.1). Taxonomy (GTDB): domain Archaea; phylum Nanobdellota; class Nanobdellia; order Woesearchaeales; family JAGLXL01; genus CAYIKL01. Next base: position 25,518 of record CAYIKL010000001.1, read on the forward strand.
CCGCGCAGAAAAACTCTTTTTCGTATCAACTGCTTCCTCACCCGTTCCGCATCTTTCAGCGCTACTTTAACCGCTAAGCCCACCTTCCCAACCCCGTCTGCTCCCGCACTTCTTTCTCCTGGACAAACTTCTCCAGTTTCTGCTCAACTCTTTCAGCAGAAAAATTATTATCAACAAGCATTTCCTTTATCCCCTCAATATCAGGCATACTCCATTGTAATACATAATCTTTCACGACCGGCATGTCTTTAATTGTATAAAAAATCTCTTTCCAATCAACATCAGTATGCTTTTTCCATTCAGCCTTCTCAAATATTTTGTCAAAATCTTTCTGCCCTTTCACTAATTTCAGCGCCTTCTGTGGCCCGATGCCTGGAATGCCTTTTGGATTGTAATCGGTCCCTATCAACATCGCAATCACGATCAACTGCTCCCGATCGATGCCCAGCGTATTTAACATCTCACTCAACAAAATAAGCTCCGGCTTCACAATCTCATACGCCAACTTCCCAGCCTTCTTTCTTTTCCCTTCAACTGATAAATTTCGAACCAATCGCTCGCTTCCTGACAACAAGCTGTCATAATCCTGGCTCACGGCCGCAAACACATCCTTCTGTGTCATATAGGCTGCCTGTGCTTCCCCTTCACTCGGTGCCTGTACGATCGGTATGCCCAATAACCGAAGCAACTTCTTGCTCTCTTCAATCATTTCCTTTGTCAAAACCGTTGTCCGTGAGCTGTACTTTCTCATCGCTTCAACATCACCTTCTTTCTCTGCTTTCTCAAAGCGAATCCTGGCCTCTTCCTTTATTCCCCTCCGCCGCTCAATTTCTTTCCGCTTCAGCACAGGTGGTTTCCCATCAAAAACAAACACCAATTTCATTCCCTTCTCCATAAACGACGTGCAGCGGTAAAACAGGCCATTTAAATGAGAAGTTACCTCTCCCTTGCTGTTGACCAACAAGCTTCCATCGCGCTGCCTGATGGTTGTCAAAAACTGGTACAGCATGTTATGTGCATCGACGGCAATCACTTTTCCATTCAGCTCCTCAAACGTAATGGTCTTTGCATGGACAAAATCCTTGAGTTTAACGCCCATAACTCAGCTTAAAGAATGTCATTGTTTTAAATGGTTCGGTTTTTATCATCTGCTGTGCCTTTGGGCTAAGGCTTCCTGAATGCAGATAGACAACGGGCACGCGTTTCAGTTGCCCCTCGACCAAAGCGCTGCTGATGTCTTTGTCGGTGCTCTTTTTTTTGTTCGTCACTTTGCATAAATACTGCAATTCGCCCACGGGCGAGGGTATCTTAACGACATAACTCATTTCTGCATTTTTTTTAACAACTTCTTCACTCAAAATCGTTATTTCTTTTTGCTTGAAGAAATTCTGCACAGCCGTGATAAAACCATTCTCAGTCTCTTGAACCAGTTTCGATTTAGTTTCAGGTTTCTCCCGCTTTAACTCTTCCACTTTCGTCTCAATTTTTGGCTTTAATTCTTTTGTTTCTATCCTTGATTTTTCAATCTTTGGTTTCGATTCGATTTTCGGCTCTTCAATCGTTTCTGTTTTCTTTAACCGTTCCTGTCTTGTTTCCAGTCTCTCAACTTCTTTTCTGGGCCTTCCTCTCCGCTTTGACGCTATCTCTTCTTTAACGGCTTCTTTCACTTTTTCAATTGCTTCAGAAACTGTTGGCACCACTTCTTCCTTCTTCTCCTCAATGCCCAACTCTTTACGAATAATGGGTGTTACCTCTTCATCATTTAACATATACCATTTCCAGAACAATTCCTGCTTGCCTTCAAATGTTACATTTAAAGGTGCAGCAAAATCATTGATCTGCCGCAACGCAACTCTCATCAGCGGTGTCAGCTGCTCATCCCGCAGCACTTTCTTTTCCTTCAACACTTCATATGCTCTCAATTCTTTTTCGTTTAAATTATCTGCAAAGTGCTCAAGCTTTGCCTCCTGCCCGGACATGTAATAAAGCGGACTGCCGCCTATTTTTACCTTAGTTATCTTTATTTTCTTTCGTGCAACAAGCTCAGAGAGATACGCAGAGGCGAGAAGAATGTTTGTTTTAAGCCCTTTTGCAATATCAACAGGAAGCACAGGCCCAGTTGCCCGCATAATTGCAAGAATTTTCTCATCATCAGCCATGAAGCTGTGTGGTGGTGGTAGGTTTAAATAGATTTCGAGAAAGGAGTTCAATATGTCTTGAACCAACCGTTACGGTCTTTTCCACGCAATCTCATAATAAGTCACATCATTCTCTTCGTCAACAACCCCCATCAGCAGCCGTTTCTTCGTGCTGTGCGCAACCCTGTTTTTCGCGCTAAAATCATGCCATGTAAGCATTTCACCTTCATGTACCGGATACACAACCCATCGTGCATGATCCTCGCCCGGCTTCACTCCGCGATCATACACCCTGAAATCAGCGCCAAACTTGAGCGCAGTCTTCACGATATAGCCTCTGTTTCTTAAATCTTTGAAAACAACATATTTAACCCATACTTTAGGTTCAATTTTGGAAGCTTTCTTCACAAAAGCGTCAAAATCCACTTTCTTCCCTTTTGCATCCTTGACTAAAAGCTTTCCTGCTTCCATTAAATACAAGCCTTCAAGCAGCGAGAGCTGCACTCTGCCATTGTCAAGGAGAGAGCCAAACCTGCTTTGATTGAAGAGCTCCCGTGCTTCACCACTGTTTTCGGTGAGCACCCGCTCTCTTCCCAAGACAGCTTTGACTTTCTTTTTTACCACCTTTCCAACACAAATGAGGAGATTTAATAAGCTTTTCTCTTGCCTCCCATTTCTCTTCGAAAACTTTATATACTCCCATTCACCACCATCACCAAGAGGGTCAATAATGGTTGAAGACAAAGAAAAGAAATTCTCACGCGATTTGATTGGTAAGACTGTTGTCAGCAAAACAGGAAAGCGCTTTGGCGAAGTGGGTGATATTATTTTTGAAGTCCGCTCAGGCGAGCTTATTCATTTAGTTCTCAGAAATCCAACACAGTATACGGCCAAGCTTGAGCTTGAGAAGGACAAGGATGGCAATATTCTCATTCCATTTTCTGCGGTGATTGCAACCGGAGATTATATGGTTGTGAGTGAAGAAGATATTATTTAATCACCTCACATAACTATTTAAACCCCTTTTCTCCCCGCTTTTCTATGACCGAAAACCACGCCATGTGGACTGAAAAATACCGCCCACAAACATTCTCTGACATCAAAGGCCATGAAGAAATAGTCAAGCGCATCCAAGCATTCGTTGAGCAGAAAAATATGCCTCACTTGCTCTTTTCAGGCCCTGCTGGTGTAGGGAAAACCTCTTTATCGTTAGTCATTGCACGTGCCTTATATGGCGACCAGTATAAGCAAAACTTTCTCGAGTTAAATGCATCGGATGAACGCGGAATAGATGTGGTAAGAATCAAAGTAAAAGACTTCGCGCGAACGCGTTCCTTAGGCAACATCCCCTTCAAAATAATCTACCTCGATGAAAGTGACGCATTAACGCGAGATGCACAGCAAGCATTGAGAAGAACAATGGAACTCTACACGAAAACTGCACGCTTTATCCTCAGCTGCAATTACAGCAGTAAAATTATTGATCCTATCCAGAGCCGATGCGCAGTCTTCCATTTCAAGCCATTAAAAAAAGAGGATATTTTTTCAATTATAACCAGTATCTCAACGAAAGAAAATCTCACGATAACCGACGAAGCAAAAGAAGCGCTCCACCAAATCTCCGGCGGCGACTGCCGTCGTGTTGAAAACATCTTCCAAAGCTCAGCGGTAATACACAAGCACATCACACCTGAAGTTATCTACACCACTGCCTCATTTGCCCATCCAAAAGAAGTGCGCGAATCAATGGAGCTTGCGCTCAAAAATGATTTCATAGCCGCACGCGATAAGCTATTCCAGACCATGCTCGAGCACGGCCTAAGCGGCTTAGACCTCATCAAACAGATTCAGCATGAAATCTGGAATCTGCACATTCCCGACCGTCAGAAAGTCGAACTGGTGGAAAAATGTGGTGAGATTGAGTTTCGGATGACCGAAGGAAGTGATGAGTTCATCCAGTTGGAGGCGTTGCTTGCTGCGATGGTGAAATTAAACGTTTAGAACTAATCCGTACTCTCCTTTATCTTTATCGTCTGCTGAATGATTGTTCGATACTTGTACGTCAGCGTCAATTCAACCTGCTTTGTAAATAACGTATCCTCAGCCAGTGGCGCTTTCAGCTTGCAAATAATTGTTGTCTTTCCTCCAACCAAGCGTGCTTCATTCTCTCTCCCGCCTGCTCTACATTCCCAGTCCGCAGTGTCAGTTTCAACGCTGTACGCAAGCTGTTCATATCGCGCATCAAAATCAGCATTTCTCAGCGTCACTTTCCCGCCGCCAACATTCTCAACATCAAGCGTCAGCACGATAATTCCTCTGCCTGCAATATCCTGCAACACGCTCTTTACCGTAACTGGTGCTCCTGACACAAAGAATGTTTTTGCTTCCTGCAGCTCGCATATGCTCTCATCACGCACATCTTCCTTATAACAAACTTTTGGAATTATAACATGCGTTTTATAGTTATAATCAACAAATGCAAAGATGTCCGGCTGGAAAAAGCCAGTTACCCTATGCTTGTATTTTGCATCTTCATTTGGCGTGAAATCAATAACCTCTTCTTCCCCCTCCTTGTTAAACTCAGAAATCTTCTCGATGGTCTCTTTATTAACAATTTCCCCAGAAGCAATCCCGGTAAAATCACCAAGGTTTATCCCTCTGAGGCTGACGTGCACATCGCCCGGCGCCATATCTTCTTCTCCTTTATTTCTCAGCACAACCTCGATGGGAAAATTTTCTGTGTCAAATATGGTAAAAACGCCGCTTTCTTCGATGCCGAACGGCTCAAAACGAGCAGCAATCCCCTGCGTTCCGCCGTCAAAGACCGATTCGACCTTAACAGTATCATTTTCACCTTTACAACCGACTAAAAACAGAAAGACAACCAACCCCAACAATAACACTCTTTTCATTTTAGGCAATAATTCTATTACTCTTTTTAAACGCTTCGAATTTTCAACCCGGCGTCCTTATTATTTCCACCGGCGTCCGCACTGACTGCATATAATTATAATTCAACTCAATGCGCAACGGCGTCTCATACGCTCTCGTGTTGCCTACATCAAACGTGCAGGTAATCCTTCCTCTTCCTTCCTTTCCCATCCGCACTAAGAAATCCTGCGGCGAGCACGATACCATCGTCCCTGACGCCAATTTAATATTATATCTCACCTGGTCAAACTCATCGTACTTTACCCCGCCCAGACATTGTGTTAAACTGGTTCGCGGCGACACCACCCTCCCAGTTCCAACATTCTGGATGTCTATCTTGAATATCGCCCTGTTGCGCACCATATCAACATCAACAAATGTTACTGCAACCGGCGCTCCCTGCCCGCCGCCAACCGAAAAATCACGTACTTCACATGCACGCTGCTCGCGTGATACTTCAAAAAATGCCGGATCAATGCATACTTGAGGGCTGGCAACCGTCTGGTATTCATAACACACCGTCGCAACAACGCTTGGATTATAAAGATCCACATCGCCGGGCAATAAAATATTGCTCGACTTGATTTCAACCGTGCCATACCCGCCGTCGATAAGGAACTCGCTTTTGCCCGGCAGTTCTCCGCAAAGCTGCCGCGCGTTCGCGCCGACACCGCGTATAATATTCTGGTCAAACCCGCCAAACTGGACAAAGCACTTATTTGCATTAATATCATAATTGCCAAGGTTATACATCTCCAGCACAGCAACTAAATCTGCATTATCATATATTTGCCGTGGCGGGAGATTCTCGACAAAATTCATTTCCACACCCTGCACTCCGGAGCGGACATATTTTGACACCGCAGAAACCTGATTGATATCTTCCGGTCGTTGCTGTGCGCATGCAAGAACAAAAAGCAGTCCAATAACCAGAAGCCTCTTCATTTTCATAATTAATCTCCCTTGATTTTTAAAGTTTGTGTCATCCCAGTCGCCGTATCAGTATTTCTCCTTCCTCAATCGTCCTGTAGGTATAATACAGCGATGCAGACAGCACTGTCGTGTATGGCCCTCGGCTGGGTTCGATGAATGTGCATACTAACAACGCATCACCCCTCTCAACCAGCTCAGCATCAAACTCTCGGCGTTCGCAGCGCAGGCGCCTGTTTGCAATCCTCACACTGTCGACAATCACTGGAGAGATAAGCTCTCCATCACCATTATTCTCAATTTTCAGCGTAAACTGTGCGCGTATGTTGTCTCCTTCACTGCTCACCAGCTCTTTCACTTCTGTAATTGCAATTGGAGCTCCTTGCCCACTGAAGCTCATCTCTTCTTCAACAACACAACTGTCCTGTTCCGCTTCCAACCTCAGCATTGCGGGATTGATGCATACATCTGCGTTCAACACCGTCCGATAATCATACTCTGCCTGCACCCAAAATTTCTTTGTATATTCATCGCTTCCCAGAGGGATGAAGTTATTTTTCCCATGGAACTCCTCAATGTAGAACTCGCCGCTGGGCATGTTTGCATTTCTTCCCTGAATGACCTTCAGCACCTCATGCTCTTTGTCCAGTGTGCTGAGCGCTTTGCTGTAGCCCCATACTGCAACTTCCCCTTGTGTTGTGTCATAGGCGCCATTATTGCTGATCTGCACCGCGATGGTGTATGTTCCGCCTTCTAAAATCTCTTTTGGTGGATAATTAGGCAGTAATTCCAGTTCCAATCCGTCATAGCCTTGCTTGTAATCAACTTCAATCGGCCGGTTTCCTCCTTGCGGCGTACACGCTATCAAAATCAGTACAACTCCGATAATGACAGCGTATTTCATGTGACCGTGACTGAAAATTCTTCCTTTATTTTATAATCATATTTTATATAAGAGAGGTAAAAAGCAGTGAGAGGTACTTTCGGGTTCTTCAGCTCTTCGCTGAGTGTTGTTTTGCATGAGGCATACTGATATTCTTTCTCTTCCTTTTCTATCCCCAAATCTGGATTAACGAGTACTTCACCATCCTTAACCAACTTGCATGATGGTGTTTCTACTAGCGTAATGTCTTCAGGATAATCTACTAACAAAATACCTCCTTCTACCTGCTCAATTTTCCCATCCATTCTGTTTACAACATATGCCGATATCCGCGGGTCATCGCGTATTAACACCTCATCACCTATTTTAAAATCAAGCCAAACAGGATCATTTGAGCCGAGCGCTTCGCTTGCCCATTGGCTTTTCAAGTTTTCATCTCTTTTTTTGTTTTCTTCTTTTTGTTCACCAACATATACCCGATGTAAGCCCATACTTGTCTCCAACCCTTCAACAACAAAACTTACTGCAACACTCACTCTTCCTTTTGGCCATTCACCGGACGGCTCGCACGCAAACTCTTTTTGCTCCAGCTCTTTTTTGAAGTCATATACACCAACACTCCCAGCAATCACATTTCCCGCACTCTTTACTTCACAATAAGATCTTCCGCGCACTTCCTGCCTCCGAGGATTTTTAAAAATGAGTTTAAAATCCATCGCCTGATTTTGCGCAATGCTTGATGGAAATCTATCCGCCTTTTCTATTTTAAGTTCAGTAGGCTCTCTTTCTTTCGGGTCAACGCCTCCCGTAGGTTTTGAATCCTCTTTCAGTCCCATCACCTTGTTCATGCAATCTTTGTACGAAAGAGGATTGTTCTTGAACTCTTCACATTGCTCTTCAGCCCGATGCCGATCGATGCATTCTTTCAAGTTTGCTGCTTGCCCGCTCGTGGCACATTCCACTTTCCATTGAATTTCTTTCCACGCACTGGTCTTTTTCTGCAATTGGTTACTGGTATCTGCGCCCAATTCGTCGACATCTATCAAGTTATATCCTCCTGTTCCAGCTAGGGCAATGAGTGCATTTCCAAATGCAAAAAAAATGATAGCGATGAACGCCGCCACAAGCGAAAACGTTTCAAACCACGTGAGCCCCTTGCCTTCCCGTTCCCTTCTCTTTTTGATTGAGCCCGATTCAATTATCCATAGTACTGCGCCTAACAATCCCCACAGAGGAAGACCACCTAAGATTGTCAAAATGGGGTTGTTTCTGGAGAGATTGAAGACATTCCATATAGCAACAAGATCAAAGAAGAAAATACCCAACGGAATCAGACTTAGTAACTCGTCGCTGACCGCTTTTCCAATATCACCATGATATTTGTATATGCCTCTAAAACCAATGTACCCAGCAATGATGATTGATGCACTTACGATAAACAAGACATTGATATTCCTAATCGCCAAAAACAAAATAACAAGAGCAACATTTGTAACCACCCCTTTCCCTTTGAAAACAAGGAGAGAAACAAATAGCAGGAAGAAAACACTATCCCACGGCTGAACACTAAATGGCAGATACTCCAATGGCAAAAAATCTCTCAAGTAAAACCAAGCTATACCCGCGATAAAAAGCAGTAAGCTGAACTGAAATCCTTCTTTATCGTCTTTTTTCTCTCTCTCTATAATTTTTATAGACCCACGATCTATTTCCACTTCTCTTTCGTCATCATCTTCCGCCATTATCTCCTCTTTTTAATATCAAACTAAACGTAATCCAGAACTAAACAACCAGCCTATAAAAACATTTCCGAGGAACGTGCTCAAAACCAATTGCTTTTAACATATTTCCAACGACTTACCTTTTCACCAGCTTCACGCTTAACTTCCTTACATCAATCGTCCGTTCCGGTTTTATCTTCACTGAATTATCTCCGCGCTCAACGTCATCGGTAATCTCTTTCTCAACATAAAGCTCTTTGGTGTCAAATCCTGTCACATGCCCGTTTACGATAATCTGCCCCTGTTTTCTGTCAATCGTATCAACAAAATCCAACCGCACAACAACCTCTCGTGACCTGTTCTGCACTGACTCAAACTCTTCTTCGCTTAATTCAAAGAAATAGAGCGGGAAATCAATTTGTTTGAGCTGTGATTTTACTTTGATGTGTGAGATTGCATAATCCCCTTCCTCAATGCCAAAGATGAGCTCATTCTCTCCCAACTTCAGATGGGACGGCGGAACCTCGAGGCTCAACTTACGCACGCCGCAATCCGGTACTGCGGAATAAATATTGTATTCATTTATCCATATATCTAATGGACCAGTTCGTGCGGCATCACAATCCGGCTGAAACTCAAAATACACGCGGTCAATATTATTGTATTCAACCGCCGACACTAAAAATACGCTCTTGCTCCGCTGCGCATCTGTTCTCGTCACATCAGCCGTTACCTGAACATTCTCAAGCGCATACTCATTTGTTCTCCAGAACGCAGCGCCCGGCGAGCTCACACCAAACGTCAACACATTCTGCGATTTTAACAGTCGCGTGGGAAGCTCAACCGGCTGTACATTTGCCGTCGTGATTTCCTTATTCAACACCTCTTCGCCGTTCAACGACACGACGAGCCTGCCTTTTGCTCTGATGAGGGCAAAGCTCAACAATACGTTTTCTGTATTTGCCAGATCGCTGAATGAAAATTCCATGCTCTTTTCAACCGCTGAAAAAACGGTTCTTTTCACGTACAGTGAATCAGCTTCTTCAATGACCATGCCTGCGGTGCGGGTAAAAATATACGTTGCCGGAATCGTGTGCTCCACCACGCGCTGGCTGAGATAGTCTATCCTTCCCGGCGTCTCGTTGAGCAGCGTGACATTTTTTGTCCTTGACGTGCTTCTCGAACCTGACTCACGAAAATCCTCGCCTAAAATATCCGCACGATCCTCTGGCTGCAGAAAGATAATATAGCCAAGGATAAGAAATGCAATGACTGCGATTAACGCCGCTGCAGCGCCCGCCTGACCTTTTCTCACCATTCCTCATCCAAAATCTTTATTAGTATATAAAATTTTTTGAATGCGATGAAGCTCCTCCTTACTGATTTTAAAAAAGGGCTGGTGAAGCTGCGCTTGACAAACCCTGAAGATTACTGGCATTTAAGCCAGATTATTAACGCAGGCGACATCATCAGCGGAAAAACAGTGCGCAAAGTCACGGTTGGCACCGAACGAACAACGCACGTCCAAAAGCCCGTCTTTCTTAAGATAGCAGTCGAGCGCACAGAGCTTGCAAATGGCGCACTGCGCGTGAGCGGGAAAATCCTAGAGGGCCCGGAAGATATCTCTCGTGGCAGTTATCATACATTTACGCTCGAACAGGACACCGAAATCTCCGTCGAGAAGGAATGGCTTTCGATCCACAAAGCGCAGCTGAAAGAGGCCGAACATGACCAAGCCCCCATCATTGTCTGTGTCTTTGATCGTGACGATGCGACGATTGCGCGCACTTCTCAGAAAGGCATGGTCATTCTTGCGCAGCTGCGCGGCGATCCGGAGCGAAAAGAGAAGCGTGCAAACACACGCACAGACCTGTATACTGAGATTATCGCTCTTCTTCAGCAGTATGATACGCGGTTTGCTCCGCAACATATCATTCTTGCAAGCCCGGCTTTTTACAAAGAAGATTTATTTGACCGAATCAGTGATAAAAAACTTAGGGAGAAAATAACGCTTGCAACCTGCTCTTCGTCGGGTGAAAATGCAATTCACGAAGTGCTTCGTCGACCAGAAACTCAGCATGCATTACGGCAGGTTCGCGCAGCTCATGAGACTGAGATTGTTGACAAGCTGCTGACAGCGCTCGCCAAACAAAGCGCTGCCACATACGGGTTTGAGCACGTCAAAGCCGCATCTGAAGCAGGCGCAATTTCCGACATCCTCGTTACTTTTTCTTATATGAAAAAACTTCAGGAAAGCGGCAAGTTTCAGGAGCTCAATCTTATCCTGAAGCACATCGAGAGGCTGAACGGCACGATCCACCTCATCAGTGCGGAGCACGATGCAGGAAAGAAGTTGGATGGGCTAGGCGGCATAGCTGCCTTGCTTCGCTATAAGTTGGAATGGTAACATTTAATGTCACCGTTTGTAAAAGTAACATCCCATTTCGCACCAAACCTAAAACCGTAACATATTAATAGTAGTAGTGTTTATTCCCAAGCAAGTAATAAATTGAATTCACAACAAAAAAGGGGGGGTTGTTCATGATAGTCAAAGAAGAATCTTTAAGCAACATCCGTCGATACTTCGATCTCAATCTGTACGAAGGAAAGCTCTGGTCTGCATTGCTTTCCCGTGGTGTCTCGACTGCGGGCGAACTTTCTGATATTGCAGACGTCCCCCGATCCCGTTCCTATGATGTTCTCGAAAGCCTTGAGAAGAAAGGATTTGTCATCATGAAACTCGGGAAGCCGATTAAGTATTTGGCAGTCCCTCCATCGGAAGTGGTTGAGCGCGTCAAGAAAAACATGATGGAGGATGCAAGGGATAAAGTCGCGCGCCTGGCCACGCTCAAGGACTCAGAGCTGCTCAAGGAGCTTGAAACGCTGCACAATCAGGGTATTGAGCTGGTCGAGCCGTCTGAACTGAGTGGTTCAATCCGCGGACGGCATAATCTCTACAATCATCTTGAATTATCCATCCGCGAGGCCAAAAAGCGTGTTACCATCATGACAACTTCCCAAGGCTTGCTGCGGAAAGTTGAAGGGTTAAAAGCAGCGCTCGAAGCCGCAAGGAAGAAGGGCGTTGAAATCAAGATCGCCGCTCCGTTATCAAAAGAAACAAACCCCGCGCTCGATGAGCTGCGTGGCATTGCGGAAGTACGCCATGCAAACAATATAAGGGCACGCTTTTGCGTTATTGACGGCAAGAACCTTATCTTTACCGTTCTTGATGACAAGGATGTCCATCCTACTTATGATGTTGGAATCTGGGTAAATACCCCCTTTTTTGCCTCAGCGATGGAGAACATGTTTAATCTGGCTTGGAAAGATATGAAGCCCGGGCTGAAGAAATAAGCCCAAAAGAAAATAAATTTATAAACCTCTTCTTTTTTATTCCCCTCATGTCCGTTGAGAAGAGTATAAAGATGCTTCACCCATTTGAACGTAAAGTACTTCCTCTGCTTTCAGATTCCACATTCTCAGATGTTGTCGTCAAATCAAGTCTGAAAGACGTTGAAGTCATGCGTGCCCTTGAATGGCTTGAGAATAAGAGGCTCATCACGACAAAAAAGATAGAAAAGAAAGAGATTGTCTTGGGAAAGAATGGAAAGCTCTATGCTGAAAAAGGGCTGCCTGAACATCGCCTCCTTGATGCAGTTTGTGACCATGCTGTACCTCTTGCTGAGCTTTCACATCGCGCTCACCTTTCAAAAGAAGAGGTAGATGTTGCACTGGGCATCCTTCGCCGCTCTTATCTCATTCATATCAAAAAGGAGAAAGAAGTGGTTGTTGAAGCAACCACCGCTGGCAGGAAAGCTGCGAAAGAACATAAAACCCATAAATCTGCTGAGGAAAAATTTCTTGCTCGCTCTTTTCCTATACCTGTCAGCGCAGAAGATGAAGCACTGATAAAACAACTATTGTCACGCCGCGATATCATTACAATCAAAGAAACAAAAAATCGTGCCATAGCATTAACAACCGAAGGGCGTGCAGTGCTGAAGAAAGGCCTGGGCAAGGAGCTTCTTGGCTCTGTGACGCAATCGATGCTTCTCAATGCAGCATGGAAAAACAAGGAGTTTCGCGCATACGACGTGACAATCAACGTTCCCGCGCTTTATCCGGGTAAAAAGCATATGGTGACACAGGCAGTCGATTACATAAAGCAGATATGGCTTGAGCTCGGCTTTAAAGAGATGACAGGGCGAATGGTCGAAACCGCATTTTGGGATCTCGACGCATTATTTGTGCCTCAGGATCATCCTGCCCGTGATATGCAGGACACTTTTTACATTGCCGATCCTGATAAAGCAGAATTGCCTGAACGCGCAAAGCTCATCAAATCTGTTCATGAGCACGGGGGCAAAACGGGGAGCAAAGGCTGGGGCTCTTCTTGGAGTGAAGCAGAAGCAAAAAAACTGCTCCTTCGCACCCACATGACCGTGCTGAGCGCGCAAACATTAGCGCGGCTCAAAAAATCAGAGCTTCCTGCGAAATTCTTTGCCGTGGGAAAAGTGTTTCGTAATGAAGCACTTGACTGGAAGCATTTGTTTGAATTCTACCAGGTCGATGGCATTGTCGTTGATCCAAACGCAAACCTGAAGCATCTCAAAGGCTATCTCAAAGAGTTTTACCGCAAGATGGGTTATGAAAAGGTAAGAATTCGTCCTGCACATTTTCCTTATACCGAGCCGAGCTGTGAGGTTGAGGTATTTCATCCGACAAAAAAGGAATGGGTTGAGCTTGGTGGAGCAGGAATTTTCCGTCCTGAGGTTGTTATTCCGTTGCTTGGCGCAGACATACCAGTGCTTGCCTGGGGCCTTGGTCTCGATCGTATCATCACTTCATACTATGGAATAACTGATCTGCGCGATCTCTATAAAAATGATATAAAAATGCTTCGTGAAGCAAAACTATGGGTGAGATAATGCCAAAAAATGAGACAGAAGAAATAAACCAAAAGATAAGTGCAATAAAAGAGAATAGGGGGGTCAATGATAACGTGCTCGACACGAAAATTTCTTTGAGTGTCAAGGGAATACTTTCCGTGGTGCTTGCTGTGGTTGTGATAAGCGGTGCATTTCTCGCGGGAAGATATGTGTTTCCTTCCGGTACATCGTTGGCTGATTTTGCAAGTGCGGCCGCCGTCGTTGGAGTGTCTAAGGACGACTCTGTTTCAACAACTACAGAGCTAGAAGACAGTTCTAAGGAAGACACGAGTACTGATACACCAGTTGCAGAACCAGAAACAACAGAGGAAACTGCTGACGAAACAACAGAAGAAACAACAGACGAAGCAGCAGAAACTGATACAGCAGATGAAGTGGTCATCACCAAAGATTACGCAAATGTTGTCCTTGAGTTCACGCGCACGCCTGCGTTTGAGTGGAAAGGCACGTGGGGAAAAATCACGACGATATATTATACCCTCACTAACAACGAGGCAGGAACAATTAAGCCAGCTACTTTCAGGCTAACGGCAGAAGGCTATGACACAGCAGATTTTATCAAGACTGCAGATGTTCCTAAAATTGATGGGGTGCTCTCCGCTGGCGAAGTCGCAAAGCATGGCGTTGACATAAAGTTGCAGTACAGTGAGTCAATAACCAATCCAACAAATCTGCGGCTCACGTTCCAGCTGTTTGATAAGGATGGCAATCTCATCGATGCAGTTACCGAAGAGTTTAATCTGAAAGAGTAAGTACATGCCAACTGTAACCTTAAACAGAAAGGTAGTCGAGTCCATCATAGGGAAACGATTGTCGGTTGAAGAATTAAAAGACCGCATCTCGATGCTTGGCACTGATTTGGAGCACATCGATGACAATGAAATTGTCGTTGAGGTCTTCCCCAACCGTCCCGATATGCTGAGCGAGCAGGGCTTTGCACGCGCATTAAGTTCTTTTTTGGGTGTGAAGACCGGTTTGAGAAAGTATTCTATAAAGAAAGGTGGTTGTCGGATCATTGTAGATAAGTCTGTTACAATGCGTCCACATACAGTCTGTGCAATTGTAAAAGATCTTGTGTTTACGGACGAGCGCATCCGTGAAGTGATGCAGGTGCAGGAGAAGCTTTCGACAACCCATGGACGTAATAGAAAAAAGTCAGAGTACGGGATTTATCCCTTAGAAAAGATTAAGTTTCCCGTCATCTACGTTGCAAAAGACCCAAAAACCGTAACCTTTCAGCCGCTGGGCTTTGATAAGGCGGTTCTCGCGTCGATGGTGCCTGAACATCACCCAAAGGGCAAAGCCTATCGGCATCTTACAGAAGGCTGGACAAAATATCCTTTCTTCATTGATGCGGATGGCAATGTACTTTCGATGCTACCATTTACGAATTCACACGATACCGGCAAAATTGATCTGTCTACCACAGAAGTTTTTATAGAATGCACGGGTATTGATCTGCATAACGTCTCGATTGCTCTCAACATTATCACCTCAATGCTTGCTGATATGGGAGGCACGATTTACAGCCTCGAAGTTACATCCCCTGGAAAGAAGCTGATCACACCAGATTTCACTCCCTCTAAAATGAAGCTCAATCTTCCCTACATCAACAAGCTTCTTGGACTTAACCTGAAGCATGCTGAAGCGAAAAAGCTTCTCGAGCGGATGGGATATGGTGTTGACGGGAACACAGTGTTGATTCCCGCCTACCGTGCTGATATCCTGCACCAGTATGATCTCATTGAAGATATTGCCATTGCATATGGATATGAAAACATTGTAGAGGAAATTCCGCGCGTTGCCACGATTGCGGAAGAGGCTCCTCTCACCCGGCTTACTGCGCATTTGACAGGGCTGCTGACCGGCTTTGGTTTGCAGGAAACATGTAGTTATCATTTGCTCTCACACGACGAGCTGAGTGGGATGATTAATTCAAACACACCTATAATCCATCTGAAAAACGCGCTCGTTGACTATGGATGTGTGCGCAATAGTATTATTCCGAGCATGCTGAAAGTGCTTGCACAAAACCAGCACAACGATTATCCCCAGAATATTTTTGAGATAGGGACAACATTTCATCCGGACAAAAAAGACGCATATGGCATCGCTGAGCACAGCATGTGCGCGATTGCAATCTGTCATGAAAGAGCTGATTTCACTTCCATCCGGCAGATTATCGATGCGATCGGAATGACATTTGGCGTGAAATGGAGCATAGAAGAAGCATCAGTACCCAGTCTGATCGAAGGCCGCGCAGCCAAAGCAGTGGTAAATAAGAACCAGGTGGCCTCATTCGGCGAAATTCACCCACAGGTTCTTGCCAATTTCAACATCTCAATGCCGATAGCAGTAGCTGAAATCAATCTGCATACACTTTTTGAGTTAGTGAAGAAAGATATATAAAGCGTTTTCTTCCTGTGCATTTTATGGGCCGGTAGCTCAGCCTGGTAGAGCACAACGTTCGCATGATTATCCGAGAGACGTTGGGGCCTCGGGTTCAAATCCCGACCGGTCCATTTTTAGAAAAATTTTGAATAATACCACCAATTATTTCTCGTCTGCCTTTTCCGCCTTCTCCTCTTCAGCTTTCTCCGTGTTCTGAACTTTCTTTACTTCAGCTTTCTTCACTGGTGCTTTCTTTTTCTCCGTCGGTTTCTTCCCCTTCCTTACCTTCCTCGGCTTCTCTTTCTTCTCTTTCTTCTTCGTCTCTAAGACTTTCATCCCAAGCTTTTCAAATGCTACTTTCACATCTGCATGTGACGTGCCGCCTAACTCAACCATCTTGCCCAGCGGCTCAAGGTGCTTTACATTTACTTTTCTGCGCCGCGTTTCTCCATCAACCAGAACAAAGTTCTCATCTACAACTTCAACAACAACACAATGCTTTCCTGCATCTCTCCCTGCAGTCTTCACACACAACCGTCCAACATCAAACATTTTTATCCTCCAGTCTCCTCAGATTACCTGCTGTCGCCAGTTAGGCTTGAGACTTCCGCGCTTTTGCAATAAATTCTCTTCGTGAACAGGATGAACATAACATGCCGCCATACGGCCGTTCAGGTCTCTTCTGCGTTTTGGACAGCTTGCTGATATCTATTACTCTCCCGCGTGCAACCCCGTGCAAAGCCATTCTGCATAACGCGCAGTGTGCCTTTCCCGGCTTTCTTCTGCTGTAATGCACAATCGTTCTTCCGCCCGGCGTCTTTACTTTGACACGCCGCAATGTCCGCGATTTTTTATATCCCTGAACCATGCCTGCACATTTAAGCGGCTGGTATATAAAGTTTCCTGCTTTCTGCTTCAGTCAGAATCTCAAGCCTGTTTGCCGTCGGCAGCACTTCAACCATTTTCTTCAGCGAATCTTTCGCATACGCAACTTTTGCCTGTGTCTCTCCAAACGGCTTGCCTGCATTCTCGTATAGATCCATAAATGCCTTTCTCCCACAACGCCCCTCCAAAAATCCTAACGTTTTTCTGATCTTTGATAGGGGAACAAGAACTCCATCTTCCGGTCTTCCAAGAATCGCATGAACAGCAGCATATATGGCATCATCAGACACCTGCGTGCTATTCGTCTGTCTTTTAGGGGTCATAAGCCGGTTAAGTTTTTTAAGCGCTTCTCCTTCGATTTGTCTTACTCGTTCCCGTGAAAGATCTATTTTATCTCCTATTTCCTGGAGCGTCATAGGAGAATAACCATTCAAGCCATATCTCATTTGAAGTATGTCAGCATCGCGTTCGCTCAACCATTCCAGCATCTTGTTCATGAGTTCTACTTCATTCCCATATTCCAATGCGTCACCCGGACGCTCTGTATATGAACTCTCCAACGCATCCACAAGCTGCCCCTTATCTCCAACATGTGTTTCAAGTGACACTGTTGTCCCAAGAGTTAATGCCTTATAAAAAAGCTCATACCTTTCTTCAGGAATGTCCAACTTTGCAGCAAGTTCATGCATCGTCGGCTCTCTGCCATTTTCAGAAACCATCTCTCTCGCGACTCTTTTCCAGTGCGCGATTTTCGGTACCAAATATGATGGAACACGTACCGTCTTTACCTGATCTACCAGTGCACGTTTGATACTTTGGTGTATCCACCATGTTGCATAGGTTGAGAATCTGCACCCTTCCTCCAAATCAAATTTGCCCGTTGCTTTCATCAATCCAAGATTCCCTTCTTCAATAAGATCAAGAAGTCCCAACCCTCTGCTGACATACTTTTTTGCAATGCTGACCACAAGACGCAGATTTGAGTTAATCAGCGCTTCTCGCGCTTCTTCATCCCCTTCATGTACACGTTCCGCAAGATTCCTTTCTTCTTCTCGTGAAAGAAGCTCAAATCTGTTCATTTCTATAAAATATTGTTCCAGAACATCTCGTTCATCCATATGTGTGCTAGAATATACACGATTAATAAGCATTCCGACGTATAAAAGTCACATCAACTCTATTTGACACATTTAATGCAGCTTCAAAACCTTCCGCAATCCCATGCTGAACACCAGAGAAAAGATGATATACAATCCCAACCATCCCGGCTTCCATCCAAACAGCGCAAACTCGCCCAATGGCTTTAACTTCTCATACCTTATCGTTACAGACTTCACCGGCCCCTGAAATGTCTTCGTTTGCTCTGCATACTCCTGTTTTTTTGTCATAACAACCTCTTTTGAATATATCTTTCCTTCATGCTCAATGTCAATGAAATATTCCCCTTCCTGAACGCCCTTCAGCACGAACTCAACCCCTGAATTTACATCCTTCACCTTTTCACCGACAACCCCGATCCCAGGAGGAACAACCACCTGTACTTTTCCCTCCACGCCTTCATCAAACAACACATCAACCGTAAACTCCTCTCCCGGCATGATAGGCATGAACGCCAAATGTGCATTCAGCCATCCAAAAATCAATATGATGGGGATAAACGTTATCAGTGTTGGCTTGAAGCTGTGCTTCATGTACTGCATGTTGACGCCCATTGCTTTCTTCTGCAGCTCAACAAGCTTCTCAGGACTATCTCGTGACTCTTTCATCTGCTTTTGATAATCTTTCAGCTCAGTTTTCAGCCGCTTCATCTCCTCCTGATCAGTAACCCACTTATAGATGAGTGTCACAAGCAGAGAAACAAGAAGTGACACGATCACCAGTGCCCAGAATGACCCGAGTCGTAACAGAGGATTCAGCACCGGATTTGTAAGTGTTTCAACAATTCCCATTTTTTCCCCATCTATTCTATAAATTTTCTCATCATCGGATGCATGTCCATCATATGCTGTTTTGCAATTTCTTCATAAAGATTGTACACGATCATGACTGCCAGCAAGATGCCTGTTCCCCGTGATAATGCTCCCGTTAAGTCCGCAAGCGCTGCAACCAATCCTACTGCCGCTCCACCCAGCACCGTCAACGGCCAGATGTATCTTCCTAAGATGCTTTCCAAAACACGTGGATCTCTTCTGAATCCGGGAATCTGTAACCCACTTGCCATGATGTTCTCCGCCTGGCTGCGCGCATCCATGTTTGCCGTTTGCATCCAAAAGACTGAAAAAATAACTGACCCAACTATCATGATCAACATATATAACAGTATGCTCGGCAGTGCCGCAATCAAACCAGACAATCCTGTTGTCAAAAGCACGCTCACCACATCCTGTGGATTGACAAACGCCGGTGTCCCCCATCCTGCCAGCTGGGTCCAGAGTTGAATGTTTGCCAGCAACGCTGCAACAAGAATGACAGGTATGTTTGATGTGTAAAAGAACTTCAATGGCCACCGTATCCCATGCCCTCTGACGCGGCCAAAACTTAACGGTATTTCAACCTTCATTGACTGCGTATACACCACAATTAAAAACACTGCCACTGTGCTGATGATCTTTGCAAGCTGTAATCCCGCAGTTTGAGGATCACCTAAAGTTAAACTCTGCACCAGTGCAGGTATCGCTCCCGCTGCAATGTCGGGATTTGTCGGGCTTGGCAATGGATTCAGTGCTGTAACAAATATCTGCTGCGCAACCCCAGCGACGATAAAAAGGCTTAGTCCGGATCCAAATCCCCACTTCGATATCACTTCGTCCATAAACATTACAAGGATACCCCCTAACATCAGCTGAAAGACGAGGAGCAGCTGCAGCTGGAAAAACAATGGCGTGCCTACAAACTCCTGCGACGGCGCCAAGCCGCCCATAAAAACATAGATCGCAGCCTCAAAGACGACAAAAAATAGCCCTAACACTTTCTGGAGTGCCTGGAACTTTGAACGCCCTTCCGGTGATCGTAAGTTAAATTTCATGATCTGCGCGCCATTCAACAGCTGCAACACGATCGATGCAGTGACTAATGGACCAATCCCAAGGCTCATGATGCTTCCAAAGCTCGCACCCAAAATAATAGACAAGAACTCAAATTGCTGTAGCTCGTTTGCCCCAAGGCCGAACAATGGGATGAGGCTGAGCACCAAAAAAAGGATAAGGGTGATAAGCGTCCACTTCAATTTCTCCTTGAATGACAGGCGCCGTTGCTGTGGCCCTCTCACCCCGGGAAGATTCTGAATAAATTTTTCCCACAACGCCATTTTATTGCTCTTGATTGATTATAGTTCCTTTCGCACGTTCAATCTTTTCCTTTGCCTTTTCGGAAAATTTCTGCACAGTGATATGAAGCTTCTCCCTTACATGCCCGCTTCCGAGAATTTTCTGCCACCCAAGCTTTCCTGCATCGATAATATATACATCCCCTTTTTTTTCTATCTTGCCTTCGCGAAGCAGTGCACCCATATGCTCCTGGATGAAATCAAGGTTAACAACAGTGCTCCTTACTTTTCTGCCATGAAATGTAAAGCCGGTCCGCCCGATAGGATCGTTCCTCTTCATAAAACTTGGCTTCTTATGATCTGACCGCTTTCCTCGCCCTGCATTACCTCTCCCACCTCGGTTGCCTGCTCCACGGTGTTTCTTCTTGCTTCCCCAGCCATACCATGCACGTCCTCGCATGCGTTTGCTTTTTTTCTGTTTTCGTACAACCATATCACATCATCCTTTTGATAAGATCATCCATTTTTTCACCGCGATAGCCCAGCGCCCCACCAGAACTGAACGCTTTTTTTACTCCTTTTCTCCCAAATCCTTTTCGCGGGGGACTCATATGTGCAACGCCTTCTCTCGCCCTGCTCGCAACTGCACCAGCGACCTCATCACTGACCTCTCCCCACGTCACATAATCTTTGACTTTGGTTATCATGCCAAGCGTTGATGCACTGTTTTCAAGCATAACACACGCGTTCTTTTTCCTCAGCCTGAGCATGTGCAGTGTATCGAGTATTGCTTTACTCGCTCTGATTGTTCCCCGCACTAAAACAACAGCAACTTTAGGCATTGCGTTCTCCCTCACAGAATCCAAGCTTTTCTTTTACCTCTTCTTGGACTTTCATCTCAACCAGCTTGTTGAGCGCATCAACGCATGCGTACGCGACGTTGAGCGTCTTTCGTGCATTGCCGAACACCTTGCTCCATACATCCTGGATTCCCGCAAGCCGCAATATCTTTTGAACTTCTCTTTGCGCGACCAGCCCTTTTCCTTTTGGTGCCGGGATGAGTCTCAAACGGATAGAGCCGCACTTCCCTTCAACGGCATAGGGCAGCGAGTGCGGTTCTTTGCAGCCGCATTCCCAGCTTCCGCATCCCCGCCTAATTCTTTTAATGTTCAGTTTCGCTCTTCTGCTTGCCTTGTCGCGCGCCGGCACGGTTTCTTTGCTCTTTCCATAGCCAACGCCAACATAACCATTCTTGTTTCCAATAACAGCACATGTGGCAAAATTCGGCTTGTTCCCTTCAGCGGTTTTCTTTTGTGTCTGCCTAAATACCCTCCTCTGCCCGCCGCCAAACTTCCCTTTTGCCTGCCCGATGAGAAGCAGGTCGCTTTCACAGTTAGGAAGAAGCATCTCAATGATTTCAGGCTCAAGGATGGGGATGTTCCTGTCGAGTATGGAATCAATGTCTGTGATCTTTCCTTCTTTCACACTTCGTCCAAGCGCAGTTCTTGGCTGCCATGCAATTGTCTTGTCCTCACTCTCTGGCACCGCACCTACTTCTTTCCCGATCTCCGCTTTCACTACTTCTCCTTCTTTCATGTGCTCCCCTCTATCTTTTTCTTGACATTATCAAACAGCTGGGCAATTGCAACGGGGTTAACCCCCTGTCGTGCGTATCCTGTAAATCGCTCTTTGTTCTGTTGTGCATATGCGGCAATGTGCCCGCCTTTAATTCTTTCTTCACTGGGCAAAATTGATTCATCGACAGGAACATGAACTCCCGCATCCTTTAGTCCTTTCACGCATGCATATATTCTTCCACCCTTCACCGGGCTCCGCAATCCTGTATCGAGTACCGCTTCGCGTACATTTTTCTTGAGCGCAAGCCTGCCGAGCAGATAGCCCACAAGGTATGCAGCTGGCACATTTCCTTTATGCGCTTTCCAGCCAAACCGTTCAAGTGCCTTTCCTGTCGCGCCAACAACGATCTTATCACCTTTATCTTCGTATGTTGCAATTTGCGCTGTGATGTTGCTCAGTGCCGGCCGGACGATAATCCGCGCCATTCGTGTCCGAAGGAGGCGCAGCCGCTTGTAGTAATTTGTTTTCCCTTCCATCTTTCGCCTGAACGGCACCGTCTTCAGTTTCGTTCTCATTTCATCAGTTTATTTTCTTCGATATACAATTTGATATGTCTCCTGTTACGGAAAAACCCTCCTTTTGATTTTAGGTAGAGCATTCGATAAGTCTTTCTTTCTATTTTTTGCTGCTCCCGCAATTTCCCAAGCAGCCTTCGCTGGCTTCTCACCTTGTTGATCCAGCTCTTTTTGCGCGGCAAACGCGCAGTTTTTGTTCCCTTCCTGCTTCCTTGCCCTTTCCGTTGCCCACGCCTTTTTCGTGCTGCAAGCTTTCGTATTCTTCCATATGAAATTCCCTGCATGGGCACTTCGGTGATTGCTCCTTCCCTGATTAAGCCTCGTAAGTCTAATTTTGTGATTGCTTCTTTGATATCTGCAAGCCGTTCCGTATCAAACTTTACCCTGTAGGGTGAACATTTCATAAGTTCTGCCGCGATCCGTCGTTGGTTTTTGAGGTCCATTTTATGCTCCTTTTAACATTGCCTTTTCTGCCTCTCGCCGCTGAGCTTCTTTATCTTGAGCTTTATCTCCACTCTTCTCTTCAGTGCTTCTCTCATCGAGCGTCTTTTCAGGCACGCGTTCTACTTTCTCTTTTCTTTTTTTCTCTAACAAACTTTTCTCTTTCTTTCGTTCTGTCATCTCTTTCTCAACACGTTCCCGAAACCTCTCCGCATCCCTAACATTGAGGACCATGACTCCTCTTTTCTGTGCCTCTGCAATGATCTGGATCTTTTTCTTCTTTCCAACCGTCGCGCTGATCAGTGCAACATGCTGCGAATCCACCCGTGCTACATCACGGACATTATGCACGATGAGCGGCAAATACCCTTCTCTCGTCATTCCTCTCACTTCTACCGGGCTCCTGTACCCCGGGCGTACCATTGGTGCCTTTCCTTTCCTGCTCAGGCGCATCTTTGAATGATGCCCACGCGGTTTTCTCCATACCGCTCCCATTTTTTTGACAAAGCGATGAGCGTCCTGTCTGACAAAACGCTTCCGTGTCCTCATCTTCAGTTTCTCCTTCAGTTTCTCGTTCATTGCATTGGCTTCCCGCATTTATTGGTGATGAATATGCCGTCCTGAAATATTCGTCTGTCCCGATGCCGCACACGGGTGAGGAGCTCGATCTGTGAAGCTGTTCTTCCCGCGCTTTCTTTGCTTGCGCTTTCTATGATGAGCTTGTCCCCTTCTACTTTGACTTTGACATCCTGTGGAATCGTCAGTTTTCTCGGCGCGCTTTCGCCAAGGAAATTTTTGATCACTAATTCACTGCCCGCAACAGCAACATTCATGGGAAAATGTGCAGCGCATATCTTGAGTTCATAATGATGTCCGTCGATAACTCCCCGCAGCATATTCTTGATGTGTGCGGCAAATGTGTAGAGCCTTTTCTTGTCCCGTTTGGTTGCCTCTGCGCATTTCAGCAGTATCTTGCCCTCTTTTATGGAAACTTTAATGCGCGCATCTCTGACGCTGAGCGAGACTTCCCCCTTCTTTCCTTTAATGATAATGCCTCCCTCTGACTTTGCCTCGACATTTTCCGGAATTTCAATTTCCTCCTGTAGGTCTGTTTTCATTAGTAGCAGTATGCGATCAGTCTTCCTCCTATTCCATGTTTTTTTGCTTCTTCATGCGTCATGATACCTTTGGGTGTTGAGATGATTAGGATGCCAAATCCCTGCGCGGGCAGGTAGCGCTTCTCCCATTTTTCAAATTCGTTCAGCGTCGTGCTGAAGCGCGGTTTGACTGTTCCGCATTTATTGACGCTGCCGATCAGCTGAAGGTTGAGCATCCCGCCCCTTCCGTCTGCAACTTCTTCGTACGTGCCAATATATTTATGTTCGTTCATGATTTGTAGCACTCGTTTGATCACTTTTGACTGTGGTTTTATCGTGCAGCTTCTCTTTCCAACTTTCTCTGCATTCCCTATTTTCGATAGTGCGATTGATAGTGTGTCGTTTTGCATGGTTAGCTATACTTTTTGAATCCGAGCTGCACTGCAATCTCCCTAAAACATTGCCTGCACAATCCCACTCCGTATTTTCGTATATGTCCTCCAACTCTGTTGCAGCGCCTGCAGTGCCTTCGTGCAAGGCCGCAGCTTCTTTCCTTTGGTTTGTTGAATTTGTTGTATTTCTTCCATTTTACAGGCTTCGCCCGCAACTGTGTCTGTGCTTTTTTCCAGTCGCTCGTTGTCATCTCAAAATCGCCTCGTTTTTGACGATGCTGAAAATGTCATTTTTCATCATTGTGTTTCCTCTATTTTGACACCAAACTGCTCTCTCATAAACTCTTGTGCCTCATGTGGGCTGATGCGATGCCGTATCGGTATACATCTCTTTTGCATTTTCCGCCTGCTGATGTGGAAGCCAGGCCGCTCGAGCGTCACCGCAACCTCAAGCCCCATAACCTTTATTTCAGGGTCATAATCCACCTGAGGAATATCAACATATTCTGGGATGCCAAATGAAAAGTTGCCCTGCCCATCAAACTGTTTTGCGCTCAGCATCTTCTCGCGTGCTTCCAACAGGTTTTTGAGCAGCGCTTCAGCTTTTTTTCCACGTAATGTGACTTTGCATCCTATGGCAAGCCCAGGTCGCAACGCCCATGTCGGGATCCGTTTATGAGTGATTGTTTTCAATGGCTCGATGCCAGTGATATTCTTGAGCAATTTCAGCCCCTTCTTGAGTTTATCTTCATCCTTTCCTGCCCCTACATTGAGCGTAATCTTCTCAATTCTTATTTTTCTCATCGGATTTGCTTTATTCATTGAGTTTCAGCAGTGGCTTCCCTTCCCCCACGACCGTAACATATTTTTTAAGTGTTTCAAGCCTGTTTTTAGCATGCTCAAAGACCACGTTCTGCTTGCTGATGTCCTGCAGCACTCCATGGCTTCCGCTGTGCTTGCCGCCGGTTAAATACACGTATGCTCCTTTTTTCAGTTTTACAATGCTCATCTTCTTGTCCTTCAGGTGAAGCACAACCGCATCACCGACATGAACCTCTTCATCAACATTGAAGTTTCTCCCATCATGAAGTGTAATCTGTGTTTTGCCGCCTTTTGTTTTACGCTTGCCGGTGACTTTGCATATCTTCATCTCACTTTCTTTTGCATCAATCGAGCTGAGCTGTAGCTTTCCATTACTGCCCAGCATGACCCTGTACTGCTCTTTTGCCTGCGGCAGGCTTAAGACATCAAACAGACCGATGCTTGAGCGAATCTCTTTCAGCTCTTTGCCATCGACAAGCACTCCTTTCTGCCGGAGCACATGGCGCAGCTCCCGTGCACTTTGCACATGATGGAGCATGTCGCGCATCACGACAAGGATAGGCAGTGACAGCTCGAGTTTATGGCCTGAGGGAAATGGTCGTACAACGTACTTTTTCTCTTTCCGCAGTATGCCCCACTGCCGGGGCGCATTGAGTTTTTTGAGGTGAGTCATTTTTCCAATCCTTCCTTTCTTTTCTTATCCGTCATATCGAGTTCGATGAGCATGACGTTTGAGGGATGTATTGGGAGCATCACTTTCGTTCCTTCTTTTTTTACTGCCTCTATGCCGGTAATATAAAGCTTTTCTCCCTTCCTGTCAACACGCTCAACCTTTCCCTCTCTTTTCCTGAATAGTCCTCGTAATATCTTCACTTTATCACCTGCTCTCACCGGCACGTTTCTCTTCTTGTATTTACTGCGAAGCTCCTTCGAAAGGTGCACATTCACTAGCTTTTTCCGTAAATGCAGCGGCAGGTGCACGCGGTACTTACGCTGCTTCCGTGCCTTGATGCTCCCTTTCCACTTTGTTGAAAATTTTTTCATACGATAATGCTTGCAAGCCGTGCTACAGCCGGCCACCGGTCTGCTGCCTCCTTTGCAACAGGCCCCTTAATAAGCGTCCCTTTTGGGTTTCCATCCTCGTCTTTAAGGACAACGATCGCGTTATCTTCGAACTTTACCCGTGTTCCATCAATGCGCCTGAATTCTTTCTTCTGTCGTACGATGATGCCGAACACAACCTGCTTTCTCATCTCCGGCTTTCCGCGCTTGACGCTTGCAAGCACCATATCTCCGATGCCTGCAGCCTGTATCCTGCCTTTCGTCGTATTATGTCCCTTGACGCTAAACACTCGAACAGTCTTCGCGCCAGAGTTATCACACGTAGCCAAGACTGCTCCAAACGGTATTCCCCGTGTAATACGTGACTTTACTGCTTTCATTTCCCTACCTTTTCTACAATGACAAAATGTTTTGTCTTGCTCAATGGCCTTGTTTTCATGACTTTAACTGTATCCCCTATCTGCGCTCCGATGCAGTCTGGATTGTGCACACGAAGGCGCGAACGCCGCTGCTCATATCGCTCATACTTCGGCACATAATGCTGCCGGCTCCATTCGATGGTGGCGCTCCTGCTTGCGTCTTTTCGTATGACTTTCCCTGTATAATTCTCACTCTTTATCCGCAGCGCTCCATGAAACGGACATTTTTTGTCTGTGCAGCCTGCTGTCTTTTTTCGTTTCTCAGCCATTCTTAACCTCGATCATTTCTTCAGGAAAGCCAAACTCCATGAGTACCCGCTTTGCGCGCGGCTTGTGATCTCCCTGTAGTTCGATTCGGTTGTCCTTTGATGTTCCTCCGCATGCGAATTTCGCCTTGAGTTTCCATGCCAGTTCATCGAGATCAACGCCCTTGCTGAATCCTCTGAAGACCGTATACTTCTTTCCAAATTTTCTTTTTTCCATCGTTACCTCGATCTTTTGGCTTTCTTTTGCGATTGTTTCGCAGACGCACAGGTCTTTCGGCAATCCGCAGTTTGAGCAAATCTCTGACATTATCCTGTCGCGACCCCCTGTAGAGCGCTTATCCGCGCAATGTTCCTTCGCACTGCACGCACTTTTCCTGGATTCTTCGGCGTTGCGCCGATTGCTATCTGCGCTCGTTCTTTCATAAGCTCTCTCTTGAGTTCAGTGAGCTTTTCCTGAAGCTCGTTCTTATTCAGTGCCTTCAGTTCCTTCGCTTTCATTTTTTTCCTCAGCTGTTTCCGTTTTTGTCTCAATGATATCGGTTTTACTCTCCTTTACCTCTGCTTTCACCTTTCGCGCCCTTTTTCGTTTCTCCTTTTTGACTTCCTCAACCTTGGGCGCCTCTGTAACCACTTTTTCTTTGAGCTTGATGTCATCCGGCAGCTTTATCCCCGGCGGCATGATGCTGATGCGTATCCCGATTGTTCCTGGCTTGAGCTGCGCAGATCGTGTTGACTTTCGTACTGCCTCTTGCGCTGCATCACCACATTTCTTCACATATCCCCGATAAAAGCGCCATGAGCGTGCACGCGCTCCGGGAACTTTTCCCGAGATAATGACTTCTACTCCGCGTGCTCCAGCCTCCATGACTTTCTCCATCATCTTATGGCCTATCCCCTTGAATCGCGTTGTTCCGAAGCGCTCCAGTGAGGCAACAATCTTTTCTGCAACGATACTTGGATCGAGAAACACATTCTCGACTTCACTGATTTCGATCTGCGGATTTTCAAGGTTGAACTGTTTCTTCAGCTGCTTTGTAAGTTCTTTGATATTGGCGCCCCTTCTTCCGACAACTAATCCCGGCCTGCTTGCATATATTATTATTTTTTCTCCCAACGGCGTCTTCCTCATTACCGTGTGGCTGTGCCCAACATTGCCGAGCGACTTATCTACAAATTCCTGAATCTGGTACTCTTTGATCTTCTGTGTGATAAACTCTCTTTCCATCATAAAAATCTCACCCAGATCATTTTCTCTCCCCGCTTTTTGCGCTGTCTTTCTTAACTTTCTTTTCGGCTTCAACTTTTTCCTGTAACACTACTTCAATGTGCGTCCTTTTCGTGCTCTGCCCGCGCTTCCTTCCGCCGTGCATCGGCGTTGATGCTTTTTGTGCCGCAATATGTGTCACATACAACCGCGCTGTGTTCATTCCTTTGAATTGTGCGTTGAACTCTGCCGATTCGAGCACCTGAAGTATCCCTCTGCTTGTTTTCTTTGGATATCTTCCTGATGCCATGCCGCTTTTGTGCCCGACATCCATCGTGTATCGTTTGTACGGCACTGCACGCTTGAGAGTGATAACATCCAACAGCATGCTTTTTGCCACTTGTACATTCCTTCCTTTGATAAACCGGCATACCTCAACACTGTTTTTCGTGCTGATAGGCAAGTCCCTTCCGACTGCCTTTGCTCCTTCCATTGGTGTGGTGTATCTGTATTTTGCCATGGTTACTTCACGGATATTGCGGCGCTGCTTCTCGTAGCTCCGACTCCAGGCGCACTGTGCTTTACGCTTTTTCGTGTCAGCGCAAACTCGCCCAGCCGGTGCCCCAACATCTCATAGTTGATCTGCACCTGAGTGAATTCCTTGCCATTAAACACCTGAATCATTTTCCCCAGCATTTTCGGTATGATGACCATATCTCTGCAATGTGTCCTGATGCGTGGTGCATCACGCTCAACGGTTGCTATCAGCGCTTTTTCCATCGCTGTAAATCCACGCGTGAGTTTTCTCCTGTCTCGTGCAGGAACAAGCTGCGCAAACTCTTTCAGGTCCATATTCTTAAGCTCTTCCGGAGTTTTCCCTCGCCAGAGCTGTTCTTTCTTAGCCATATCGCGCTCCCATTTTTGTGCATATCTCGCCGATGGTCACATATTTTAAATTCGGCAGCTTCTGGACATCAGCGGACTTTATTGTCTCCCTCTTTCCTTTTACCTGTTCAGGCGATGCGATATAACATCTCACCTTTTTCAGTGCGGCTTTCCCTCTGCTGTTTTTGGGCAGCATGCGCCGCACGACCCTATCGACAAAAAAGTCAGGGCGTCTCTCGAAGAACACTCCTTTTGTCGGCTTGCCGCGCCGTTCCGACATCGACCGCTGTTTCTCGAATATCGATTGTTTGTTTCCGGTAATCACTATTTTCTCGCAGTTGACAAGTGAGATTTCTTCCCCTAAAAGCGCAGCCTTCGCTACATACGACGCAACCCTTCCTAAAATCATGTCTTCTCCGTTAATGACTCTCATCCTAGTATCCTCACATTTGTTCCTTTTGGATTTTGCTTCAATAAATCATGGATGGCAAATACCTGCCCGCCTGCACTTTCGATTTTGTCAATTGCCTGCTGTGAAAATGTAAACGCTGCAACATTCAGCTTGTGGTTTAAGTCGCCCATTCCAAGGACTTTTCCCGGCACAACAACAGTTTCCCCCTCTTTTGCGTATTTGTCGAGCTTGTAGATGTTAACGATCCGCCGCTGGCGCGTTGGTCGCTCTAAGTCATTCGCTATTCTTTTCCAGAGTGCTGAATTCTCTTTCAGTGCAGCCTGCTTCAGCGTACTGATCAGCTGCTGCGTATGTTGGTTGCTTGGTCCTGTTCGTTTCATTGTCTGTTAACTTTTATGATAATGCGGGGGACGTGATTCGAACACGCGTACCCACTAAGGGACTAGGCCCTCAACCTAGCGCATTTGACCAGGCTCTGCCACCCCCGCATCATTTTATTTGCTCCTCGAGGGCGTCAACCTTTTGAATAATGATCTCTGCTGCCTGCTCTAATATTTCCTTACAGCTCAGCTGTCCCCAGCTTTCGACGGTGAGCACGTAATCTTCAGTATCACTGACAGTAGCGCCTGCTTCCTCAAGTGCTTCACAGCATGCATCACATCGTGGACTAACTGCCAGTTTTTCTTTTTCTACTTTCACTTTTCCCGCAGTGATGCTCACGAGATCGCCGCATGCGCTTTGGATACGCGCTCGCTGCTCCTCACTTACCTTGTCTTCTGCCTTGACAGAAACATCCTTCCGGTAAAAAACAAGCCCGGTCGCCCACTTTGCATGCGTCTTTCCCTTGCCCAACACTGCAGTCGCCTCAAATTCAATCTTCTGCTTTGTCGCAAGTTTCACAATAGGCATGTCTTCATAGACAAATGTGCACTTTGGATCCTGGCTTTTTGCTTCGGATGCAGTAACAATGCCCTTCTTTGCCGCTTTCAGTGTGATTTTGAGTTCGCATTTTGCACAGCCAACACCCTTGCACGTGCAGTCTTCCTTTAATACATAACTCTTGGCATCAGTCTTAATGGGAAGAAGGCCAAGACGGTGTGCAACAATTTCATCATACAGGGCTGAGCTATTGTCTCTCAGTTCCACATCCTCGATAGCAAGCGTTGGTACTTCCTCAGCTGAAAATCTGCGGACAAGATTCATAAATGCATCATCTGCCCCGCTCACCATCACCTGCAATTTATTCGTTTTTTTATCCCACTCAATAAGATTAAGTTTCATACTCTTCTTCCTCTACGGCCGCCTTTGACACGGCAGCCATCATGCGCAACGGGTGTAACATCCTCAATTTTGCCGATTAAGATCCCTGCACGCGAAAGCGCGCGGATAGCCGCCTGTGCACCAGGTCCTGTGTTTGCCGGACCCTGATGGCCTCCTGGAGCTCTGACACGGACATGTAGCCCATTGACCCCCTTATCTCGGATGATCTCAGCAATCTTTTTTGCTGCAAGCATCGCTGCTGTCGGCGAGCTTTCCAACCTGTCTGATTTGACCACTTGTCCTCCTGACGAGCGTGCAAGCGTCTCTGTTCCGGTGATATCGGTGACATGAATGATCGTGTTGTTATAGCTGGAATAAATATGTGCTAAGCCCCAGCGGATGTTCCGTGGAGCATTATACTCCCTTCGAGGGCGATCCTCATGACTTTCCTTTTTTCGTTCCATTATTTGATCTCCGCAGGCTCAGCCGTTTTTTCTTTTTTTTCAGCGTGTGCCCGCTCAGGATGCTCTTGGTTGAATAGAGGCGATCGCGGTGAAAAGTTGATGAGCTCTTCCTCGGCTTTTGTAACAATATAGCTTGGTGCTGACACAATCTTGCCCCCGACTGCAAGATGGTTGTGGGTGATCAGCTGCCGTGCTTGTTTCATAGTCCGTGCCAGCCCTCTCCTGAAGACGAAGCTTTGCAGCCTGCGCTCCATAATTGTTTTTGTTGTTAAGCCAAGCACAGCGTCAAGTTTTGCTCCCGTTGAAAGCAAGCCGATCCTCTGCAGCCTCTGTAGCAGTTGTGTGCGTTCCTTATCCGCCTGTGCAGTGCGGAGAGCGATAAGCCTCTTTGCCTGGTTCTTAAAACTTCTCAGCAAGGAATCCATTCTCCATATCTCCTGCTTGTTTTTGAGCGCATATTCTTTTTTCAGCTCCCGCTCTATCTCGATGTTTGCCGCTCTCCAAGGATGCATCGGCGTTTCAAATTTTTTCTTTAATCTGCGTGGGTCACCCATAGATCATCACTTTTTCTTTCCCTTTTCATCCTTTCCTTTTTCATCTTTTTTCTCATCTGAAGCAGCTTCAACTTTCTTGCGGTGTACGCCCAGCGTGACTTTACCCTTGTTCTTTCTGAAATTGCTTCTTGTTCTTTGTCCTCTCACCGGCAGCCCTTTTCCATGCCTGTCCCCTCGGTATGTCTTTATTTTACGCAGTCGCTTGATATCATTATCATTTGCATAATCTAAATCAGCGCCAATCAGATGCTTGTCTTCGTTTGTTTCAATGTCCCGCCGCCTGTTCACCATCCATAAAGGCGCGCCGTTCTCCAGTGGTGCGCGGATAATTTTATCAAGCAGCTTTATTTTTTCTTCATCAAGCAAGCCGATCTGCGCGTTTTTCTCAACATGCGCAAGCGAAACTACCATATTTGAAAATGAAACGCTCACTCCTTTGACTTTTAAGAGTGCTTGATGTACTTGCTTCAACCCATCAAGGTCAGTGTTTGCGATGCGTACGAGATGTTTTATTTGTCCTTCCATGTGAATAAGCTGAGAAATATTCCTCAGCCCTGTGCGCCGTTTGACTCGGGCTTAATACTGTGTTTGTTTCAGGAGGAGGTTTATAAATGTTTGTGTATCCTATTATTATCGTGTTTCCTCGTAATCTTGGTTGAACGTTCCACTTGTTCGCGCTAAAGAGATACTCTTTTGCATACAATAAGCACCAGTGAGTTCGCCACCCTAAAACATTGAAGCAAATAATGCAATAAGCCCTATCCTGAGCATAAAAATCAAAAAAGAATAGGTTTTGTCTTTTGGGTGCGAATTCAAAATTATTTCACTGATTAACTCCTTCACGAATTCCCCTGAGTGTTCTTATTTTATAAATTTTAAAGAGAGTACTAAAGTATTTTTATTATAAAGATACCATTTCCCCAGAAAACCATCCCTAAAAAAGAAAAAGGGCATCCAAAATGGCAATTATTTTCAATTCCATCGCTCAACATAACGCTTCAAGCGCTGTTTTTACCTTGTCTCTCCTCAGCTTGCCAAGTGCATTGTTCTCAATGTGACGGATTTCTATCGTTCCCTTTTCTAACAACGCAGCGACATCAGTAATGGAATATAGCTGATCGGAAGCATTAAGGCCGAAACGGTGTCCGAGAACGTTCCTCTCTTCTTCGGTAAGACTGGCTGCAGCGAATACCTCATTCACCGCCCGATGAAGTTTCGGTGCATTCCCATCAATAGGAGGCAAATCGTGCATTCCCGTGATTTTACCAAGGAACGCTCCAGCATACCACGGATCATACGTGGTCCAATATTCAGCCATTCAACAACTGTTTTAAGAACTTCTTTTTAAGTTTTTCCAACACCAGACTTCTCTCCATACCTCGCCTTCCTCTTCGCACAATTCACCGGATTCTTGCATTTCGCACAAACATTCTCCGCACACTTCACGCCCAAACTCTGATAATAAGCAATATTTGAGCAATTGGGAGGTAAAATCGCTTTCTTCATCTTCGCATACCGCAACTGTCCCACAATATAGTTTTCCCGCAACTGCTCTGGATTCCTCTTGTTCCATTCAGCAACATACTTCTCCACCTGCTCGTACGACCAGCCCACGCTTCGCAAAAAATTAATTAACACAAACAACCCTCGTTTCTTTCCATCCTCCATTCCTTTGGAAATCTTCTTGATGCAGTCGGGGAAATATTCTTCAGCAATTGCAGTCGCAGGTACTTCTATCTCTTTCGACAGTTTCTCTTCCTTCTGAGGAATGGTGTAATCAAATGCCTGGAGGAACAGATGACGCGCTTCATCGGGCTGTGCAGCTCGCGAAAGAAACATGTGATCAAACTTTATCTTCTCTGGCTTTGCATTTTCTTTGTTAAAATCAATTACTCTTTCAGGATCGATGGGAACCGAGACCAAGCCAGACTTCTCATGCAGCGAATAGGGCGCACGATAGAGATGCCGTGAGGAGATGAGCAATGTATCTATATCAATTATTTTTTTTGCATCAAATCTTTTTATAAACTGTGTTTTTCCGCAATTGCTGCACTTTTTGTATTCTTTTTTAATCATGATCTTTTTGCACTTGTCACAGCTCTTGTATGCGATCAGTTCATCAGTGACAAAACGGTTGTCGCACGACGGGCAGATGAATTCTATTTTTGCTCCTTCTTTCTCTTTGTCACAATACAAACATCTCCTTTCGACAAGGTCCTGAATCGATAAGCCAAAAGCAGCAGCGACCTGCTCCGGTGTTTGTGCAGGAACAAAATCAAAGAATTTCTCCTCTAGCAAATGAATTAAATACAGCGCAATGCGCCTCGGTCCTTCAGGGAACAATGCCTGTACACTTTTTCCGTGCACCTTTTGAGGAAACGCTTCAAACGGCACGCCGATGTGGAAGCCCTTGTTGCCGCTGAACTTGATACTGACAGCATCTATCCCAAAACTTTTGATTAATTTGATGGCAACATCTGCAAATATTTTTGAGTATTCCCAGTTTTTGCAGTCGATGTCAATGACTAGGTCCCATCCGCTGCGCAGTTCAGCCAATTCACGTGGTTTCATGGTCGGCGATAGCTGCAGCGCATTGCGCCACCGCTCTTCCGAGCAGTGGAAAGAGGTTGCTCCCTGTTGTGCATTCTCAAGAACATCGTTTTCGTACTGAAGAATATCTGGTCGCGAGCCAAATGCCTCGCCATAGCGCGCCGCAACCTCGCGATCTCGTGAGTGTGCAACAAGTGCTTCCTGCACTTCTTTTCTCTTGTAATGCCGTAAGATTGTTCCGATGGTGAGCATGAATCGCCAAGAATAGCAAGGTTTAAATGAGTTTATGTTTTCGATTGCTTATGATGAATGAAAGTGACACAATCACCGGGCTTATACAGCAGATCATCGATTATAATCTCTTGGTTATCGTTGAAGGAAAGAAAGATAAAAGTGCTTTAGAGCAGTTAGGTGTTCAACGCATCATGCAGCTTGAAGCCCATCACGCATTAGCCGAAAAGATACATGACAAAGAAGTTGTGCTGCTCGTTGATTTGGATAAGGAAGGAAAGAAGATATACGGCAAGCTGAAAGACATGCTGAGCAGACGAGGTGTACGAGTGAATGACAAACTACGCCATTATTTGTTTAAAAATACCAAGCTGAGGCAGGTGGAAGGATTGGGAGGATTGGGGCATTATTTGGGTAACGCAGACTAAAATGAAGCATTTAGAAATATTTAAATAGTCAGAGTGAATGAAAACACCTCATGAAATTATTTTATCTCTCTCTCTCTCTCTCCTGTTATTTCTAGCCAGTTGTGCACCTGAACCGTCTCCAGAAACAGAACTTTATGCGAGCGCGGAAGGAATATCAATCGAAGAGGCACAGGACCTTATTGGTGAAGCTATTCGCGCAGGTAATTGGCGTGTTACGAGTTGTGCTGACTCCGATGGAGGAAAATCGTACGGCACGTTTGGATCTTTGACTGTAACATATCGACATCAACGGCTGAGTAGGACGGGAGTATTGGCAGATGAATGTAAGTCCAGAACCCGTTTGAAAGAATATTTCTGTGATGGAGGTCAGCCAGAATCAACAATGTACGCCTGCACAACAAGTTGCGCTTCTGGTGCGTGTGTTAACCCTAGAATCAATGCGACGAATGTTACTAATCAAACGATGCAGAGTAATGTGACGAACTTTACGAATGTTAGTATGCAGACAAATAGTTCAAACCTGAGTTATAATAGAACAAATAACCCGATAAACGTTTCTAATGCCACTTTCACTAACGGAACCAACACTGCCGCTCCAAATGGGACAAACATCACAAACACAACTCTGCCGTTCAATATGACGAACACGACTAATCCGACAAGCTCCACCAATTCTACAGGTAATTCCACAATTTGAACAGTGCAGTACTCCTATGCAAGCTAGACTAGAGAAACCTTTTTATATCCCGAACTTCTCAAAATTCACCATGCTCAAAAATCAACTCAAAACCGTAGCCTTGCTTGGACTCTTAAGCGGCCTCTTGTTAGGCGTTGGCTATCTCATCGGCGGCTATCAGGGGCTTACCATCGGTTTAATCATCGCATTAGCTTTCAACTTCATCAGCTACTGGTTTTCAGACAAAATTGTGCTTGCATTATATCGCGCAAAGCCCGCAGGAAAAGAGTACGACTATCTCCATACCATGGTAAAAGAGCTTGCAACGAAAGCAAACATTCCAAAACCAAAAGTATACATCATCAACACGCCACAGGCAAACGCATTTGCAACCGGGAGAAATCCAAAAAAAGCAGTCGTTGCATGCACAACAGGCATACTTCAACTGTTAACAAAAGACGAACTCAAAGCAGTGCTCGCACATGAGTTAAGCCATGTAAAAAACCGCGATATCCTCGTAAGCTCAATTGCCGCAGGCATAGCTGCAGTCATATCCTATGTTGCCTTTATGGCGCGCTGGGCTGCAATATTCGGCGGGTTTGGAGGACGAGACAGGGAGGGAAGTAACATCTTTGAACTATTAGTGCTCGGAATTATCACTCCATTGATGGCCACGCTCATTCAGCTTGCAATTTCACGAAGCCGTGAATATTTGGCTGATGCAAGCGGCGCAAAATTAACCGGACAACCACTCCATCTGGCAAGTGCGCTCGAAAAAATTGCAGGTAGCATCCAGCATTATCCGTTTGCAGCGCATGCCAGCACAACCTCAACGGCGCATTTATTTATCTCCAATCCATTTCGTAATGCTGGACTGATGCACTTCTTCTCAACCCATCCGCCGACTGAAGAAAGGGTAAAACGGCTCAAAGAGATGAAGTTATGAATCTCTCCAACGAAATCACCAAGCACCGCAAACCAACCCACCCTATCCATCCTCTCCTCTTATCTCGCTGGTCACCTCGTGCCATGACGGATGAAGAGATCTCAGACGAAGAATTAATGTCTTTGTTTGAAGCAGCTCGCTGGGCGCCAAGCTCATACAACGGCCAGCCTTGGCGTTTTATTTATGCAAAAAGAAACACTCCTCATTGGAAGAATTTGTTCGAGCTCATGGGAGAATTCAACCAAACCTGGACGAAGCATGCAGCCGTTCTTGTGGTGGTGATATCAAAAAAGACATTTGATTTCAATGGCAAGCCAGCGCGTACGCACAGCCTTGACACAGGCTCAGCGTTGGAAAATCTTGCTCTCGAAGCAACAAGCAGAGGATTAGTTACACATGGTATGGAGGGGTTTGATTATGATAAGGCGAAACGGGAATTAGGAATTCCAGATGACTACACTGTAGAAGCAATGATCGCCATTGGAAAGCGTGGGAAAAAAGAAATTCTGCCAAAAGAAATGCAGGAGCGCGAACAGCCTTCTGATCGAAGACCTTTAAAAGAATTTGTGATGGAAGGAAAGTTCAGAAACTAGATTTTTTTGTCACCGATACCTTTAAATAACCAGAAAACGTTCTATTGTTTAATGAACATAGAGGTGAGTGATGTGCATGAAAAGTGGTCGTTAACATTTAAAGTTTTTCTTCTTGTTGTCGTTCCCGGTCTGATAATCCAATACTATATTCGTCTGAATAACTGGAACATTCTTGACATGAACATCATCATTGCGAGTCTGCTGACGGGTGCTGTGTTCCTTATAGGATTTATGCTCGCAGGCATCCTGCAGGACTTTAAGGAAAGCGAACAGTTGCTGAACAATGTCGCAAATGGGATTTTATCTGTCCAGGATCATAACCGAACGGAGCCAAACAAGGTAAAAAGAAAAGCAGTGCTTATGCATTTGATTAAGCTGACGACATCAACTCGTGATTGGTTGGAAGAGCAAATTAAAGTCGACAAAATATATCTTATGCTCAATGAGTTAAGTCTTTATTCTGCAAAGTTTGATAATCAAAATTGTACGTCCTGGCTTGAGGAAAACCAAAAGACATTAAGGCAGACGATTATGCGCATTGATGTCATAAAGAACACCATGTTTATTAAGGCTGGGTATACAATTATGGAAATCATCTCCATCGCAGTAATTGTGTTAATATTGTTTTCAAAGACCGATACGTTCATCCTTGGAGCAGCGACGTATGCCGCATCAAGCTTCACATTGGTCTACATGATCCTCTTGATCAAAGATATGGATGACCCATTCGAGTTCACGAAAGAAGGACAGAAGGCGGGAGCAGCAGAAGTCTCGATGATTCCTATAGACACAACACTAAGACTCCTCGACGATGAAATGAAAGCATTAAAGTAGCTATTCCTTCTTATAAGGAAAACTGGCAACGTTCCTTATCCTTTCCGCCAGCACATTCCCAATGCCTTCAACTTCCTTCAGCTCATCAACAGTCGCATTCACCATCTTCTCAACCGACCCAAAGTGCTTGAGCAGCTGCTGTGCCATCTTCAATCCAACACTCGGCAGCGCAGAAACCAAGTATTCCTGCTGTTCTGCAACGCTCAACGGTTTTTTTGCATGCATGCTGAAATCGCGCGCCGTATCTTGCTCCCTGCGTGCAATAATCGCCAGCAGCGCAGCACTTTCCGCAGCATTTTTCGTCTGAATAATAGGAATGCCAAAACTCACCGTAATCGTCGCCAGCATGCCGCGGATGGCATTTGGGTGGATCTTTCTCACCGAATAGATATCCTGCTCGCCCTGCACGATGACGAGCGGCTTTGAAAAATTCTTCTTCAGCCCTTTCAACTGTTCAACAAAACGCCCGTCGATGATCGAATTCACAAAATCCTCAACTGTTTTGAATTCAACCGCACAGTTTGGTGAGCATAAATAATCTGCCGACTGCAGTTTCTCCAGTCGCAAAGAAATTCCTTGCTCAATGAGTTGTTTCATCACGTCCGATCCTTTTTCACGATAATCCGTCACGATCTGCACTTTTTGCTCGTTTATAGATGAAGTCAATGGTTGCTCCATCTTCTGTAATGTGAACTCTTTCTTTATTTTTTCAAGCGTGCTGTACATCCTTTTCTCCTTGTGGTGTGCAACCCAGCGATATGCCACATCACGCGTCTCCTTCGCCATGAGGATAATTACACGCCCGATTTCCTGCCTGCCGGTCCTTCCCCGCCGTTGGATATGCCGAATTGCTGATGGTATCGGTTCGTAAAAAATAACCAAATCAACTGCAGGAATGTCAAGCCCTTCTTCCCCAACAGATGTGCACACAAGCACATTAAATTCTTCATTCCTGAACGAGTCAAGCATTTCTTTCTGCTGCTTTTGCGTCAAGCCGGTTTCGCCTTTCTTCATCTGTCCGACAAACAATTTTGCGCTGGTATTTGGGATGTTCTGCAATGAATTGATAATGTCTGATGCAGAATCACGGTACTGTGTAAAAACAATAAGTCTCTTCTTTCCCTCCGTAAGCTCTTCTTCAACAACATCCATCAGCTTGACCAATTTCGGATGCTTAATTTCATCTTCATACAGCTTTGCCGTCATGACAAACGCAGATTTAAAATCCAAGTCCGCAGCAAGGTTCTTCACTGCCTTGCTTTTTGCGTTGCGCGCTTCAACTTCTATCTTCTGAAAATATTTATACAACGGTGGGATGCCTTGCGTCTCCAATAACTCCAATGCATGTTGTACCTTTATCGCCTCTGCAAGCAGTGATATTGAACGCAACAGCATCATATCCTTATTGCCTGCTACCTGAGCATGTAGCTGTCCCTGGAGCTCAAGCAATTCTCTTTTTCTCAGCTGCAGATTGTTGAGATAGCCGAATTCTTTTATTTTTTTTAGTTTTGAAAGATAACACTCAGAAAGAAATCGCTGAATCCGCCGAAACGACTCCGGCAGTTCAACCTCTATCCACTCCGTTTTTATCTCTTTAATATATTCTTTGACATCTGGGTCATCGAGCGTTCTGACTTCAACCGCTTCGATAAACGTATTTTTGCATATCTCTTTTATCTTTTCCACATCCGAGCCAGGTGATGCAGTCAATCCAAGAATGCGCGGAAACTTTGCTTTCTTCATATACTGCTTTGCGATGAATGTGTACGCATAATTTCCCGTTGCATGATGAACCTCGTCAAGAATGACCAGACTCACATTCTCTATGCCCAACCTATCGCCAAGAATATCGTTTTCAAACCCTTGCGGCGTGCCGATGATGATCTGCGTCTTGTCCCACAGCTCTGCGCGCTTGCTTGGTGCGACAGCGCCCGTAAACAGTGTAAACTTTTCTTCAGAAATATCTAGATGTTTCCTGAATGTAGCAAGATGCTGCTCTGCCAGCGGTTTTGTCGGTGCAAGAAAGAGGATTTTTGACAGCGGATACTGCTTCAAGCGCTGTGCAGCAAGCATGAACGCGATTGCAGTCTTTCCTAATCCGGTAGGAAGCACAACGAGTGTATTCTTTCGTGATGCAGTTGCAAGGATTGTTTCTTGGTATAAACGTGGAGTGAAGTCACGGAGCATTCCTCATCCAGGGATATGGGTGTATAAAAGGGTATCTATCTGCTCTTTTCCTCTTCAAGAAGATGTTTTATATCTTTAATATCTTCCCTCATATTCTCAATATCTTCCCGCAGCTTTGTTATCTCATCGAGAATAGTGTCGCGAAAGCCTTCATACTCTGCAATCAATGAGCCAAACTCTTCATTTGAAACCATTTATCAGCAAAAATCCCGGTGATTTATATAAATTTACTTAATCCATCCTTCAGTTTTAAAGAATCCCATATACCCCTTCTGATGTGCCCAGAGTGCAACGAAAAAGCCCACCAAGAAGAACAGCATAATAATCTTCTTGTTCGCTGATATCGCGCCAAGCATAAATCCAAGTAAAAACCCTATCAGCATTAATATAAACGGAAAGATAGGCTGGTAACGGTGCCGTTCGTAAATCACTCTGCCTCCTAGAAATCCCGCAAGAAGAATCACAATGTAATGCATGGCGGGGCTTTGGATGACAATAGCAAAAAAGAATCCGAGCAGGAGGATAAGCACAGCAAGAATTTCTGCCCAATGTTCCATTATTAACATATCTGTCTTCATTGTGGTTGGTGTTCGATGGTGAAATAATAAACTGCAAGGATGAGTGCGGTAATCACTAGTCCGACAATCAGTGCCATGAAGACGCTCAACACCTTTGGCAGCAGGAGCAGCACGCTTGCAACGATGACTCCTGCTAATATCAGCACATACAGTAATCTGCCTCCAAAGAATGTGTTGATTCCGTCAAGGTGAGGGATGGGGAGCATGGTGCATATGCCAAAAATGATATTGATCAAAAAAAGCTTCTGGAAAAAATAGCTTGACGGAAACGCGTCAACGAAGAGTTTTGCCACAAACGCAAGTGCGATGTTTGCTAATGGCCCCCATATGGCAACAATCCCCATGTCCCAATAGCTCCAGCCATAACGGAAAATACCTAAACGATGGCGTGCAAGGAGCGCAACAACAATTCCGCCTGGCAGCACGAGCTGTATCCTGCCGTTTGATGCGAACGCAAGCATTAAGCTTGCGATTAGCCCTCCCCACCATATCTTAAATTCCGCCTTAAAACCATCACGCAATGCCATGATTCGGTGTGCCGATTCATGCACAAAAAATGAGATTGCCGATGCAAAAATTGCCAAAAGCAGGTTTTTTGCGCCGATAAGCGCGTCAAATACGGTATTCCCCCAGTCACGGAACGAGAAAATAAAGCCGACGATGAGCACTGCCGCTGCAAGATCTCGTACCTCTTTTTTGCTGAACGCAAAATACCTGTCCAGCCGGTCACGCAGCTCAAAAAGGACCATAGCGAGAATGATTGTTTTAGGGTTTAAAAAGGTTGAGGGCTAAACATCCTTCATCGCCTTCTCAATCGCTTCCTTATGCCCAGCCCCTACCACCGCAACAATCGTTACACCCTTCTCAGCAATCTTTTTCAGCTGCTGTATCATAAAACTGTTCCTTTCAGTAATAAGCACTTTATACACATTGGGATAGCGCTTCTTCAACTGCAACGTCATCTTTTTTATCAACTGCTCCGGCGGGACTTTTGTTAAATCAAATTTATCGAGCCCATATCGCCGTAATTCTGCTTTTTGGAAGACCATTCCTTTGATGATATCACCTGCAAACCTGAACCTTTCCTTCCAGCTCAGCGTCTGTGAAAAACGGCGCAGTGTTATTTCAATGTCCTGATCGATCAGCGCAAGCTTGATGTTGTGCTTCTTAGCCAATTTAACTGCTTCTAACATATCTGAACCCGGAGCTGTACCGACAAGCTTGCCTAGCTTCTTCTGGATATACGATCCAAGCAGCGCAAACAGAAAGCCTTTCAAGCCCACACGAAACACATCACGAAACGAAACGCTTGGTTTTTGTCTGCTCACCAACGCATGCAAACGTTTTATATCAAGCTCAACCGCAACATAATCAGGCTGATGCTTCTCAATTGCGCGCTTTATTTCCTCAATGCTCTGCCGAGAGATATGGGAAGTTCCAATAACGATGATGGCCATGCAACTTCAATATGAAGTTTGTTTAAAAAGCTTTGGAGTGCAGAAAATTTTATATACTGCTGAACAAGTTTGAGCTGCGAGGTGCTTTATAATGCTGAAGATGAAAAAGATGACCGAAACGTACGATATGAGAGTATACACCGATGGTGGCGATTATTTTGGAGATATTGAGGATGGGATTCTGGCAACAAACAAAGCGTTTGGCTGGAAGATCAAGGCGACAAAAAACTCATTTTTAAGCAAAGTGTTGGGCAGCGCAAAAGGCGTCATTGTGCCCCATCAGCTGGTGAAGTCGGTAGGTGATATCTTTATTATATCAAAAACCGCTGTTCCAAACTATCCTTCTGAAGAGGAAGGGAAAGAAGAGTAACCTTCTTTCTTTTCTCCACAATCTTTATAAGCGCTCATTTTCAAAATCCATGTATGGATAAAAAAGAGCTCAGAGCGCATATGCTGAGGAAGCGCACATCATTGTCTTTTTGGGAAATCAAACAAAAAAGTCAACGTATTTGTGCTGTTCTCACACAGCTTCCAGAGTTTAAACGCGCAAAAAGTATTGCTTTCTACATCTCGACGAAATCCGAAGTCCATACACATGATCTTATTAAGACTCTTTTAGAAAAAAAAGAAAAGAAAGTTTCTGTCCCAGTTTATAGCGCAAACGTCCTCTCCGAAATAAGCAGCTGGAGCGAGCTTTCAGAAGGGGCATTTGGCATTCTCGAGCCAAAAAACCTTTCTGTTGTCAACGACGCTGATCTTATCATAGTTCCAGGCGTTGCATTTGACCGTCAATGTAACCGGTTGGGTCATGGCAAGGGATTTTACGATAAACTCTTGAAAAATTACAAAGGAAAATCAATTGCGCTTGCCTATGAGCAGCAGATCGTGGATAAAATCCCAACAGAAGATCATGATGTCAAAGTCAACAAAATAATCACTGAAAAATGGATCATTTATGGCAATCATTGATGGGAAAGCTATTGCGCAGCGCATGATAGAAAAGATGAAACCGGAAACGCAAGCACAAACACTAACTCTTGCAGTCCTCGCTGGCGATGCAGCTTCAAAAGCCTATACCAACGGCATACGTGCTGCATGCTATGAGCTTGGTGTTTCCTTAAAAATATACAAACTCAGTGAAGATATAAAAACGTTAAACGATGACCAAAATATCCAGGGCATACTCATTCAGATGCCATTGCCCGGGCACATTGATAAATCAATAGTTACGAGCATCGCTCCTGAAAAAGATGTCGGCGGATTACGTTCGAGTCCATTTGTAGCACCCACCGCTCGAGCGATTATCGCTCTGCTTAAAGAACAAACAAAAATTACCGGAAAGCATGCAGTAATAGTTGGAAGAAGCAGTATCGTGGGCAAGCCGACTGCACACCTGCTTTTAGACGAGCATGCGGCGGTGACTGTATGCCATTCGAAGACGAGGAATCTGTCGCACTACACGAAACAGGCAGATATTTTAGTTGTCGCTGCCGGCAAGCCAAGACTCATTACAGCGGACATGGTTAAAGACGGTGCAGTTGTCATCGACGTTGGTATCAATTATATCGATGGTAAAATGT
Organism: uncultured Methanosarcinales archaeon; assembly: GCA_964364045.1. Classification (GTDB taxonomy): domain Archaea; phylum Nanobdellota; class Nanobdellia; order Woesearchaeales; family JAGLXL01; genus CAYIKL01. The sequence continues at coordinate 69,102 of CAYIKL010000001.1, forward strand.
GCGGTGACGTCGATTTTGAGAATGTAAAGAACAAAGCGTCAGCCATAACACCTGTTCCCGGCGGCGTTGGGCCGATGACCATTGCAATGCTCATGGATAATGTTTTGATAGCCGCAAAGAGAGCAGAAATGTCATGAATCAGCGCGCCTAATCATTCTCTACTCTCGGCGCTAAAATAAAACTCAATGCAACCTTGTCAATCTGCTTGTAATCCAGCCGCAGCGGATAATCATTGCTGAACTTGATGGTGACGCGATCAGATATTTTTCCCCCTTCAATCATCTTCTTCAAGTATTCAATGCTGTATTTCGCTTTGACACTGTCATTTTTTGAATCAATTTTCGTGTTATCGCTCTGCTTAATCTCGATGCTTGCTTTGCTCAAATCTCCTTCAGCCGCTATTGTCAGCTTTGATTTGTCTGCAAGAAATGTGACCGATTCAGCAACAACATCAACATCCCCAATAGCTTCAGTTAATATTGAAGAATTTGTATCCACGGAGAGGGGAAACTGCAGTTCAGGAACGCGCTGCTCTTTCTCATCAAGTTCAATGATGGGAAGCGCAAATGTCCTGACGGTGTCTGACCTAAACTGAACTTTTAATTTTCCTTCTTCCAGCTCTAATGTAACTGTATCATTTGATTTTGCTCTTCTCAATATCTGCTTGAGCTGCGCTAGATTAATAGCAAGCTCCTCATCTTTCTTCACATCATATTCTGTAAAGCATGTTGAAAGAAGCTTGAATATCACCATAGCCACATTTGCAGGGTCCATCGCAACCAGCTCAAGCGCATCTTTTTTAACGATGAATTTTGCCTCATTTACCAAATCAGAAATGACGCTGACACTGTCTTTTAAGTATCGTGGCTCTGCTAATGTTAAACGCATGGTACACCCCAAGCCCTGCGGAGAAAGGGGGTATTTATAGCTTTTGTTGTGGTGTGGTTATAGTAATTAGAAAATACAGTTTTTTGTTGTTAAGTGGTGGTGGAACTTAATCCACCTTCACTTTCTGTCCATTAAATAACAAATGCACCTTCTCCTGCTCATATCCAAGCTGATGCGCAAGCTCAGCAAACAGCGCCAGCCTTCCCGGCTCAGCATGTGTTGGAATGATGTGCTTGGGCTGAACCATCAAGATAAAATCCCGCAGATCTTCCCGTGCCGAATGTCCTGACACATGAATGTCGGTAAAAATCCGAACTCCTTTATCCTGCAGCCGTGTCTCGAGCACTTTCCTGTTTGCAATCGTTGGTGGTGTTGGGATGGTTAATGCAGAAAAAATGACAAAATCTCCGTTTGTCAGCGGAAAATGGTAATCATCATTGGCAATGCGCGACAATGTTGCTTTTGGCTCGCCTTGATGACCGGTCATGACTAACAAATATTTGTCTTTCTGCTTCGCGCATGTGGTCAGCATCTTTCGCGCACGCTGACCATAATAGACCATGCCGATCTGCTTTGTAAAGTTTACCAGATTGATGCTTTCCGCAGCAGTCACATATTTGTTGAGCGACCGTCCGAGAAATACAATTTTCCGGTTCAACTTTTTTCCAAAATCAATGATGCTTTTCAGCCGCGCAATATGCGAAGAAAATGTCGTCACAACAATTGCTTTTCCTTCCGTCTTTGTCTCGAGCATCACTTCCTTCAGCAGTTGCCGCGCAACCGCCTCAGACGGCATCTTTCCAGGCCTATCAACATATAAACATTCCATAATAAGCAGCACAACCTTCTCACGCAGCTGCTTAAGCCGTTTATAGTTGGGCTTGTTGCCCAACACAGGAGTGTTGTCCAACTTGAAATCATTTGCATACAAAATCGTTCCATATTGTGTGTGTAGTGCAACAATCGCTGTTTGTGGCGTGCTATGTGTCACATGAATAAATTCAACAGTGATCTTATCATTAAGCTGAAACGTTGAGTTTGGGTTGATGCGGATTAATTTGTTCTTTAGCTTTCCGTGCCCATGCTTGTCCTTGCTGAGCGCTTTAATGACTTCAATGGTGTAGGGCGTGGCAATGATGGGTGCATCGAACTTGTTTGCAAGAAACGGGATTGCGCCTACATGATCAAGATGCGCATGGCTCGGGATAATTGCACGCACCTGATGCTTCCATTCTTCGATATGCGCAAGGTCAGGAACAGCTGAAACTTCAGTGAGCTGCTTTCCCGTGATATCGTGAATATCCTCTTCCTCCTCGGTGTATTTGACATAGTTCTCCATATGGAGCCCCATGTCAAGAATGATCACATCCTCATCAATTTTAACTGCAGTACAGTTCCTTCCCACTTCGTTGAAACCGCCAACTGCACAGACTTCAATAGGCATATGTTTGAGAATGTTCTTTTATTTAAAAATGTGATGGGCGAAAGCTTTTTATACCATTGATCAGTCTTGATGCGGCATGAGTTGGACAGCAGCTGAGGTGGCGGCGTATAAGCCAAGGAAAGACGCATTTTTGGAAAGCCTCTATGAAATTGCAGGAGCGGCATCTACAGATCCAGAAAGCAGGGCAAACTACCTCAGGAAATCCGGTGTAACTCTCACGAAAGCCGAACGTATACTCGTGAGGCGCGAGGCTACAAAAGCCGGAAACAACGCAGAGTTGGCTCTTCTCGAGGATTTAGCTATTGCTGCTCATGAAGCACAACCACTTCGCAAAGTGAGTCCAACTCCACCCAAAAACATTTAAACCCCCTTTTTTCTGCCGTGAATAATGACAAAAATAACCTTATCTGCGATAAAAGCTGATATCGGCAGCATTGGCGGCCATACAAAGCCAAGCGATGAGCTGTTCAACACCCTAAAAAATTTCATTCTCGAAAAAGGAAAAAATATGCTTGTTGATTTTTATGTTGGCTATACAGGCGATGATATTCATCTTCTCTTGTCCCATAGAAAAGGAATAAACAATGAAGAGATACACAAACTTGCATGGGACGCCTTCAAGGCCGGAACTGAGATAGCAAAAAAACAAGGTCTCTACGGTGCAGGGCAAGACTTGCTGAAAGATTCTTTCGCCGGCAACGTCCGCGGCTTGGGCCCAGGCGTTGCTGAAATGGAGTTCGAAGAGAGGCCGAGTGAAGCATTTGCGCTCGTTACAGCGGACAAAACCGAACCAGGCGCGTTTAACTTCCCATTCTATCGGCTTTTTTGCGAGCCTTCTGCAAATACCGGTCTGCTCCTCAATAAGTCATTAGCATCAGTTGTTATCACGGTGATGGATGTCATGACAGGGAAAAAAGCTGAGCTCACAACACCGCACGATATATTCCTGATTGCTGCGGTGCTGATGTATCCAGGCAGGTATGTGGTTGACTCGGTGAAAAATAAGGAACACGAGCCAATACTCGTCGCAACAACAGATCGGCTGCATAATATTGCAGGGACATATGTTGGAAAGGATGATCCTGCTGCGATCATCCGGTTGCAAAAAAATTTTCCAGCTACAGAGGAAGCATGTTCAGTGTTCAAAACCGCACATTATGTCGCAGGCAATACGCGTGGGAGTCACCATCTGCCGCTGATGCCGGTAAAGAAATGCACTGCAGCCAGTGCAAATTTCTGTATACCCATCGTCAGCTGCATGTTGTTCAGCATGCACGATGGAAAATTAACTGCATACACCGATGCGTTTGATACCCCCGATTGGGATTATTACAGAAACAAAGCAGTACAAAAAGCTGAGTATATGCGCGAGCAAGGTTTTGTTCATCCTGCAACGCTTGTTCCTGAGGAACTCGAATACAGTCCTGCCTATAAAGCAATGATGAGTGAAGTCGAGAAAAGATTTAAATAATTCTAAAAACATGTGGGCGGCAGGGCTTTCGTTTTCAATTCGAACCTGCGTAGGCACTAAGCCAGTGGATCTTGAGTCCACCCCGTATAGTCCGCATAAGCGTTTGACCACTCCGGCACGCCCACATAATCTCAAAACAGAAGTAATGGATATATAAATGTCACTACATCTCTCCCAGCTTCCCTTCAATGTCGTTCAGTTCACTCTCTAACTTCTCTAAGTCATTGAGGGCGCGCGGCTTTACCTCTTTAATTTTCGAAACCTTCTCTTCTTTTTGCTGATGTATCCTCACGTGCTTCAAAAAGCCTGCAGTATCACTAAACTCCTTCCTGCACAGTTCACAAAAAGGCTTGTGCTTCGGCAGGCTCACATGCGGCCGGGCGTTTGGAAAAGATTTTTTTAACTTTCCAACAAGCGATCGCAAATCCTTCACTTCCGCATCAAGCTGGAGCATCGCCTGGAACTTTTGCTCTCTTATTTCCTTAAGCTTTTCATATCGTTGAAGAAAGCGCACTGCCTCCCTGGCGCTCTCAAGCAAATTACGCCTGACTTCAGTCGGATCGCGGACGCCAACATAGAAGACCTCTTCAGATCGTTTGCGCTTTTTCTTCTGTTTCATAATGCGTTGGGATCAGAAAGTGTTTTATCAATAAACTCTATTTTCCGCTCAGCCTCATCAATAGTCTCTTGCCATAGCTCTAATTCAGCAGCTTCCTCTCCCCTGAGCTGGTTGATTTTCTCAAGTGTATGCTTTGCGTTTTCAATTTTCGCACGAATCATGTTCATCAGGTCAAGCGCCTCTTTGAAATCCTCTACTTTTACGAATACCGGCATCTCATTCATTCATATCACCCTCTTTTGAACAGAACATTATCAATATAGTTCAGCTTCTCATGAATCACTTTAATGTCAGACTGCCACGATTTCAGCAGATTATTCTGCTCTTCATGAACCTCTTCCAATCGCATAACCACTCTTCCAGATTTATCGAGCCGTGAGCGCACACTGACAACGTCGGCCAGCACAGCTTGAAACGTCTCCATTTTCACGAAGGTTGACATTTGATTGGACTCAGAAAATTCAGGCTCTGAAGATGGAAGCTCCAAATCATCGATGAAATGCTCCGGCTCCTCAAGTTTATCTTCTATCTCCGGCAGGCTTGGAAACGTCGGCATTTCGTGTGGTGCTGGCGGAACCACCAGTGGCCTTTTTTTTCTTGTAAACAGTCCTGACATATAACCCCTCTTGAGTTAACACGCAAGAGTATTATTAAACGTTTTGTGAGTATTTGTAAGTGGTATTAGTAATAAGGGAACATTTTTATGTTTTTTACCTATTATGCTGCAAATGAAGCTTGCTCTTCTTTCCCTCATCCTTATTCTTGTTCCGATGGCTGATGGCCTTGTCATCAACGAACTAATGTATAACCCTGCGCAATGTGGTGATTCAGATTGCGAGTGGATTGAATTATATAACAGCAACAACCAAACAATCAACTTGACGGGCTGGACACTCGACGGCAGCTCTTTAAACGGTATTGAGATTGGCGCACACTCGTACATCATCTTAGCAACCGAGCTGATTGACGGCGATGACGCTGATAACGAAAGCTTTGAAGCGCACTGGGGGAACAACGACGGCGTTTTTAACGAGTCCGATGGAAATTTCAGCGCCTACCACATTTCCTTCTCTCTCAAAAATTCCAACGACGTTATTCTTCTGACTAATGGCTCGCATGGTGATATACTTGAATACAGCTCGAGCTGGGGTGCCAATGGCAACAATTACACGCTTGAAAGAATAAATGCAACAGCAGATAACGATAAAGACAACTGGGGCACTAGTCTCATCATAGGCGGCACGCCGGGACGACAAAACAGCTTGCATGGAACGAGCAATACGTACAACATTCACATCAGCGAATTTCTTCCAAATCCTCATGGCGATGATAACGCACCCATGCCTCAGGGTGAATGGCTCGAGCTCTCCAACGCTGGTGAAGCCACCGACCTGAAATGGGCTTTTTTCAAAGACAAAGAAGGGCACACTCTGTACATCACCGACACAACCGGCGGCACAACCCTCTCCCTAAATGGGTTCCTGACCGTTTATGTCAACGGACTTTCTGGTTTTCTCAACAATGGAGTAGAAGAGATTTTTTTTTATTCAAAAGAAGGAAAACTTATTGACAGCGTGAGTTATGCTATAGCCGACGAAGGCAGCTCCTGGGCAAAAGTTGATGGAAACTGGCAGCAGACAATGCCGACGCCAGGAAAAGAAAACGCAGATTTCAGTGGTGTAAAGAATTCAAAATTTACGATTGACGCTGTTCAGGATTTAGGCTCAAACAAGGCCGCAGAGTTTGGACAGACCATACGTGTCAATGTTATTGGCTATAAGGGCGATGATACCAAAAGCGTCCTGCGGATGTTTGTCTCCGACGGAAATGACAAGATCAGTAAAGAGTCAAAGATCACCATTTCAACCAAGTATACACCATTTGAGCTTGCGGTTCCCATCCAGCTTGTCCCAAATTGTAATGGGAATTTTGAAGATAAAGAATACATGATTCACATCGGCTGGGCAAGCGAAGACACATTTTTCGACACGCATCCTGTAAAAGTCAGCGGAATGACTCAGAGTTTATGTGAGAAAGTAGGTAGTGCAAAATCCACCTCGAAAGGCACTTTGAGTTATGATTTGCTGCTCGCCGGCGAGACCGTTCACTCGGGAGAGCAATTCACGGTCACTGCTGATGTTCGTGGCGATGAAACCAAACACGACATTGCTGTCTGGGCGTATGTCTACCGCGGCTCAAAGACCTATTCGGGCGAGCAGGAAGCAAACAAGGTAAAATTCCTGCTCCAGCCGCATGAATCAAAAAAAGTTTACCTTCCAATAAGTTTAGGCAACGAAATCGATGACGGTACATACAAGCTCAAGCTGAAGCTGAACAAGGATAACCAAAAGACCGACAAGGAGATTACCCGAGACATCACCATCATCAAAGGCCATGGAGAGATTCTGCGATTTGAGTATGAAACAGATCAAATTACGGTGGAGGCAAAGAATGCACACGCAGTTGACCTAGTCTCCTTTTTTGGCGAGCAGCGGAAGACTATCAACAACACAGCGCTGTTCAATGTCTCGCTCATCGAGGGAAAAAACATATTCTTTGCGAAACTTGTTGATGAACAAGAAGACATCACTGATGTCGCACAGCTTAATTTGCTGAAAGAAGGCAGCACCATCCGCGAAGTAGCCAATGTAGAACTCAGCGATGAAGGGGAAGAGCTGCTGCGGCAGAAGCTGCGTTCTTTGCGTGATGTCCAGCAGAAGCGCGGAAGGGTGGTGTATGAGTCCAGCTCAATGAAAGTCCGTGAGTTTCTGCCATGGATGTTTATTGGTGCGCTGCTGCTTCTTATTGTTGCGCTGGTTTTGAAGAGGGTATAGGTGTGTATAACAACATTTAAAAACCCATGAAACCGCCCAAGCTCATGGAAGGCACGATGGTCAACGAAAAGCAGCTGCTTGCCGACGGCTGGCTGAAATGCGGCGTTATGATCGAGCTGGCAGGCAAGCCGAAAGAGCACATAGAGAAGACAATACAAGAATATGTCGAACATATACGGGCAGAAAACCATCTGCATCTGGTCAGTGAAGAGGTTGCGGAAACCAAAAAAAAAGAGATCGGCGCTGAGGATGAAGACATGATGAAAGACCTCTGGACTACATTTGCCGAGCTTGAGTTCTGGGTGAAAGAGCCTATCCAGCTCACCCATTTCTGCCTGAATTATATGCCTTCATCGGTAGAAATTATCGAGCCCGAAGAGCTGCGTTTGAGAAGCCGCGATATCACCAAATTTTTCAATGACTTGCAGGGCAGATTGCACCAAATCGATATGGTCGCAAAACAAAGCAAGAGCGAGATCCTGTTCCTGCGGAAAGCAGTCAATACATTGTTGAAAAACTACGTGATGCTGTTATTGAGAAAACAGGAATTGACAGCTGAACAGTTGAGCAAGTTCACCGGCGTTGACCGGGCACGAATTGAAGATTTTTTGGACACATTAATCGATAAAGGCGAGATCGAGATGAACGACGAGTTGTATCGGGTGAACAAAAATGAGGTCTGAAGAGCATCGGAAAGTGGAAGCAGTGTTGTTTGCGGTGGGGAGGGATATCGCGGTTGAAGAAGTTGCACATCACTGCTCATTGGAGCATCAGCGCGTTCAGGATGTTTTACAAGAGCTGAAGAAAGAATATCAGCACAATGAAAGCTCCCTGGTGCTGCATGAGAAAGGCAAGTTCTGGAAATTCTCCGTCAAAGATGCCTATCTGCCGCTGGTGACCAGTCTCGTCGAACGCACTGATTTGGACAAAAGCGTGATGGAAACGCTTGCAGTCATCGCCTGGAAATATCCTATCGTGCAATCCGACCTGATAAAGATACGGCACAACAAGGCGTATGACCATCTGAAGATGCTGCAGGATCGTGAGTTTATTACAAAAGAAAAGTTCGGGCGCACCTACAAAATCAGAATGACACCAAAGTTCTTTGATTACTTTGACCTGCCGACACAGGACGCAAAAGCTGCTTTTAGAAAAGTGTTCTCGCCAGAGGTTCAGGAGCAGGTAGAGCGCGCTGAGCAGGAGATCGAGTTGAAGGAGAAGGAGATTGAGAAGAAAGACCAAGAGAAGCAAGAACCAAAAGTGGAGAAGAGCGAAGAGCAGCTTGCAAAAGAAACAGCCGATATGATTGATGACGAAGATATGCCGCTCTAGGGCTCTTTCACCACAACGCTTATATACCCTCAAAGATTCAACTTTCTCGTCGATAAAGTCCTCTTTTTGAGGCTCAAAAATAAGCCTGAAAATAAGTCCGACTATGGAACAAAACCCGAGGATAATCCCTCGCATCATTGAGCAGGAAATGAAGCAGGCATATGTAGACTATGCCATGTCTGTCATTGTCGGCAGAGCATTACCAGATGCGAGAGATGGCCTCAAGCCTGTCCATCGAAGAATTCTCTTTGCCATGAATGAGATGGGCATGACCCATGACAAGCCCTTCAAAAAGTGCGCTCGTATTGTGGGAGAAGTGTTGGGTAAATTTCACCCCCACGGCGACACCGCGGTATATGAAACACTAGTAAGAATGGCACAGGATTTTAGTATGCGCCATGTGCTGATTCAAGGACAGGGCAATTTTGGCAGCGTTGATGGCGATGCAGCCGCAGCGATGCGATATACAGAGGCAAGATTGCACGAGTTTGCAGAGTACATGCTTGCCGACATTGACAAAGAAACCGTTGATTTCAAGCCCAATTTCGATGAGAGCTTGAATGAGCCTGTAGTACTGCCCAGCAAAATACCAAACTTACTCATCAATGGAAGTACGGGCATTGCTGTCGGCATGGCCACCAATATTCCCCCACACAATCTTCGTGAAGTCTGTGACGCAGTAACTCTAGTTATCAACAATCCCGAAGTTGATGCAAATGAGCTCATCGAAGTTGTGCCTGGCCCGGACTTTCCCACCGGTGCGACGATTGTGGGCAAAAAAGGGATTGAATATGCCTATAAGACAGGAAAAGGAAAAGTAACCATACGCTCCGTTGCTGAAGTGCAGGAGGGCAGAATTATAGTCACCGAGATTCCATATATGGTGAACAAGTCACAGATGATTGAGGAGATCGCAGACAGCGTGCGCGCAAAGCGTATTGAGGGGATAAGGAACATCCGCGATGAAAGTGACAGGGACGGCATAAGAATTGTGTTTGAGCTGAAAAGCGGCGCAGACGGACAAGTCGTGCTCAATCAATTGTATCAATATTCTCGATTAAAGACAACCTTTGGCATTATCTTTCTTGCATTGGTCGATAATCAGCCAAAACTATTGACATTAAAAGATGCGCTGCAGGAATTTGTCAATCACCGGCGTGAAGTGGTGCGCAGAAGAACCCAGTTTGATTTAACAACAGCGCAGGAGCGTGCCCATGTGCTTGAAGGGATGATTGTCGCGCTCAACAATGTCGATGATGTTGTCGCTGGCATCAGGCGCAGCAGGACAGTAGATGATGCACGCCAGTTCTTGCTTGCAACCTATCAATTGACTGAGCTGCAGGCAAAAGCAATCCTCGAGATGCGCTTGCAGAAGTTAGCCAGCTTAGAGCAGCAGCAGATTCGTGACGAGCACAAAGGGCTTCTTGAGACCATTTCTGAGCTGCAGAGTATTCTTGCATCTGAGCAGAAAATTTTAGAGGTCATCAAAAAAGAGATACAGGAAATAAAAGAAAAGTTTGGCGATGAGAGGAAGACAAAGATTGTTGAGGGCGAGGAGGATGATGTTGAGATAGAAGAGCTGATCGAGGAAAAAGATATGGTTGTCACGGTAACCCACTCGGGCTATATCAAACGCATTCCTCTGGACACCTATCGGCAGCAGCGTCGGGGTGGGCGAGGTGTTACCGCAGCCGGCACGAAAGAAGAAGACTGGGTTGAAGATTTGTTTATTGCAAGCACGCATAACTATATCCTGTTCTTCACCAATGAAGGGCAGTTGCACTGGCTCAAGGTGTATGAAGTTCCTGAAGGCGGCAGGACAGCAAAAGGCCGCCCACTCGTCAATATGCTTTCCCTGTTGCCCGGAGAGAAGGTGAGCGCGTTTGTTCCAGTGCGCGATTTTGAGACGGGAAAATACATCTTCATGGCGACAAAAAACGGAACCGTGAAAAAAACGCCGCTTGAATACTTCAGCAGGCCGCGGCGGGGTGGCATCAGAGCTATAACACTAGCCATTGGCGACGAGCTGATTGGCGTGAAGCGCACCAATGGCAGCAAGCAGATTATGCTGGCAACACGCTATGGCCGGGCAGTGCGGTTTGATGAGAACGATGTGCGCGCGATGGGCAGGACAGCTGGTGGTGTGAGAGGCATCCGGTTGCGGAAAGATGATGCCGTTGTCGGAATGGAAGTTGCCGATGAAAGTAAAGCATTGCTCACCGTAACCAATAAAGGTTATGGCAAGCGCACTGCAGTAAATGAATATCGGCTGATCTCGCGCGGTGGAAAAGGAGTGACCAACATTAATCTGACTGAGAAGAATGGTCTGGTTGTTGGCGTGAAAGCGGTGAAAGACGAGGATGAAGTGATGTTCATTTCTAAGAATGGCATTGCGATACGGACACCGATAAGCGGCATTTCTGTTATCGGTCGTGCAACCCAAGGTGTTCGTGTGATGCGCTTGGAAGAAGGCGATGAGCTCGTTGCGGTTGAGACGATTGTTTCAGAGGAGTTAAGCACTGTGAATGGCAACGCATAAAGGGTTTGTTGTAAGCGAGCATGGTCTGGAAGACATTTCTCTGCGTGAAATTAATGAACTGATTGGTGTGAAAGGAAAAAAAGTGGAAGGCGGCGTTGTGTTTGACGCTTCTCATGATGATTTAGCGTTGTTGTGCTACAAAGCGCAGAGCATAAAAAGAGTCTTGTTGTTATTGACTGACTTTATGTTTACTGATTTTTTTAAAGACAGCACAATCGATAAAAATCAACTCTTAAAACTCATCAAAGATAAAAAAATAGGCATTGAAGGAGCACGGATTGGCCAGCATTCATTTAACCGGATAGATGCTGCACAGCATATTGCAAAATTGCTCGGAAAAAAGATTGACTACGACGCTCCCGATGTGATGTTTTTTGTGTATATTGTCCACAATCACTGTTACATTGGCATTGACCTTGCCGGGTTTGACTTAAGCAAGCGTGAATATAAAGTATTCAGCCATGCGGCCAGTTTGAAAGGCACGGTTGCGTATACCGCATTGCAATTAGCAGGATATGATGCAAAGAAAAAGATGTTGAGCTGTTTCAGCAAAAGCGGCGTGTTTGAGATTGAGGCTGCACTATCCTCCTCAGGTAAAGCGGTTAATTTTTATCGGAAAGAGAAGTTCGCATTTCTGAAGCTTGAAGAGTTTAATAACAAATCACTTGAGAAATTAGATAAAAAAATCAAAGAAAAGCTCGACATCACCGGTGTAAATAACGACTTGCGGCATGTAACCTCAGGACAGAAAAACGCCAAGATCGCTGGCGTAGAAAAGCTGATTCATTTCTCTCGCATGGATGTTGACTGGCTCGATGTGAAATACAAGGAGGGCGAGATCGATCTTCTTGTCGCCCAGCCCGTGGCGAGCGAAATTGCAAAGATGAAAGAGTTCTTCCATCAGGCGCAATACATCCTCAAAGGGAAAGTGCTTGTGGTTTCGTTTGGCAATGGATTCAAGGAGCTGGCCGAGAAGCACGGGTTTAAGTCAATAGAAGAGCGCGTGCTGAAGCGCGGCGAGAGTACTGCAAGGATTGAAGTGTTTGTGAAGAAAGCATAACATTTTTATATTGAGCATTAAAAACAACCTGTTATGGTCCACTCGATGTATGACCTGAGGAATGCACCAAAAATAGCCATCTTCGGTTCTGATGGGGATCACTGCACCTCAAGTGCTGAGAATGTCGCATATGCAACTGGGCTGCTTCTTGCACAGCAGGGCGCCATAGTTTACACGGGCGGTGGTAATGGTGTCATGGCCGCCGCTTGTCAAGGTGTTCGTGATGGTGAAGGTATAACAATAAGTATCACGCCATGGGATGGCAAAGAATCAGAACGAAGAGGTAATCCTCATTCAACGATTGTGATACCAACGGGCATGGGCTATGCACGCTGCCAGATATTAGTCAATTCTGTTGAGGGAGCAATTGCCATTGGTGGTGTGGGAACACTACAGGAAGTTGCTTCGATGTATCTGGATCAAAAGCCAGTTGTTTCAATTGTACCCAGTGGTGGTATAGCTGCGGAAGTCGCAGGGAAAGTGCTTGACGGTCGAAACCTTGATCAAATTCTTAGTGCAGAAACTCCAGAAGAGGCGGTGAGGCTTGTCCTTGAGAAAGTACGCGCAAAAAGGTCGTAGTAAAACAATTATAGAGCATTCCACCAACAAAACCTTTATAAACTCCCTTCTCAAAACAGACAGAGGATGGTGCGGGACTACGGCGTAAGCCGAGGAAAGTCCGCCCACTCGATGCACGCGATGCCTTCAACGGCAGAACGTGCGGGAAAGAGCCACTTTCGGAAGAAAGCTTGGGAAACCGAGGTCAATGGATCAGAAACGACACGGCCTGGTCAGAGGATGACGCGCGCGAAGTTTCCGGCGACGGAAATGAGCTAACCCGCTGACGTTTTTCCAGGAAACGATGAAACGGCGAACACTGGCTTGTGCAAGCCAATATGGCGCTCAGTAGAATGTCCCGAAACGCTGTTCGAAAGAAGCGTAACAGAAGGCGGCTTACACCATCCTCATTTTAACATGGCACGAGACGATAGGATACGGATGCCTTCGGGCATGGGCGGTTTGACGCGGTATTTTGAAGATTATAAGAGCAAAATACAAATTTCTCCAGGCCATGTCATTGTGTTAACCATCATTATCACAATCATCATTATTCTTCTCCATATCTTTGGTGATTCTTTTCTAGGAGTGTAAGATGTTTCCAGGAATGAATCCACGCGCAATGAAGCAGGCCATGAAGAAGCTCGGCATGCAGCAAGTTGACATAGAAGCTTCTGAAGTGATTATAAAGACCGCAGACAAAGAAATCATCTTCTCAAACCCACAGGTGAGCAAGATCAACATGATGGGCCAGGAAACATGGCAGATAACCGGTGAAGCGCATGAACGAACAAAAGAGATGTTCACTGCAGATGATGTAAAGACCGTTATGGAACAGGCGAATGTTACCGAAGAAAGGGCAAAAGAGGCATTGGAAGAAACAAATGGGGATTTAGCGGAAGCAATTTTAAAGTTGAAATGAGAATACTTCTTGTTGATGATAGTAGAGCTGATCGTTTTCGTATAAGGAAACTATTGGAGAAATTGGATGATTCCGACGTTGAAGAAGCCTGCGATGGAACAGAAGCAGTAACAAAAGCTTCTGGTCTGCCTCATCTTGTTCTTATGGATACATATATGCCCGGTATGAAAGGCTACGAAGCCTGCGCGCAAATACGAAGCAAACCATACGGCAAATTCATGGCCATCATAGGAATGTCTTCAATGCCTCGTGCAAAAGAATGGAAAGCTGCCGGAGCAGATGATTTTATCGATAAGACTAATCTTCTTGAGGGAGATGGTGCAGAATTTGAGGGAAGAATTATGGCGGCAGTAGGTAAATACAAAAAGTAGAGCAAGTTATTTATACTCCCCTTCATTCACCACTCCCATGGAAAGATTTCAGGAAGCGCGGCAGAAAGCGCTTGCAAATCTCAAGGCAGCCGACCACATCCTGAACGTCACGTATCCATTGCTCAAAGACACGCGATTGCTTCTTGGCGTTTTAGATAGCATTTTTCTCTCCGTAACAAATTCGATGTCAGCGATCTTACGGTATGAGCTATTTTTCAAGGAAATCCCGCCATTCCACGACAACTTCGAGAGCAAACTCACCGTGTTCCAGCAATGCGCTCAAAAATACAGTATCAACACAGAGTACATCAAGCTGATGCGTGAGATAAAAGATATCATCGTCCTTCACCGGAAAAGCAAGATCGAGTTCAGAAAACAAGACCGATTCATCATCTGCAGTGATGATTACGCCGTCACCACCGTCACCGCAAACCAGCTGAAAGATTACATAAAAAAAGCAAAAGAGCTTTTCATGCTTATGGATAACATTGTCGAACATGAACGAATACTTAGAGGAAGCGAAGGAAGAATTGAAGCGCGTTGACCACATCATTTATGTGAGCCTGAAATACACGCGAACGGTTGACATAATCAGGAACGCATTGCACAGAATAATTAGTGCATTTGATTACACCATTGAAGGGATTTTATGGCACGATAAAGAAACAAAGAGAATAGCTCACGTTCCAAAGACGCCCAGAGATAAGATCGACACGCTGGCAAAGCTGTACAAGGAAGACAAGCTTCTTAATCATTTCATTAAGTTTTATGTTTTTCTCCGCGAGCTGATCAAAGCGCCATACGCCAGGCGCGAGGAATATCGCCGCCATGTTACCATGATATCACAATTAAAGAACCAGACTGCAGAGATTGATATTGATGTGTTAGAGGATAATTTTGACGAGATAGCCAAAAGCTTTCTCGAATATGCCGAAGTGCTTACTGGAGAGAGGAAGCCTGATGAGTAAGATCCCTCCGGAAAAATGGTTAGATAACGTGTTAAGGCGTGCAGAACGCTCAGTAAAACAATCACCGTTCCATCACAAAGTAGTATTCTGGCTGAGCATTATTGTCGTCGTCAAAGCAAATCTTGCTCTCTCTGCAGTGCTCGTTCCTTTTTTAGCCGCACTCAACCATCCATTTTTCGATTTTACCATCCTGCTTACTGCACTTCTGGTGGGTTTTTCGTATAACTATCTGTTATCAAACGTCGCTCATCTGGAAAAAGGGCACTATTTTCTTGCTTTAGTGATCGTCCCGCTCATTGCCATCGCCAATGTCTTTCTGATAGGCAGTGTTGTTGAACAGTTCTTCCGCCCGCGTGCAGATTTGTGGCTTATCGCTGCATTATATGGGATAGTGTTTGTCTTGCCCTACGGAATTTCCTCAAGAAGATTTATAAAGAATTGGGCGTAATTCTGTGCTTATGGCGGCCATAGTATATGGGTATTATCTCTGGCTGTGGCCCGGAGGAACTGGGTTCGAGTCCCAGTGGCCGCCCCATTCATTATTATTTATATAAACTATATAATTTCGTAACATTTAAAAAGAGACTCCTTTTTTCTTCTGGTATGACTCATGCACTGGTTGTTGATGATAATCGCAAGAGCGCAAGGCTCGTAGGTGAAATACTTAGTTATCATGGTCTTGAAGTGAGAACGGCACACTCCGTGCCGGAAGCGCTCGCGCAGGCGCAACATGAGCCTCCGAATCTTGTTGTAACTGATCTTCATATAGGGAGCGGCTGTGGCTACGAGTTAACTTCTGCTATAACAACACAATATCCGGGCGTTCCGGTCGTGATGATGAGTGGATGTGCTGCCCCGGACTGGCCGTCGCGGGCACGACAGAGCGGCGCATCTGAAACTTTGCAGAAGCCTTTTGAGATGAATGAACTCTTATCAGCTGTAGAAAGAGCTATGGCCGAAAAAAAATACTCATGACTATATTCTACGACTTAAAAGGAAGTTACCGAGTACATAACCAATCAACGCCAATAGAAGGCATGGTGGGTATAGCGGATGGTTCACTTACCGGCATTATTGAAGATGGAAATCTTCCTGGAGATATCTTCCTCATTGGTGAACTTCAGGAAAGAGAAAGTGGATCCCAAATTGCATGCGCACTTCCTTTAAATGGGGAGGCATATGGCGCTATCGCACAAAGAACTGGTGCAGAACCGGGATTTGAAGGGAAATACGAAGGGCTTTTTTTCCGTGTGGATGCTGCATCGGAGAAGACTCGCGAGTTCAAAGTTGCAGGAAAAATCCAATTCTCTCTCAAAGCAACCGATAACTAGAAACCTTTATAAAAACCCTTCAACACAAACAAGCCTGAGCAAAAGAGATGATAAAGACGCGCAGGTTGTTTTTGGCAGTGTGCATGTTCTTTTTAATTGGAGTTGGAGCTGTCTCTGCTGAGAGCGAAACAGTTGGCGTGGGGTTGTACCTGATCAATATAGGCAATTACGATATTTCAAAAGGCACATATACAGCAGATTTCTACATTTATTTTAATTGCACGCAAAACTGTTCAGCATCCACTAATTTTGAATTTATAAACGGCCGGGCGGATTCCATTGATCCAAATGACATCCTTGCCAATGAGCACTATTATCGTGTCTATGCAAGTCTCCTGAGCCCCGTTGATTTGAGAAAATTTCCATTTGACATCCAAAAATTTAACATTCTGATTGAGGATAAACGGCGTACGACTGACGAACTCGTGTATGTTCCTCTGATTGATAAAAGCAGTGTTGACGAAGGGATTACAGCAACGGGATGGAAAGTTGTTAATTGGAGTGTAACAGCGAAAGACCATTATTATGCCGTCTACGATGAAACCTATTCCCAATACGTCTTTACGATGACGATGTCCCGCACAATCCTCAGTTCAGTCCTTAAAACCTTCCTTCCAGTGGTCTTTATTATTCTTATCGTCCTGTTTAGCTATATTCTCGGCCTTGATCAGCTGCCGAATCAGCTGACGCTGATTGGTTCAGGCTTAGTTGCAGCTGTCATGTTCCACGTGTCCATTTCAAATGATTTGCCGCCACTGGGTTATCTGACATTTGCAGATAAATTCATGATACTTACATATTTCGTCCTTCTCTCGACGATGATTATCAGCATCATTCTGCTCGTCCTTCTTGAGCATAAGAAGCGAAAGCTCGCATCCCGCATCCATAAGATAACTGAACTGGCAGTATGGATTATTGTGCCTGCCATTTATTATATTCTATTCAATTTCTTTTTGTAGGTTACCCCAGACGAACGGCGTCAATTGATTATATCTCCAATAATAAGAAACCTTTATAAACAACCCCCTTACCAACACGGATAAGCCTGAAAAGGAGCCTCAATGGATCCATCAATAGGCTTTTACGACAGTAAAAGCGTATTTCTTTCAGGGGAATAAAAATGCCAAGCCCATGTGCACCACGACGCGGAAGTTTGCAATTCTGGCCGCGCGTCCGAGCAAAACGTGAAGTTGCCCGCGTGAGACGATGGGCACCGCTCAAAGACACAAAGCCATTGGGCTTTCTGGGATATAAAGCAGGCATGTGTCATGTGATTGCTATTGATAATCGCCCAAAATCATTGAGCAAAGGCGAAGAGATCGCACTTCCTGTTACAATAGTTGAATGCCCCGCGATGAAAGTCGCTGGCGTTAATTTTTACCGGCACCATGCTGGTTATGCTCATCTGGTTTCTACCGTTTTATCCGACCTCAAAGACCTTTCATCCCTTCTTCAACCCTCAAAAAAGCCTGCAAGAAAAATAGAAGATGTCAAAGAGTTTGACGACCTCAGGCTTCTTGTCCATACACAGCCAAAGCAGACCGGAATTGGCACGAAAAAGCCAAAGTTCGTCGAGATGGCGATTGGCGGAACAAAAGACGAGAAGCTCAAGTATGCGGCCGAAAAATTAGGAAAAGAAATTGCTATTGAGGAAGTGTTTAAGGAAGGAAACCAAGTTGATGTGCACGCAGTCACCAAAGGCAAAGGCTTCCAGGGGCCAGTAAAACGACATGGTGTCATGCTCCGCCACCATAAGTCGGAAAAAGCGCGAAGAGCAAACGTTCGTGGTTCATGGACGGGGCCAAGCATGTGGGCTGCCCCTCACAGCGGTCGTATGGGCTACAGCCAGCGTGTCGACCGCAACAAGCTGATTCTTAAAATCGGAAAAGAATTGTCCGAGATAAATCCTGCAGGCGGATTAATCAAGTATGGGGTAATCCGAACAAAATTCTTGCTGGTCAAAGGCTCATTGCCGGGAGCACGAAAAAGAGTCGTGACATTGACACAGTCAACGCGCGCGGACAAGAATGTACCGAAAGAAGCGCCCAACATAAAATCAATTATCATATGAAACTGAAAAAATTGAGTGCGGATGGAGAACAGAAAGGGCAGGTAGAGCTTCCCTCTCAGTTTGCTGAACCCATACGCACCGACTTGATCCTGCGTGCGGTCATTGCACTGCGCAGCAGGCATCGGCACCGCTATGGTGCACATCCAACCGCAGGAAAGCGTGCAAGCGCAAAGTTAAGCAGAAGGCGAAGAGACTACAAAGGCGCGTATGGACATGGCATTAGCCGTGTGCCGAGAAAAATATTAAGTCATCGTGGTTCGCGATTTAACTGGGTCGGCGCATTTGCTCCCGGCATGGTCAAAGGCCGCCGCTCACATCCTCCCAAGTCAAGTAAGTTATGGGGCGAGAAGATAAACAAAAAAGAAAATAGAAAAGCCATACGAAGCGCAATATCCGCAACCGTTGCAAAAGATGTGGTGAAGCAGCGCGGTCATCTCATTCCTGAGCATTACCCGTTTGTCGTTGACCATTCCATTGAACAGGCGTCAAAGGCCAAAGATGTTGTGGCCATCTTGAATAAGTTTGGATTTGGGAAAGAATTAGAGCGCGGTGCAGTGAAGAAAATCCGCGCCGGCAGAGGAAAGAGCCGTGGCAGGCCCTACAAGAAGAAAAAGAGCCTGCTGATTGTCGTTGGAAATGACTGCCAGCTGGTCAGAGCTGCGCCAAACATCCCGGGTGTGGATGTCGTCAAAGTTAATGAGCTCAATGCAGAGACGCTCGCTCCTGGAGCGATGCCAGGCAGAGTAACGTTATGGAGCGAAAGCGCGCTTGACCGCTTAACAAAGGAAAAACTATTTACTTGAACATGGAACCCTACGAAATTATCAAACACCCGCTGTCGACGGAAAAGAGCATAAGGATGCTTGAGGCAGAAAACAAGCTCGTCTTTTCTGTTCATCTAAAAGCAAAGAAGAAAGACGTGAAAGAAGCATTGGAAAAAATGTTTAACGTCAAGATTTTGAACGTCAATACGTTTATCACTCCAGGTGGCGAGAAACGTGCATACGTGAAGCTTGCTCCCGAATTTCCGGCAATTGATATTGCAACTGATTTAGGGTTGATGTGATACAATGGGTAAATCACTTATTCAGCAAAAACGGGGAAAAGGATCATCGACCTACATTGCACACAGCCATCGCTGGAAAGGCACAGTAGCTCATAAGAAAAATATGGGTGAAGCGCATGGTCGCATTGTTGATTTTGTTGACTGCGCCGGTCACAGTGCCCCGCTTGCTAAAATTGTCTATAACGATGGTGAGGAATGCCTCATGGTTGCAGTTGAAGGGCTGCGCGTCGGCGATGCTGTCTCATCCGGAGCTGTATCTCATATACCAGGAAGCACGATGGGGCTCAAAGATATCCCTGAAGGAACGCTCGTCTGCAACATTGAAAATCAGCCGGGTGATGGAGGGAAGTTGGTCCGCGCCGGCGGCACATTTGCAAAAATAGTGGCAAAAACACCAGAGGGTATTGTTGTGCGCCTGCCATCGAAGAAGGAAAAAACATTGTTCCCTGAATGCAGGGCAACGATTGGCATCGTTGCCGGTGGCGGAAGAGTTGAAAAGCCATTCCTCAAGGCGGGAACAAGATTCTTTGCAATGAAAGCAAAAAACAAGCTCTGGCCGCAGGTCTGTGGTGTCAGCATGAACGCAGTCGACCATCCATATGGAGGCACTTCGTCGCATCATAAAGGTCGTCCAACGATTGCGCCACGCCGGGCTGGTCCGGGACGAAAAGTGGGCAAGATACGGCCGCGCAGGACGGGATGGAAACGATGAAAGTAATCCACACAAGCGGAAAGCGGAAGCGTGCGATAGCGCGAGCAACGCTCAGCCCTGGCAAAGGCATTGTCCGCATGAACAACCAGCGCCTGGAATCTTTTGGCGATCACGTCTTACAATTAAGGATCAATGAGCCTCTCGTGTTGATTGGCGATAAGGCAAAGCAGGTTGATATTGATGTTCACGTCAGGGGCGGTGGCTCAAATGGGCAGGCAGAGGCAGCCCGGTTAGCGATTGCCCGTGCATTGGTCGAGCATGACAGCAAGTTAAAAAAATTATTTGAAGAATATGATCGGCTGCTGCTGGTTGCAGATGTGCGGCGCAAAGAGCCACGCAAGCCCGGCAGGCATTCAAAAGCTCGTGCAAAGACACAGAAGAGCTACAGGTAAACAAAATGATGATTCCAATACGTTGTTTCAGCTGTGGGAAGCCCATTGGCCACTTATGGGAGCAGTACAAGGAGCGCACTGCGTCAGGCGAAGACCGCAAGAAAGTCCTTGACCAATTGGGCTTGGAGCGCTACTGCTGCCGTGCCATGTTAATGGGCCACGTTGACTTGATTGATGTTGCAGGAGAGTTTAAGAAGTTTTAATCTTCTTTTTTCATTAGTTTTATAAATCATTCATCGCTTTTCTTCGTTATGCCCAATTTCCAACAAATAGATAAAAAATGGCAGAAAGAATGGGATACATCTGGAATATTCAAAACCAAAGAATCAAAAAACAAATATTACGTTCTTGAAATGTTTCCTTACCCTTCTGGAAAACTGCACATGGGCCACGTACGCAACTATGCGATTGGCGATTGTTTCGCTCGTTTCAAGCGGATGAATGGGTTTAACGTTCTCTATCCCATGGGCTACGATGCTTTTGGTCTGCCTGCAGAAAACGCAGCGATTGAAAAGCAGATTCATCCTGCCCAGTGGACATTTAAATGTATTGAGCAGATGAAAGAGCAGCAGAAACAATTAGGTCTAAGCTATGACTGGTCAAGAGAAGTCATCACCTGCAAGCCCGAGTATTACCAATGGAACCAATGGATCTTCCTGCAGCTCTACAAAAAAGGTCTCGCCTACAAAAAAGAAGCTCCCGTCAACTGGTGCAATGACTGTGAGACCGTTCTTGCAAATGAGCAAGTTGAGGACGGCAAATGCTGGCGCTGCCATAATGCTGTTGAGATGAAAAATCTCAGCCAGTGGTTCTTTAAGATCACTCATTATGCAGATGAATTATTAGATGACATTGACAAGCTCACCGATTGGCCTGAGCGTGTCCGTGTTATGCAGAAGAATTGGATCGGCAAAAAAGAATGGATTGATATTTCTTACAAAATTGATGGAACCAATGAAACAGTAATTGTTTCTACAACACGTCCAGACACCAATTTTGGAGCAACTTTCGTCGTTATTTCTCCGGAACACCCTCTGTTAAAAACAGATATTATCCCAAAGAATCACCGCAAAGCCATTGACGATTATATAAAGAAAGCGCAAAAGAAAACACGAGAAGAGCGTGTCGCGGAAGGGACAAAAAAGACAGGCGTTTTTGCCGGTCTCTACTGTATTAACAATTTAACAAAGAGAAAAATGCCGTTATGGGTTACTGATTTTGTATTAATGGATGTTGGAACGGGGATCGTTGTCGGTGTTCCGGGTCACGATATGCGCGACTTTGAATTTGCACGGGAATTTAATCTTCCAATTGTTCGTGTTGTTGTGGGACCTGATGGAGATAAATCCCCTATAACAAGAGGGGAGCAGGTACAGGAAGAGCAGGGAACGATGATTAATTCTGGATTTCTTAACGGCCTTGACATTGCTGAAGCAACAAAAAAAGTAATGGATCACATAGAGGAGAAGAAATGGGGAAAGAGAGTTACAAGATACAGACTTAGAGACTGGCTCATCTCTCGACAGCGTTACTGGGGAACACCAATTCCAATCATTTATTGTAAAAACTGTGGCATTATCCCCGTTCCTGAAAAGGATCTTCCTGTGAAGCTTCCTGACGATGTTAAATTCACTCCTCACGGTAACCCGCTGGCAACATCCAAATCTTTCGTTAATACAAAATGCCCAAGTTGTAAATCACAGGCAACGAGAGAAACCGACACCATGGACACATTCGTGGACAGCAGCTGGTACCTGTTTCGATATTGCTCGCCCAAAGAAACAAAAACGCCATTCAATAAAAAAATCGTGAATTACTGGACGCCCGTTGACCAGTACATCGGCGGCATTGAACACGCTATTTTGCACTTGCTGTACGCCCGTTTCTTCACCAAAGCACTTAGAGATTGTAAATTAATCAACATTGATGAACCATTCACACGACTATTAACCCAAGGCATGGTGCTCAAGGATGGCGCAAAAATGTCTAAAAGCCTGGGCAATGTCGTTGATCCTGGCGAAATCATTGACAAGTATGGTGCAGATACCGCTCGCCTGTTCATTCTGTTCGCCGCCTTGCCGG
This sequence comes from uncultured Methanosarcinales archaeon, assembly GCA_964364045.1. GTDB lineage: Archaea > Nanobdellota > Nanobdellia > Woesearchaeales > JAGLXL01 > CAYIKL01. The sequence continues at coordinate 91,762 of CAYIKL010000001.1, forward strand.
AAAAAGAATTGGAATGGTCTGATCAAGGAGTTGAAGGCAGCTACAAATTTTTGCAGCGTGTTTATTCTTTATTTGAAGCCAATACTTTTACTTCAAAGCAGAAAAATTTCCGTGACCGGCATGTGTTAAGCCACACTCACAGGACAATACAAACAGTAACAACACACATCGAACAGTTCGAGTTTAGCTTAGCAATTGGGAGGATTATGGAGTTTGTCAAAGTGCTGACCAAATACAAAAGCAGCGGTGAAATGCATGAAGATGTTTATAGTGCAGCGCTCACCAATCTTTCCTTAGTGCTTGCGCCCTTTGCACCGCATCTTGCAGAGGAATGCTGGCAATTGCTCGGCAAAAAGAAGTTTGTTTCGATACAACAATGGCCAGTCGCAGATAAAAAGAAAATTGATCTTCATGCCGAAGCAG
>CAYIKL010000002.1:0-39472 GCA_964364045.1 uncultured Methanosarcinales archaeon
TCAAATTTTTTGATTATAAATATTAAACGCTTGGATAAAAAATGTTTTATTTGGTGTTTGCCTAAAAAACCACGACTGCAAATATGCTGTATCAGTATTTTGGTTTTAAGAAGACGCATGAAGTTGGCCATGAGGGAAGCAAAAGAATATTTTACATAAAGGACACCGGAGGCCTGCATGAATGACGAAGTCATTGGAATTGGAACAGACATAGAGCTGGTTGAAAGATTCGAGAAGCTGCCATTCAGTGAAAACAGTGGTTTTTATAGGAATGCATTTGCAGAGGAGGAGATACAGGAGTGCCTTGCAAAACCAAATACAGCGCAGTCATTTGCAGCAAGGTTTGCCGCAAAGGAAGCGATCATCAAAGGTGCAAGTGCGGCAGCGAGCCTTTCATTTAGAGACATCGTGATTCTGAATGGAAAAGCAACCCCACCGAACGTTATGATAAGTACGAACGGCATTCGTGCATACGTAAGTCTGTCACACACTAAGGAACACGCGATTGCATTTGCGCTTGTTATGAGGGGGAAAAAATGAAAGTTGCGGTTGCAGGCACATTCACGCTGCATAAGCTGCAGCCTATGCTTGAAGAGGGAGGTAAAAGTGAGGATGTAAGCATCCAGGCGAGAGTGTACACATCTTATAACCTTTGTGCAGACGAGATATGCAATAAGGCAAGTGATTTGAATGGATTTAGGCCAGACGTGCTTTTCATTCTTTTAGACATAAGGTCGCTCATTCCAGAATACCTTGGCCTAGCGCATACGAGCAAAGAGGAAAAGAAGAGGATTATTGCTGACAAGCTCGAATACATCAAGAGGCTGGCAGCCATATTTATGGAGAACAACTCAGGAGCTATGCTCGTAATTCACAATCTTGAGATCCCTGCATACTCCCCACTGGGCATCCTGGATAAAAAAGTAGAGATGGGAATGAAGGATTGCATACGCATGCTAAACACCAGCCTCGAAGAAGAATTCAGGAATCAGAAAAGTGTTTATGTTTTTGACTACGACGGATTTCTGAGCAAGCACGGCAAGAAATCGGCCTTTGATCCGCGCTTTTATTACTTGGCTGATATGAAGCTGCACGATGGAATGATGCGAGAGCTTGCAAAAGAATATATGGCGTACATAAAGCCGCTGAAAAGGCTCAGAAAATGCATCGTCCTTGACCTTGACAATACATTATGGGGAGGAATTGTCGGTGAGGACGGTTTTGATAAAATAAAATTAGGCCCAACGCCGCCGGGCAACGCTTTTGTCGAGTTTCAGAAAATACTGCTCGCGCTGTTTGAGAAAGGGATTATACTTGCGATTAACAGCAAGAACAACCTTGAAGATGGGCTAAAAGTCATAAGAGAGCACCCGCATATGATTCTGAGGGAGAAACATTTCTCTACCATGAGAATAAATTGGCAGGATAAAGCGGCAAACCTGAAAGAGATAGCTGAAGAGCTGGGTATAGGGATTGACAGCATAGTCTTTGTTGATGATGATAAGCTGAACCGGCTTCGGATAAAGAGTGTATTCCCAGAAGTTCTGGTTGTCGAGCTGCCCGAAGACCCCTCGTTTTATGCAGAAACAGTGATGGAACTCAACGACTTTAACACGCTGCAGCTGACAGAAGATGACAAATCGAGGGGAAGGATGTATGCAGAAGAAAGGCAGAGGAAAGAGCTGCAGAGTAAATTTTCTGATATGGCAGGCTTTCTCAGGGAGCTTCAGATCAAGGTCGAGATTGAGGAAGCAAATAGCTTTACAATCCCAAGGATATCACAGCTGACAAACAGGACAAATCAGTTTAACCTGACGACGAGAAGATACAGCGAAGCCGAGATAGAAAGATTTAGCCAGGACAGGAATTGTTATGTCTGTTCCATAAAAGCAAGCGACAAGCTGGGAGATAACGGCACGGTTGGTTGCGCGATCCTAAAAATACAAGGGGATGATGCAATAATCGATACGTTCCTTATGAGCTGCCGGATACTCGGAAGGCAGATTGAAAATGCATTTTTGAGCCATCTATTGGAAAGAGCAAAATCACGAGGAGTGAGCAGGGTGATTGGTGAGTATATGCCTACAAAAAAGAATGAGCAGACAAGAGAATTTTACAGGGATGGGGGGTTCTTTCTCATAGAAAAAAAGGATGACGGATACGCAAGATGGGGACTTGACGTGAGCAGTTATCAGATAGCCTATCCTGACTTCATTGAGGTCATGCGCGAGGTGTCCGCTGATGCATAGAGATAAGCTGAAGGAGATCCTCGCTGCCGTGCTGAAAGTAAAGCCCGAGGAGATAAACGATAAGAGCTCACCCGAAAATATCCCAGGTTGGGACTCATTCAACGGCCTGATGCTAGTAACTGAATTGGAGAAAGCATTTAATGTAAAGTTCAGCATCGATGAGATTATCGCAGTGAAAGACGTAAAGGACATTAAAGAATCGTTGCGAAGGCACGGCGTGGATATATGAAACCAAGAACGAGGGAATTGGAATATGAAGCAATTCATACAGGTGACTCCGTTGAGTTTTCACGGATCATTGGTAGTGTCGATGTAGATAGCTTTGCTAAGCTGAGCGGCGATTTTAACCCTCTCCACATCGACGAGCAATACGCGTCCAGAACGCAATTCAAAGGAAGGGTTGTTCATGGCATGCTCATCGCCTCGCTGTTTTCCACAATCGTGGGAACGCATCTTCCGGGAAAAAGGTGTTTATACCTTTCTCAAAGTCTTTCTTTCAAAAAACCGGTAATGTTAGGAACAGAGATACATGTGCGAGGAACGGTTATTGGAAAAGTCGATGCGATGAAAATATTGATAATCAAAACAGAAGCGCGAAATGAGAACAATGAGATACTTGTTGAAGGGGAGGCAAAAGTAAAGGTAATGGAAGATGGTAAAAGATAAAATAATCCTCATAACCGGCGGAAATACGGGAATTGGTGCAGCCGCAGCAAGATTGCTAGCGAAGAATGGTGCACGAGTAATCATCAACCATAGAGATAGTGAAGGTGCAGCAAACAAGCTCGCTGCAGAGATAAATCTGCAAAACAAGAATGACTCGGCAAGTACAGTTAAAGCAGATGTCAGTGATGAGAATCAAGTGAAAGACATGATAAGCATAATCATGAAGAAATATGGGAGAATAGATGTGATTGTGAACAACGCAAGCCCAAAAACCTTTCCAAAAAGCGTGAGCGATACCGACTGGAAGGATATGCAGAAGCATCTCAATACGACGCTGAAGGGTGCGTACAATGTGATTAAAAACGCTTTACCGCAGATGATTTCTCGGAAGAATGGAAACATTATAAACGTGCTGACCACCTACACTATTGGTATGCCACCACCAAAACTTGCTCCCTACGTCACCGCAAAGTACGCGCTGGAAGGATTTTCAAAGTCGCTCGCCGCTGAGCTGGGTGCACATGGGATTCGGGTTAATATGGTTTCGCCAGGAATAACGCAAACCGTTTTTATCGAGCATCTCCCTGCAAAACTTGTCGAAATAATAGCTGCACAGACGCCTTTAAGAAAGATTGCGACTCCGGAGGACGTGGCGAAAGTCGTGTTATTTCTTGCGTCAGAAAATTCAGCGCACCTCACCGGCGTGAATATACCTGTATGTGGCGGGCACACCACATTATAGTATGGCAGCGAGCAAATCAAACACTGTGTTACTTTTGGCATTTATTCTGCTTTTAGGGCTCGTGCTGCGATACCACCATCTCGACAAGGAGAGCATCTGGACAGATGAAGCAATAACAATGCGTGAAGCAAAAAAAGGGACTTTGGTAGAGATAAAGGATGAAGTTATCGCAATGGAGGTATTTCCGCCAGGCTACCCGATTGTGATGCACTACTGGATCACTTTTTTTGGTGATTCAGAGTTTTCTCTCAGGCTGCCATCGTTGCTGTTCGGTATGGCATCGATAGTGCTGATTTTTTTGATTGCATCGCAATTGTTCGGGATGAATAATGGATTGCTTTCAGCATTTTTTATGGCAACGGGAATGCTTCAGGTGGTTTTTTCCCAGGAAGCTCGATTGTACAGCATTTTCGGGTTTCTCTCACTTCTTTCGACATATATACTCATAAAATGGATGAAAGCAGACAAAGGAAACGTCTGGCTGGGCGCATATATAATCACAACCGCAGCGGCATGTTATGTCAATTATCTCACCATATTCCTCATTATTCTCCACATACTGGTACTGCACTACAATGGACATAACACAGGAAAAATGATATTCCCCGTATCTGCCCTGCTGGGACTCTGTTTTCCATTAATAGAAATGATTATTGAACAGTTTAGGATACACCATGCACGATGGACGGATCTGCTCGTCTCATTTGGCTTCCCAACTTTTTTTTCAAAGATAGGTTTGCTCCTGTTTGCAATGCCAATGGTTGCCATAATAGCGCTTGCAATGCTGGTGATGAGCAAGCAACCAAGACGTGTAACGCTGGGCAAAAAAGAGCAGATACTCATAGCACTAGGGATTTTGATCGCTGGAGCTGCGTACATAAGCCTCTTGGATGTCCTGACACGTTCATTCGTCCTCATCAGGCATTCATACTTCTTGGTTCCAGTCGTCTATGTTGGGTTAGCGAAGTTTATCGAATCCCTATCGAGTAAAAAGGCGCAGACCGTCTTGATCATACTGATCATTCTCTTTAACGCAGGAACACTTTCAATATACTATCAAAAGACTACAAAACCTGACTGGAAAAGTGCTGCAGATTTCGTCGCTCAGGACGAGATGCCCACCGTCCTTTTTTCACGCGCAGGCTCAAGTCAAGACATATTCGAATACTACTTTGGTGACAACTTCAGGCAGATTGATGGAGCAATAGACGATAAAACAGTTCTTCAGGCGACTGCCAACGAGAGAGCCTTCTGGCTCGTCCTTTCAAACGATAAAGGATTGGGTCAGAAACTCACCAAGGCAATTGAGCAAAAATACACAGCAGTAGTTGACAAAAGCTTTGTCGGCATAGAAGTGTACTATTACATCGAAAAAGATTTAAACACGCAGGAAAGGGTCGAAGAATGAAAAGCAATACCAAAGAAGAGTGGAATAAGCAGTGGCAAAAGCTCGACAGCACACTGTTTGGAAAGATCTGCTCATTGCACCGGAAGCTCTTCATTTCACGGTTTGTGGAGCATCTCGCCGAGAAGTATTTTCCTAAACAAGGGAAGTTTGTCGAAGCAGGATGCGGCACAGGTGAAAGCTCAGCGAGAATTAGAAAACATAACCGAGAGCTGATACCGGTTGATTATTCAGAATATGTGCTCCACGCGAGACTCCCGGAAAATTTATCTCAACCAATTGTCGCTGATATTAGAGACATGCCATTCGAAGACAACTCAATCGATGGTATATGGAACCTTGGTGTAATGGAGCATTTCACGGAAAAAGACATGATTCATGCACTGAATGAGTTCAATCGTGTTCTAAAGCCGGGATCATATGCGATACTGCTGATTCCGCCTATATTCGGATCGTCTGAAATTATTCTTGGTGCGGTCGAGAAAATGATCAATCTATTCAGAAGAGAAAAGTTTCATTTTATGACAGAGGAGATAACCCCTGTGCGCTCCAAGCGCCACATCACTACTATTATTCATAAAAGCAAGCTGCGCGTACATGACACACACTTTTCACCGCGCGACTTGTTTACGTATTACGCAGTTGTATGCCGGAAAGTTAGTTAAATGCGCAAGAGTAAACATTGTCCACAACAGCAACTCTTCCGCCAGCGCCCAAGCAGCAGTTGTTAACCTCCCGAAACTTGGTGCAGTGCTCCTCGCCAGCGATCCTGCATTTCCGTTCAATGCAGCGATTATATCCTTCCATACCCCTATTCTCCAAAGATATGAAAGAGAAAATAATCATCAAAGCAACAAGCGCAAGGAGTGCAACATACAGCCCTTTCTGCGCCAGCGACAAGCCATTTTCCATAAGATTGGACAGTGGCCGCTTATTTATATAATTTCTCAGAAAAACGACTCTTCTTTTTTCGATAAAAAATAAATTCCTACAATCATGAGAACAATTCCGAACATTTGTACCAGTGTGACAAGCTCGCCTAAAACAAAAAATCCGAGAAAAGCGGCAAAGAAAGGGGTAGAGAGCTCAAGTGCAGAAACCTGTGCTGCCTTAATTCGTTTAAGACCTTCGTAATACAAAATTGTGCCTACACCGACAATAACGCCAACGATGACCTGATAAACATTCGAGAGAGTGACTGAAGACGTAAACAGCAAATAAACAATAAATACGAGTGATGCAACAGAAAACCGGTAAAATGTTAAGACCCCTGCATTCAAGTCAGTTAAATATTTTCGCATGGCAATGGTTGTTGTTGCCCATGCAACGGTTGCCAAAAGAACGAGCAAGTCGCCCATTGTTCCTAATTGTAACGTGGAAAAGTTTTGAAGTGTTTTTGTAGTCACCAGCAAACCTGCAACCATCATAACAAAGATCCCAAGATAGTCATATCTTGTCAATTTTTCCTCTTTAAGAACAAAGAACCCAATCAAAATGATGAAAATGGGCTGCATATGCCCGATTAGCACCGCATTAACAACGGAGATTTGAGTGAGCGAAAAGAAATAGAGCAAATCAGCGAACACGGTCCCAACAATACCAATATAGATCAATTTTGGAAGTTGCTTTTTTGTAACGTGAAGTTTGGACTTTGTGAGAACAACATAAAGCACTGCGATTAAAGCAACCACAATAGCACGAATTGTCGAGGTTTGGAGAAAATCAGCATTGCTATAGGCAAGTTTTGCAAAAACGGGCTCGAGAGCCCACATAACACTTGCACCAATAATAGCAAGAACGCCTATTTTTTTCGTATCCATACCGAACTAACTAAAAAAAATAACATATATAAACGTATGCATCAACAATCTTTAAAAACAGCAAGAAAATCCAAGGAGGAAATGGCATTCATCAAATGGTTCAAAGACGTTTCCGAAAAAGACAGTGAAGTAGGGTCAAACGTACATCTCGCACTGCTTGCAAACGCCAGCTTTCCGGTGCCCGCAGGATTTATCGTGACCATAGATGCCTATAAGACGCTTAAAAGAGAGGGTCACAGAATGTCATTTCCGGACAATCTTGCAGAGTCTATTACCGATTCATACCAATTGCTGGGAGTTGCAAATAAGACCAAGGCAGAAGCGATTATGCAGGGAACTGAAGAAATCGTAACCGTACGATGTGACGATGCGCCTTTCCATGTCCAGGGCAGCCAGAATGTGCTGAAAGCGATCGCTGCATGCTGGGCGAAGGAAAGTAAACCAGTGCTTGTCCAACGCATGATACAGAGCGAGAAAGCAGGGATTATGTCAACGACAAACCCCGCAAACAAAAGCGATGAGCTCGTTATTCTGGCTGCATACGGTCTTGGAGAGGCAGTGACAAGCGGTGCTGTAAAGCCTGACACATACATTGTTGACAAGAAAACGCTGAATGTTAGGGAAGCAAAAGTAAAAGAGCAGGATTTTAGGCTCTTTCTTGATAAAAAAACAGGGAAGCTGCTCAAGGAAAAACTTTCCGAAGGCGACCGAAGATTGCAAGTGCTTACTGATAAGGAGATTTATCAGATTGCGCGATATGGACGAAAAATACAAGAACACCTTAACATTCCAGTGAACGTCGAATGGGCGCTTGAAAACGACCAGGTGCACATACTTCGATGCCAGACGAGTGGAAAAGAAGAGAAGAAAAGTGAAGAGAAAAAAGTAGAAAGTGCGCAAAGGGAAGAAGTCAAACCGTCTAAAAAAGAAAAAACAACGACCAACGTCCATGTGCTGCTTGACCTCGCAGGACAGAATGTACAGGCAGAGCGTGCGCTCATCCAGCCGGAGCTAATCATTGCATCCTCAAATACGCATCCTGCACATTTCATACGTGAAAAGCGCGCTGATGAATATACAAAGCATCTCGTGAATGAAATAAAGAAGATGGGTACGATAGGCACGCTCTGGCTCTGTAATTCAGACATGCGCTCGGACGAATATCGCACGCTCAAAGGCGGCCACAAAGAGTCCTATGAAGCCGATCCGCTCATTGGCTGGCACGGTGTAAGAAGATTGCTTGACGAGCCTGAAATTCTCAAAGCAGAATATGCAGCAGTAAAGAAATTACTGGAGCAAGGGTACAACGTTGGGATTGTCCTTCCTTTTGTGTCTGACAAAGAAGAAGTGAGAAAAGCGAAGGAAGTGCTGAAAGATGTTAACATTGGAGTCATGATTGAAACACCTGCATCTTGCGCAGCCATAGCAGACATCTGCAAAGAGGGAGTAAGCTTTGCGTGCATGAACATCGAAAGTATCGCACAGCTCGTGCTCGGCATTGACAAGCACAATCCCAAAGTAAAGAAGCATTTCAACCTGATGCATCCTGCGGTGCTCAGTCTGATCGAGACTGCAATCAAAGGATGCAAAGCACATGGAGTTGAGATTGCTGCATGCGGCAACATGCCAATGCAAATGGCGCAGTTCTTAGCAAGCCACGGCGCTGACATTTATGCAAAGCCCGAAGCAGTGCAGAAGATGCGCAATGCTATTACAGCTCCCTAATTTTTTAACACAATAACTACTTTACTAAGGCTCCGATGCAGATAATAACAAAACTCTTTTTGTATTTGTAACTTTGCTTGTTTGATTAGCTGTCTATAATCCACAAAATCCGGAAACCCAACAACAACCTTCTTGAGATTATTCCTCTTGATATTTTTCAAAAATGAAAGATAAAGCTCCTCCAAATCGCCAACAACCTTCGTATTTTTCCCATAGGGAAGATCCGTGACAACCGCTTTATAACTGCCTGAAAACGTGCGAGCATCTTGCTTTTTCATGGAATAGTCCTTAATCCTAAAATAGTCCATATTCTTCCGCGCTCTTTCCAGCATCTTCTCATCGATATCAAAACCAACACCGTTCAACCCGCACAACCCAGCTTCAATCAATATGCCGCCACCACCGCAGAACGGATCAAGCACTTCCTTCGCGCCACTCAGATTAACCATCGCTCTCGCCAATCGCGGATGCGTCATCGCAGGATGCCCCGCAGGCAGCAGATGCGCTCTTCTCTTCTGAAAAGTATTTATTTTGTTTAAATCAATTATTTGTTTCTTTTTAACTATTTTTTTGCCACTAAGCTCCAAGTTATAAATCCCCTTAACAAACGCAAGCCGATTGAATTCTTTTTTATACGAAGCATCAACGAAATAAAAGTCATCCCGCAGAAACCCTTTTCCAACAACTGCTTCAACTTCTGCAATAGCTAAATCAATCTGCCCTTTATGCAATAAAAATCCCAATATCATTTCTATATAGTCAAAAAGCCAAATGTATATAAACCTGTCCACCGACGGATGCGTTGGGGTGGAGCAAATGAAAGCCTACGTGTTAATCTCGTTAAGCGGCAATGGAGAGCGCGAGATGCTCGATGACCTCAGGGCAATGAAAGAAGTGAGCAATGTCTATCTTCTTTTTGGCGAGTGGGATATCATTGCTGAAGTCAATGCAGAAAATCCTGACGCGCTGGCGACATTTGTGATCGACAAGATCCGCACAAACCCTGAAGTGAAACTAACAAGCAGTTTGATTGTAGCCGGGAAATGAAAAGAGGACGCCCGCCGCAGAGCCAGATACGCCAGAACATGGTCGAACTGATGTACATTCTCGGCAGCGCATACGGCTATCAGCTGAGCAAACTATACCAGCAGATTTTTGCGCCCGCAACACGTCGAGTTATTTACTATCATCTTCGTAAAGGGATTGACCTGGGTGAATTTGAGATTGACCGTGTTGAGCACGAAAAAGGCGATTTCAGCTGGGGTACCGTGGCAGAAAAAACGTATTACAAATTAGGGAAAAATGCAAAACCAAGAGGCGATCAGCGGATAAAAGCAGCTATCAAATAATCTATTTGCCAAGTTCATTGCAGAGTTCTACAAACGTTGCAGCACTCAGCACGCTCACATCGCCATCAAGCTTTTCTGACGGCATCCCAACGCATCCACGCCACAGCAGTTCGTCACGCGAAGCAGAATAGATGTTAGTGATATGATTCTTGAAAAACTGCGGTGCAACGCGATGCATCACAATGGCTGCAATGTTATTGACACAGTGATCTGCCAAAGGACAATGCTCAAGCGCATTCAGTACACTGACAAAGCAGGTTTTCCATTCTTCAGCACTCAACAGCTCAGGATAGATATATGCTGTCAGGAAAACATTTGTCCGCGGAGTGAAATCAGCCAAGCCATCTGCAAGCATATGCCCGTTCCAAAAAAGTTCACGCACACTCAACCGTAACTTCTCCTCATTATCCCTATACAAACTGTTCTTTGTCAAAGCAAAAGCTAACTTATAGAGAGCTAACCGTGATGCCTGCAGCTCAATGGAAGCACGCGAGCGCGCGCCCTCCGCCTGGCCCCATGCCAAGCCGTTTTTTGTGTGATGCGCATGGAATTTTTCAATCGTATGAACAAGCTTTTCTTCGACAAGCGCGCGCCCATCTTGTGAACGCTCCAAAAAATCTTTTGCTCGTAAAAATAACAAACAGCTTGAACCAACATCCGCACCAGGCAATAACCCATTGGGCTGCAGCGCGCGCAGCTGCCTGAACAAGACTTTCCATACAAAATCTTTCTCTCCAAGCAAGAGCATGGCTCGAAGCGCGAATAACTCATCGTGCTCAGAAAAACCAGAAATGGTTCCCTGATTGTACGAAACAAAGCTGTCAAGCGCAAAACTTGCAACAGCTCTATCAATACTGATGCGAGTAAAAGTCCCAGCATACTTGCGCTGCGCCGCCACAAGGCTTGGAAGATTCTGTGAAATTCGGTTATTATCCCGCAACACCTGTGCACGATCCATGCCTGCTGTTATGACAAACCGCGAGCCGTGAAGCCGCACTGCCCTGCAGACAGCGCGCGCAGACACTCCATAATAGCGCTTCTCCCACTTGTTCAACGCTTTCCCTTTCATATTGACAGCAATAAAGAACGGCTTTGCATCTTCTTTGGTAAATGTAATCAACGTGCAGTCATCATCAGCCATAACATCATAAAAACGCCTTTTGCTGCTTTCATCGGATGTCTTGCGCACGTCAAGTACCAGATCGACATCAGTCGTCGGACGTACAGTGTACACAAGCGCACGTTCCTTGAACGGAAGAAAAAAGTTTTCACGCACGTCGTTGCGATATTGTACAACCGAATACAGCCGATGTTCGATAGTGCTGACTTTCGGCGCAGCGATGCGGACTTCCGCAAGCACACGGAACAATGTATCCTGTTCACGCACGAACCATCCACCATGCTGCACATCCCCGTTGCTGGAGTAATACGAGCCATCGCGGTTTGTCAGCAAGAAGTCTGGTTTACCGTCGACAGATTTTTGCGCGCGTAGTGCACCAACATTATATCTGATGTCCATGCCGAAACAAAATGAATTGCTGTTTAAAAAACTTTCACACCGAAGAAAAAAAATAATTAAATTTGCATCAAACAACAAAGTTTATATACTAAAAAGTTATTTGCAGAGTAATTCAAAAAGGAGGTGCCAATCATGGCTGCAAGAAAGAAAACAACAAGGAAGAAGGCGACGAAGCGAAGATCAACACGACGGCGCACAACAAAGAGGAAAGTAACAAGAAGAAGGCGAAGATAGTTTTATTTTTTATTTCTTAATTTTTAAAGAATTTCTCGTACAGACGAGTGGGATTTGATTGATGGGTGGTTCTTAGTGCTCAGAATTTTCCAGCCCACGAGAATGGAGAGCAACCATGCCACCGGTCACAGACAGGATGGAAAATTCTGACATCATAAAAAGAGGGGTATGACCAAGCTCAGCACCAAAAGAACAAAAAAGAACATGCCTATTTTTCCATATCTTCTGTTTCCCTTTTCTTCACCATAAAGCCTTTTCAAAAAAGTGTGGATCATCCTCCCGCCATCAACGATGGGCAGGGGCAACAGGTTAAACAGACCAATGCCAAAGCTGAGCAGGAACAGCCATCGCAAGAATTCAGTCAGTGTGAGCAAGATGCTATTGAGCCAAGCATTGCTGCTGTTTTTCAGCGTAAACTCGTTCTTGATAGCTGCAATGCCGATGAACGCCTGCCCTTTCTGCTCCGGATGCTCAGCAGCAGTGAGAGTGACGCTCTTATCGCCTGCCACGATGGAAACGCGCTCGCTCGGCCGCACATGCTGGAACTCACGTGCAAAATCGGTATAGCTTCTGACTGAAATATTGTTGACTTTGGTTATGACCACTCCGGGCAATAATCCAGACTCCCGTGCAGGAAACTCCCCGTCATAATACTTACCAAATGTAAATCCCATCGGCTCGACAAGCGTTTGCTGCAATGGCGCAAAAACAAAAGAGAGGCACAATGCAGCCACAACCGCAAGAATAACATTTGACCAGGCTCCAGCAGCATAGACAGAATACTGGACAACATCAGGAGAGTTCATTAACTTCTTTTCGTCCGGCTCTACAAACGCGCCGATGATTGGCCCAAGCAGTACAAGCCCGGTGAAATTGACTTTAAGCCCATGCGCATGTGCAACAATGCCATGCGAAAACTCATGCACGACTGCGATGATAAATATGGCGATGAGCCAGTGCCAGAAGGGCAATATACCTACGCCCGGAATTTCAACTCCTGGCAACACCAGTGCAACACCCGGCGGCTGTTCAGGGCGCAGAAACAGTTGGAGAAAACTCGCGAGCAAGAAAAACGCGATGACAACCATCCCGATAAAACCGATACCAATGCCCGCAAACCCAAACAATTTCACCCATTCACGGTATTTTTCAGAAAACCTCTCGATAAAACGTATTCCAAGTAACGTCCGGTACAAGACGATGACTTTTGCCTGAACCGTCACGTTTTTTCGTTTAATGTACAAAAAAAGAATGATAATGAGATAGAATAAAATTATCCATTTGAACTGCACTAAGAAAGACAGCGTCACTTACGGCGGCGTGGGCGCAATATTCTGCTTCCGCACTTTCTGCATTTTACCAAGCCCTGGCTGACTTTCATGCTTGGGGCGCGTATTTTATGCTTGCACTTCCTGCAGACAAATACGTTCCTGAACATCCGTGCTAATGCTTCTTCAAACTTTGCCAAATGGAGTGCCTCCAATTTGGCAAGGCTCAAAAATCGCAGATTTTTGTTTTGCCATTTACCCGCCTTTCACCTGTTTCATCATTTTGTGTCCCGTGAGCAGCCAATAGAGCACCTGAATGCCACCCTTAACATCATTTTTGAGCTCCTCAGGAATTTCCAAATCAAATGTTTCATAGCTTTCCATATCCATCACATTCGCGAGGTTGCCCGACACGCTCAGCACTTGCGCAGTTTTCTTCTCAATGAGCGGCACATCAATGCGCTCACTGCCCGGCATCACCACATCGCGCTTTTTGTTGTCGATAATCCCTATTGCGACAATTCTCGCCTTTGCAGCGCCGTGTTTTCCCGGCTTTGACTTGCTGATGCTGACAGCCCTGCACGGAACACCATCAAGCAAAATAGTATCACCCTCTTTGACGTTTCCTGCTGTCTTTTGCGTAACACCCATGAAAACAACCTCCGATTGTGCACTACAAATAAGGAAAAATAAAATGCGGTGGTTTTTAAAGGTATCGGAATAAGTTTAAATAAGTGCAATATCAAGAATCCGACGGGATGGGGAAAAAACTGATAAAAATAAGCAAACAGGAATTCATCAGAAAAATTCTTGCGGGTGAAAAAGACCTAAGATATGTACAGCTGCCCGCAGATACGGATCTTGTGGAGCTCGATAAGGGGAAATTCGTCGTCGGGGAGCTTGGCGAACTGATTGTGTATCTGAGAGAAAGTGCAAAAGCTGGAGTTTTCAAAGCAAATCCTTTAATGGTAAATGGCTCAAGTTTCAGAGGAGTGAAAATGATGGGATTAGAATTGCCGTTTTTGCAGGCGGAGGATGCAGATTTTTCAGGCGCGTGGCTTTATGGAGTGGAACTTTACAAAGCAAATTTTCAGAGAGCAAACTTCTCGCAGAGATACAATTGCCCGGAAACATGTCTTGAAGATGCCGATTTGAGTGGTGCAAATGTGCGACAATCAGTTCTTGCGAACGCGTGGACAGACAGGATAATATTAAGAAACGCTGACCTAAGAGGAACAGATCTCAGTTATGCATACTTAAGAGGGGCTGACTTCGAAGGAGCGGAGATGACCGACGCAAATCTTGAGAATGCAATATTAGTTGGAGTGCTCAATCTTGACAAAGCTCGTAATCTTAGAAAAGCGCGCCTAAATCGAGCAGTAGTGCTACCCAGAGAAAAAGAGATGATAGAACAATGCTATGAACGATTACCTAATCTAACCGTTCATAAGGGAAGCCCATTAGCTGAGCTTGCGTATTTGGAGAAAGGCGGACTATGCCACCCCCATCACAAAGCCTACGAAGGGACAAAATAATTCAAAACCATCCCCACCCTCTCTTATGCCTCCTGACAAACGCATTCAGTTCCTTCTCAATCGCTTCAACATTCCCAAACTTCTTCTCATCTTCCCGAAAAGCCGTCGTATGAAATCGTGACTGCTTCCCATTGCTGGTGAACTGGTGCTTCTTGTGCAGCATCTCATGATGCATGACATAATCCAGGAGATGCTGCGATGCGTTCTGAAAGATTGTTGAAACGGTTATCGTATCAGTATGCAGATTATAGTGTGCAAGCGTCCGCGTGCTTTCTGTTCCCCAGCGTAATGATGCAGGCTCCATAAAGCCCGAGAAATGACTGTCATTGACACGCTTGAACGATTCCGCAAGCAGAGGATCGCCAATGTCCGCCTCAGCAACGCTGGGCAGCTTCTTCAAAAACCCATGATAGAGGTTGATGTTAAATGTCGTTTGTTTCCCGCCAAGCAATCGCAACAGCAAATGTTGAATTAGTCCAATAACAATCTCATCATCAACATCTTTCCATTCTTTGCTCAGCCTGAACTGCAAATGATTTTCTCTCAGCTGAACGCGTGCGTTGTAGGGCTTGAATTTGCCGGAATATTTGATGTGTGCAGTATAAGTAAATTCTTTTTCTGGGTAGAGCAAGGTGAATGCGTGAGCAACGAGGGCCATTCAGAAGAAAAAACATTATCACAAATAAAAAACTTACGCTTCCACCGCAAATCTTAACAATGCCGCAATGCCCCCCATCTCTCTTAACTGCACCCCTTCACGTGTCGCAACAGAAACAATAACAACTTTTGACCGGAACTTCTCTGCATCCGAACTTAACGCTTCAATCAATTTATCATCAATTATCTCCGACAGCAGCAGCACATCAACTGCACCCATCTCAATTGCTTTCTGCACCGAATCCTTCCCATACGAAACTTTTTCCGGCTCTTTTGCCAATCGTTCAAAGAATTCCGTCATGATTTTCTTTTCTTCTCCAATCTCTTCCTGCGCCAGCACGTCTTGGCTTAAGTCAACAAGCTCCTGCAGTCCAAACTCTCCGGTATAGCCTAAATCCTTAATTGCAATAATCTTCTTCTTCAGCTCATTCGTGATCTGCCCTAACTCAATGAAATCGTGTTTTGTCGGCCCGGGACCGCCAACGATGATGCCTTTCAGATCTTTGATGTGCAGAAGCTGGTCTTTCATATGCTCAGCAACTTTTCGGTAATGCTCTTTCGCTGCACCTTCAATGAGGCGATGGAATCGCTGAGCTGATTGTCCCCCCGCGCGAAACTTTCCCGGCACTTCAGAATGGGTTTTAGTAAGTGGAATGATTGATTTGCCCCTGAGCAACGCAATATTCGCATCTCTCCGATCAATCACCACAAGAGCATACACCGTCTTGTCCTGAATCATTTCCTCCAGCAAGTCAAGCAGGAATTCTTTGTCGCATCGATAGGTCCGCATCGGCACAGGAACAGGCGGCTCAATGCTCCACACGCGCACATCCTGCTGCCCTTCGCGCGCAGCAACATTGCCCGAGAACACCATGAGGCCATTTTGCGGCGTCCGTTTGTACAGTCGCAGATGCTGGATCATTTTTTCCAACGCTGCCTGCACATTCTTCCGTGTGCTTGTGCTCTTGATGTTTGCAGCGGTCCCAACTTCATCCGCAAGATGGCCGATGATTTTTGTGATTTCATATCCCGCAGGAATATACACCGTAACTAACTCCGTATGGTTTGCATGATATTGCTTCAGCTCTTTCACGAACGCTTTCAGCTTGTGTTTTTGTGCTGTGGTGATTTCTTCCATGGATGATAAGCTTAACGGGAGATTTATAAATTGTTTGATGAGAAGAAATGCTAATCCTCTGCCTTCTCCTTCATCTGCTTCACCACTTTCTTAAACGCTTCAATCTGCCGCTCGCTCAGCTTCCCAAACCGCAAATAATTGATTTTGATATCCCTTAAGAACATGTTTTCCTTGTAAAAATCAACCGGAATGTCAAACATTTTCTTCATCTCTGGATCTTTAATCTCCCCTTCCATCTCTTTCTTCTCGCAGTCATAGCAGACAGGGAACTTAATTTTCCATGTGACGGAAACATAGTTCTTCCTGCACCTGCTGCATTTTTGCTTGTAGCGGATGGCCATCTGATAACAAGCACCACAACCTTTAAAAAGCCTACCCCACCAAGCTTAACTATTCGGGGCTGTGGGGTAGCTTGGAGCACACGCGAGCAACCATCCTTCCTGGTTTGGGACCAGGTGACCCCGGTTCGAAAAAGAGGGGCATAACCCCGATCGAAGGTCCGGGCAGCCCCATTAACTCCAATAAAAATAAGTATTGGAGAAAGAGTCGCACAGCAAGGAGTTAAGGGGGATGAAAGCCCAATTCCAATGAAAAAAGTCGAAAAACTTTCAACAACAAAGCGATTTGGCGCACGATATGGGCCAAGAAGTAAGATCAAGATAGACAAGATTGAGCGCATTCAACGCTCCTATCAAAAATGCCCGTATTGCACGTATAAGAAAGTAAAACGGTTAAGTGTCGGCATATGGAAATGCAACAAATGTGATACAACATTTACAAGCAGGGCATACACCGTAGCGAGAACCGTCGTTATAACAAAGGAAGAATGAACAGCTACAAATGTTTCCACTGCGAGAAAAAGGTAGGCGACGAGTATTTGCGCACCAAAGTCCGCTGCCCCTATTGCGGCAGCAAACTGCTGTATAAGGAGCGCAAGACAGCAACAAAAGTAAAAGCGCGATGATAACCACAAAGATTTTGTGGGTCTCAAAAACAGGAGGTTTTTGATGTACACCGCAACGATCGAGTGCGACAACAACGAAAATCTCTACAGGGCGCTCAAGCCTGAAGCGGTCTCCACAAGGCGTTTCACCGTTACAATAACACAGGCCGATAACATTAAAATTACTATAAATGCACAGGATGCAACCGCGCTGAAAGCGATCACCACATCGTTGACAAGGTTGATTGAGACCGCAGAGAAGATTCATGGCAAAAAATAAAGAATTAGCGCAATTGCAGCTTCTTCAGCACAATTTACAGCAGCTTCTCGTGCAGAAACAGCAGTTTCAGCTGCAGTTGAATGAAATCGAATCTGCAGTGAACGAGCTCAAGGATGCAAAGCAGGCCTATAAGATCATTGGCAACATTATGATCCTCAGCAACCGTGAAACGCTGGAAAAAGATTTAAATGCCAAGAGAGATATGTTGGAGCTGCGCATTAAAAATATAGAAACGCAGGAAGAGCGATTGCAGAAAAAATCTGACGAGCTGCAAAAGCAGGTTGTCAAGGAGCTGAAATGATTGCAGAAGTTATTGACACGCTGAATGAGCTGAAGGACGAGCAGGGCATCAACAAGAACGTGAAATTGTATATCGACAAGATTATTGCCCACCTTCAGAGCGACCCTGAGCTGGGCAAAGACAAGGCGCTTGAAGAGATTGAGGATTTGGTTGCCGCAAACAACATTGACCCTCACATCCGTTCACAGATTTGGAATGTGGTGAGTATGATTGAGAGTTTGTGACGTTTATCTATTCTTGAAATAAGTAACAATTACAATGATGAAGTATGCTGTAAGTAAGACAAAAGCAGAAGCGGCTAAAATAGTGTAATCAAACCAGCAATTCCCGGCATAGTTGCCAGCGGCATCATAAAGCTTGAGGCATCCTGATGAAGTCAATCGCGAGACAAACAAGAACCCACTCACCAGCCATAAAACTATCAGAACCAGAAAAACATACCACAGTGGATTGAAAAACTTCATTTCTTCCTCACCATCAGCGTTGACTTCACCAACAACGAATTCGGAACATAGATCAAATCCCCTTTCTTCGTCTCTAGCTCTGTCTCGACAATGCTCACTCGTCTCACTTTCCCTTCCACGTTCTTCACGATGATTGTCTGTCCTTCCTTGAACAACCCCTTCCTATAGATAAATATCCCTGCAATCATGTTCGGTATGAAATCTTTAATGCCCAGCACCGTTGCAATAATAACCAAAACAACAGCCCCTCCTACAATGATGTACAATGCAACTGCGGTCAATCCAAGATGATTCAGTGCCATGACAATAGCGATGAAATAAATCAAGTATGCAATCAATGTGGAAATCGTATGCTCCAGCGGCATCGTAAATCCTGCTTTGTTGAGAATGGTATCTAATTCTATCTCATGCAGCACTTTCCACAGCAGCCTGCCCACTAACCGCCCAACAATGAAGCCAACGAGGACAATGATAAGCGCGATGACTGCTTTATCAAGAAATCCCGAAAATAAAGCATTTAAATAGTTCAACATTGTTTCGAACGCCATAGGGTGGTAAACAGCAGATGAGCTTATAAAATTTATGTCATCACAAGACCGCATTCAGGAGCTTGAACAGGAGCTAAGCAAGACAAAATACAACAAAAAGACGCAGAAGGCAGTCGGCATCCTCAAGGCGAAGATAGCCCAGTTAAAAGAAAAGCAAGCCTCGAGAAAAGGCCCTGCAACATCAGGCTTCGCAGTCTCAAAATCAGGTGACGCAACCGTCATTCTCGTTGGCTTCCCTTCGGTTGGAAAATCAACACTGCTCAACATTCTCACCGGCACAAAGTCAGAGGTCGCTGCGTACGCATTTACAACCTTAACCGTAATCCCGGGCTTGCTGAAATATAACAGCGCAAAGATACAAATACTTGATGTGCCGGGAATTGTCGAGGGCGCTGCGTCGGGCAGAGGGCGAGGGAAAGAGGTGCTGCAGATGACGCGCAATGCAGACTTGGTGATTATTTTGCTGGATATTTTTCATCCCGAGCATCTTCCGGTTATCGAGCGAGAGCTTCACGACACACACCTGCGGATAAATGAAGTAAAGCCTGACGTCAGCATCACAAAGAAAGAGCGCGGCGGTCTAGACATCGGCACAACTGTAAAGCTGACAAAGATCGACCGCGAAACGATTGCAGGCATATGCAAAGAATTGAAGATAAACAACGCACAGATTGTAATACGCGATGACATTACACAAGACCAGCTGATTGATGCGATACAGAAAAACAAGAAATACGTGCCAGCGATAACCGTCATAAATAAAATGGATCTAGCGCCGGACAAAGCGCAGCAGATCATAAAGCAGACTCATGCTGACCTCGCAGTTTCAGGCGTAACTGGTGAGAATATTGAAAAATTAAAAGAGCTTATTTTCACAAAATTGAATTTCATCCGCATTTACACGAAGGAAGCGCGGAAAGAAGCAGACATGACTGAGCCATTGATCATGAAATCAGGCGCAACTATCAAAGATGTCTGCGAAAAGCTGCACAAAGACTTCGTGAAGAAGTTTAGGTTTTCGCGTATCTGGGGAAATTCAGCAAAGTTTCCTGGACAGAAAGTATCGCTGAAACAGATGTTGAAAGACGAGGATGTGGTTGAGATACACGTGAGATGATTCTACCGAGAAACAACTAAATCTGTATGGGCATGTTTTTTCCGTGGTCGTGCATCTTCTATAGGACCAGCCTTCTTATAGACGTGAATCCACATGCCATCGACAGCATTCTTTCCGCCCCAGACGCGATAGGTCGTTTTACACGACAATCCGGCAAAGGCGAATGGTATTCCCAGATGATTTGCCAGCAAAAGGACCGTATCTGACGGTGACTCATCAATAACAAGGCGTGCAACACGCTCGACATGGCGATAATCACCTGTACCATCATTATGATAGAGAGTAGAAAAATCAGCAAATGATAAACCGAATTGTCTATAGCTTTCTAAATCAAAAAAATTACCGTGACCAAGAACGATGGGGCGCTTCGGCCTTGTGAGCGCTGCACCTCTGAGCGCATCAATAGTAAGGCGACCAAGCTTATAAAAACTCACTACCTCTTCAAGTCCATACGAGTCTCTCTCATTGGTATTGAGAGCTACATTAACTCGGGCATCACCTGAACCAAGGACGCCAACGGGCTTGTCAGGAATCGTGCCATCACGCACAAGCTGGCCAATGCAGTTGTTAAGGCCTAAAAATGGTATAGGTGCATGCCTGCCACCAGGCTGATCAAAACCTTTTCGGCCGAATTCCGCTAAAAAAGCATTCTCGTATATGCCAAAGTAATTCCTGATCGCGTTGGTATCATACTTCATGAAACAACAAAAAAGGCCACCCCTTAAAAAGCCTTTCGGATGCTCTTCAAATACAACCCCTTGTCCTTAAACCCATGCTTCTTCGCCAGCTTCTCAAGCGCCTTGTCGAAACTGCTGCCATATTGTGCAGCACTCTTCTTCCGCCATGCAATCTCTTTCACCAGGCCAAGCTCTTCTGCAGCTTTCCGTAAAATCACCTTTCGCTCGCCAGCAAAATCAGCAGATTTTGAGGTGCCAAAAATCACAGATTTTTGAGCGCCATCGACAATTTTATACTTTCCAGGCACTCTCATCGCTGCTGTTATCAGCTTCTCATCCAAAAACGGAGTCAGAACCGTAATACCTAAAGCCTTAGCCAACGCAGCATCACGAACGAAGTCTTTGCCCCACATCGCCTTCAATCCTCGCCAGCATTCCTCATGCACATCTTCTGCTTCAACATGCCGGTGATAGCCGCCAAAGATTTCTTCCGCACCTAATCCGCCAAAAAATGTAGTAACGCCATCTGCCCGAGCAAGATCAACAGCCGCCATCAGCACCGCACTCACACCAACACTGACCGGATCAACGAGCTGCACGGGTTTCATGATTGCAACCGCTTTCTGAATATACGTTTCAACCTCATCAATCGTTAATAGTTTGAGTTTCCATTCAACACCAAGACTTTCCGCAGCTTTCCGTGCAAATGCAGCATCCTTCGCTTCACCAAACCCTGCCGTATAACAGATAAATTGACCTTTCAACTGCTGTGCAATCAATGTTAAAAGCGAGCTGTCAAGCCCACCCGACAAGAATATGCCAAACTTACTCTGAGGCATTCTCTGTTTCACAGCAGAGACAAGTTCTTTTGTAATTAACGCTCTACATACTGTCTCATCTTCAATGAAATCACCAGTCTCTGATTGCAGCCGTTCAACTGTCCTTCCCCACTGCTCTTCTTCAATGAGATTGTCATCAAACCATAGCTCCATAAGCCCGCCATAAACAACAACATTTAAAAACCTTCCACTCATTTGATGGAAGATGGCAAAAAATGGCACAACCAGTGACGAGCAGGTAGGCTTTCACAAAGGCGCATTGGCAACATTATCAAAAGAGCGCGAAGAGATGCTCAAGATCCTGAACATTGTGGAGCAGCTCATGCAGATGCACATCAAAGAGCTCAAGGCATTGGGCGTTGACCTGGAGAAGCTTGCCAAACAAGCCAAAAAGAAAAAGCCTATTGAAGATATTCTGAAATAATGTATACATTTACAGCAACAGGCCATCCAAACATCCGTGCAACGCATAGAAACACTTTTGAATTCACAAAAGATTCTAACTTGACTGAGAACGGTGATTGTATCGTTGCCGTAAATGCAGATTTTGAAATAAAAAAGTTAAAACAGTTCCTTACAAAAGAGAAGATAAAGATAACAATAACCGCGAATGGAATGAAAGAAACAATCCTTGCAGCGCCAAACCCGGACTTTTCAGACGAACACGAGATGGTCATAAGAATAACTAATTTTGCATCAAAACGAACATTTGCAATGAGAGCGGACAAGGCAGCAATGCAATTGGATATAAAAGTAGTTGAACAACTGAAGAAAAACGATAAGATAAAGATAACGATAGAATGAAACAGCTCAGCAACAAAGAGATTCATGAGATAAATGGCAAGATACATGCAGCATTCTGCGCCAGCGATTTCTTTTCAAAAAAAGACAAGGTATTCTTCGACGGCAAGCTGATGGTAAAAAATAAGACAACGCTTTTTGCATATGTTCCCGAGTTTATCCCAACGCTGCACAATCTGTTAAAGAACAACTTTCTTAAAACCATAACCATTGATATGAACGCAGTGAAGTTCATCGTGAATGGTGCAGACATCATGCGGCCAGGGATTGTTGCATTTGATGAGCTTAAGAAAGATGAGATTATTGCAATTGTGGACGAGAAGAACAGGAAGCCGCTTGCAGTAGGCAAAGCATTGGTTTCCTCAGATGAGATGAAAAAGCTTGATAAAGGCAAAGTCGTGAAGAACCTCCATTGGATTGGAGATGAGATATGGAGAGGTTAGCGAACGCGAGACGATGGAATGCTCTTCCTAAAATAAACAACATTGTCACCAAAGCTATAGAGCTCATCCACGACACTTTTTGTCACTCTCAGCCCATAACCGTAGCTGCCTTTTGCTCTAATCCAGCGTTCCTCCATTAGAGTTTTTTCTAAGTCAAAACCTCTCCTTTCATCCGAAACAGCAACATAAAGATGATGTTTGTGTTCCAATAAGTAAATAACCACTTCCTTTTTGGGATCGTTATTATTTCCCCATCTAACACCATTCCACAAGAGTTCAACCGTGGCAAACAATGCACTGCCGTAATCGCTACTGTTTGGGTCAAAATATTGTCGCAAGAAACGCGCTACTGACTGATGGGTTCGCTTGGTTGGGCCCCTCTGTACGTGACAAGCTTCTGATGCTTACGAATAATATCCTGCAATTTTAATTGAGTCATAATACGAGTTCTTGTGTCCGATGCACCTTCGGCAGGTAATTCAACAACTCACCATCTTTATACTTCGCACAGCCAAAGAAATCATCACGAAACTTCAACAGCAAAAACGGGCTTCCTTCAACATCCATTGGCACATCTTCTCCCTTAAAATAGAGTCGAACATCTTTCTCATCCAAAACAACAACATTCTTCGTTGCAAATTGTCCAACCATCTGCGAGCCTTCAATCGTTAACCTGATTTCCCCATACTTGTTGATTTCAGCGAAATACAACCCAATCGTATTGATGCGCAATTGCTCAAAATCAATTAGATTAATGTCTTTATGCACCAGCCATATTTTCTGCTGCTGATCAAGCAAAAACGCATAATCCAGCTTGTATGTAATCCCAAACTGCTGCTCCAACTTCTTCATAATCTCTTTCACTTCACGAGTGTTCAATATTCTTAATGTTTTCATATGCCCCACACCGGATTCACTTTCCTTTTGATCTCTGCAATCTCTTTTAACTGCTCAACATCCTTCTTGTCCAGATAATGCTTCAGCTCTTTCATTTTCCGAAAGTCATCTTCCGGCACATCGATATACAGCACATCGCTTTCATGGATCTGCCGTCCAACCATCACGCCATCCATCGACACCGCAACCTGCTTGCCTGCAGCTGCAACCGTCACATTTTCTTTTTCTTCCTGAATATTCTTCACCGCCGTCAGCTTCCGTCCTTCTTTATTCATCACTGCCTCACCGCATTTAATTCGTCCGGATAAAATCTCAACACCCACAACCGCGGGATTGCTTTGCCGAAACACATAGCCTGATAATATCCTAAACTTCCCACCGCGCACCAGCTTATCCAACTCAGCCATCTCCATTGCTTTCTTCTTCTCTTCCTTCCATTTTTTATACTCATCAATAATGCGATAAATCACATCATGCAGGATGACATGCATGTCCTTTCCTTTCCTATAATCCTCTGCATCGGGCAATAACGACGTGTTAAACCCCAGCAGCACACCATAGAATGGATTTTCCCTTCCCGAAACTTCGACTTCAGTGATATCCTTCTTTGAAATTCTTCCAACAGAAGCAGTCTTGATGGGAATGCCATTTTCCTTCAACAGCACAATCAGTGCTTCCAAACTGCCCAGCGTATCTGCTTTGATAATGACTCCTTCATCATCGGTTTCGATCAACACTTCTTTGACTTCCCGCTGTATCTCTTCTGCAACAGGTGTAACGTCACCAACAACAGCGCGCAATGGCATGCCCGGAATGACTCCATCCAGTTCAGGCGCAGCTATCTTAACGCCCGTTGCCGCAAACACCTCTTTGACCCTCTTGAATTTAGTTTTCTTCACTCTCATCTCAGCCAATGGCGCAGGTTCTAACAAAGTTCGCACCTTGGTGATGATTGCCTTGTCTAATCCACCAATGACGATAGTATCATTAATTTTGAGTGTTCCATCATAAAGAATAACGTCTGCAGTAACCCCTAGCCCCTTCTCCTCTTTGATCTCCAGAATAGTTCCTTTTGCATCACCTTCAGTCACCTGCAACTTCAAAAACTTCTGTGCTAACCCCGCGAGAACCATGAGCAGCTCAGGAATTCCTTCGCCTGTGTGTGCACTCACCGGAATGATTGCAACCTGTTTGGTATAATCAGATACACGGTCAAAGCGCTCGCTGCCAAAGCCAAGCTCATATAGCTTCCCGACCAATTCATACAACTTTGTATCCAACACTTCTTTTGTTCGCTGTGCCTGCTGGTTGATGTTCTGAAGCAATGAACTTCCCTGCTGCCATCCAGGCACAAGATCAATCTTGTTTGCTGCAACAACAAACGGTGTTTTATCTGATTTTAATATTTCAATGCTTTCGATGGTCTGCGGCTTAAACCCTTCATTGATGTCAACAACTAAAACAGCAATATCCGCCAAAGCACCGCCTCGTTTACGTAAGTTGGTAAATGCTGCATGGCCGGGCGTATCGATAAATAACAAACCAGGAATGGTCAGCTCTAGTTTAAGCTGCTCAAGCAGCTTCCCGCATAACTTTCTGATGACAAAAAGAGGGATGATGCTTGCGCCGATTGCCTGAGTGATTCTGCCCGCTTCGGTCTTGGTGACAGCCGTTCCTCTAATTTTGTCTAATAAACTCGTCTTTCCATGGTCCACATGACCGACGATAGTGCAGATAGGGCTTCTGATGGTCATACGTGTTTATTCCAGCCTGTTGTTTAAAAATGTTAGCCTCAATAATAGACTTTAGCAAAATTTATATAATTTATAATTGTTGATAGATGAGCTTATGGAAGACGCAAAGTGGGATCCAAGAGAGTTGTACAAAATTGTTGGAATGAGTAAAGAAATAACTCAGCTGAGAGCAAAAATTAAAAGATACTGCGACGCACCACTTCCCGTAATTATTACCGGTGAAACAGGATCAGGTAAAGAACTCATCGCGCAGAACCTTCATCATCTCGGAGTTCGAGCTAAAGGCCCGTTTGTCGAGGTAAATTGTGCGGGCTTAGCAGAGTCTCTTCTTGAGGGAGAGTTGTACGGGCATGAAAAAAATGCATTTACCGGTGCATCAAAAACGGGAAAGCCGGGAAAAATCGAAGAAGTACATGGTGGTACACTGTTTCTCGATGAAGTAGGAGAACTAACTCATTATGGCCAAAGAAGGTTTTTAAGAGTGCTTGGTGAGCAAGCAGTAACAAGAATTGGTTCTTCACATCGAAGAGACGTTGATTTCCGTTTAATAGCTGCAACAAACATTGATATAGAATACGCACTCGCAGATGGAACGATCAGGGAAGACTTCTATTACAGAATCCGCGGCATTCCAATTGAAGTACCAGCGCTCAGAGAAAGACGGGAAGATATTCCACTTCTCATTCAGTATTTTGCAAGTAAGTACGAGCACAAAACTGGAAGAGCGGCGAAGCCATTTGATCCCGCCGCAATGATGCTACTTATGGACTACAAATGGCCAGGCAACGTGCGCCAGCTCGAGACTGCAGTGTACATGGCTATGTATAACGAAGACGAGCCCACAGTGAGTCCAGAAACAATAGAAGAGATTATTGCTGGATATTCAGTTAATAGAGGAAATCAAGCACAAAAGGAAGCACTCGCCACGCGTGGTTTTAAAATAGGCATGACGTTTGAAGATTTTGAGGCTGAGCTATTAAGAGTAGCGCTTGAGAGCACGCATGGAAACCAGAGGCGTGCAGCAGAAGCGCTGGGAATGAGTTACAATTCATTTAGACATTACTATAGGAAACATAACCTTGGAGGAAACAGTGCTGCTCCAGCGCCAAGCAATGGAAACGGAAATGGAGAACACCCTGCAGAACAACCCATTGCAGAAACCCCACAACCCGCAGATGCGAAATCAACTTAAACCTTGTTAAATTCTGATTAATAATGCACCAAATAACTGAGTCTTCGACAATCATCACCGCTTCCCAAGGCAAGCTCTCCAAACAACTGGAAGTCTTCTACAACCCCATCATGAAATTCAACCGAGATACATCCATTCTACTGCTCAACGCGCTGAATAGAAAACACTTACAAATCGCTGATCCGTTGGCAGGCAGCGGCATTCGTTCCATCCGATTCATAAATGAGTTAAATCGGGAAATCATCAAATCAATTTCGATCAACGACAGCAGCAAAAGTGCAGTAAAAGCAATAAAGAACAACCTCAAGCTAAACAAAATAAAAAACATTACAATAACAAACAAAGACGCCAACGAATTCATTCTCAACTCAAAAGGCTTCGATTACATTGACATTGACCCATTCGGCTCACCCAACCCATTCTTAGATGCAGCAATAAAGCGATTGAGCAGAACAGGTATCCTTGCAGTCACCGCTACCGATACTGCACCATTGGCAGGAACGTACCAAAAAGCATGCAAGCGGAAATACTGGGCAACACCATTGAGAAACCATCTGATGCATGAGGTGGGATTGCGTATCCTCATCCGAAAAGTGCAGCTGATAGCAGCCCAATATGACAAAGCCCTTGTCCCAGTCCTCTCTTACTCCAAAGACCATTATTACCGCATCTTCTTCCAGTCAGAAAAAAGTAAAACAGAATGTGACAAGATACTAAAACAACATAAAACATTTATCTACTGCCCACATTGCACTGCATATGGAATAGAAAAGCATTGCTCATGTAAAAATATGCCACAGCTTGTCGGCCCACTGTGGATAGGGCAACTGCATGATAAAAAAATAATTGCAAAAATGGTAAGATTAACAAAAGAAAAAGAAACAAAAAAGTTCCTGCACACAATCAAGCAGGAAGCTAACATGGTAGGCTTTTACGATCTGCATATTCTTTCAAAGAAAACAAAAACTCAGCCGCAAAAAACAGCAGATGTCATAAAAAAACTCAGGCAAAAAGGCTTCATCGCAACACCAACACATTTTTCAGCGCATGCGATAAAGACAGATGCAAAAGTGAAAGAACTCACCCAATCGCTCTCCTCACATCAGTCACTTCACATGAGCTGACCCCATCTAAAGCAGCAATCTTCTTCTCCAATGCTTCAGTGCTGCCTTTTTCTTCGTCAACCAAAAATAAGATATTTAACGATTTCAATCCAAACGCAACCGGCTTCTGCTCAACCTTAAAGCCTGTCTTACCCACAAAAGAAGTTATTTCTTTCTTCGCTTTCTCTTCAATCACAGTAAGCTCTACATCAGGAGAAGTGGGCATGATGGTAAATGTAACAACAACTTTAGCCATTAATTTGGTCCCTCAAATCCACACGAAGGGCACAAGTATGCAGTGGCAAGTTCCCTGCATCTTCCGCATCGCACAATCTCTGTCTTGCTGCACTGCGGACACATAAAAACCGTGCTTCGCGCGATATTTGATATTTGCCGTTTGCAGCTGGTGCAGACTTTATGTTCCATGGCTTGGCTGGATTAGCAGGGGTTTATAAAGCTTGCTCAAATTTTAAATAAAGCGGTATGTTTGAGATGAAAAATGGACGTAGAGAAGATCGAAGAGGATGGCATGCTGCTTGCCCTAGTCATCAGAGCAAGGTTCAGCAACCCCGGATTGAACTTCTTCACCCCTGAAGCGTTCCCTTTCCAGCTTGGCATCCATCTGAGAAAAAAGAACGAGTTTGTCAAGCCGCACCAGCACAGCCCATTTAAAGCGCTTAACATCCCCGCCCAGGAATTTTTCTACCTTGAAAAAGGCAAAGTTGAGATTGAGGTGTTTGCAGATAAAAAATCAATAAAGAAGACGATTCTCGAAAAAGGAGACATGATGCTGCTCAATTGTGGCCACAGCATACGCTTTCTTGAGGATTCAAAGCTTATTGAGCTCAAGCAAGGCCCTTACCGCGGCAGAGACGAGGAGAAGCGCTCGATATGAAGCATATTTGGTTGCAAAAAGATTCTGACATACCTCAACAACATTTAAAAAGCCGCGTCCTCAAAATGCCGATATGAGCTACACAAAAATAGCAATCAGAGGCACTGCGATAACAGTGGTGATGCATACGCTTGCAACAGCAGCAGCATATATCACACGGATCGTTCTTGCACGAAGCCTCACGCCTGCAGAAGTTGGCCTCTTCTATGCCGTTTTCAACCTCATTATCTTCTTCCTCTTTTTCAGGAGCCTTGGGTTGAACGAAGCGCTTGCAAAATACATCGCAGAATTCCGCGCCCAGGAGAAGTTTAATGAGATCAAGACAGCGCTTGTTTCATCACTGTCCATTCAGCTGGTGAGTTCAATAGTGTTAAGTGGGATTTTATTCTTACTCGCAGACTTTCTTGCAAAAAACTACTTCAAAAACGTTCAATCCGCTCTTTTCCTGAAGCTTCTCCTGATTTACGTTGTCTTCAGCATCTTTTTCATCACTATGAAAGGTTTGCTTCAGGGTTATAGAAGAATGCTGCTGCTTTCTTCAACAGAGTTTGCAAAAAATTTGATCGTGCTTCTTCTGGTTATTTTGTTTATAGTGCTCGGATATGGAGCATTAAGCCCCGTGCTTGCTTATGTTCTCGTCTTTCCCATCCTGTTTGCGATATACATCCCGCTCTCATTAAGAGTATTTCATGCTGCAAGATACAAAATAATACAACACAACAAAATGGCCAAACATCTGCTTCTATTTGCAACGCCTGTGTTTGCAACAGGGATGGGAAACAAGATTATTGGCTATCTCGACACATTTGTCCTCACCTACTACCGCGATTTAAGCGAAGTGGGCATATACAACATCATTCTTCCTTCTGCATTAATATTCCTGTTTTTCGGTTCAGCGGTCTCATCAATCCTGTTTCCCCTCTCTTCCGAGCTCTGGGCAAAAAAAGACATCAAAAGGCTGTCAGAGGGCCTCAGGCTGCTGTATCGATATTCATTTTTCTTCGCGATACCCTTCATCTCAATAATCATTGTGTTCGCAAACATCTTCATCTCTTTTTTCTTTGGAACCGAATACACTCTTGGTACGGTTGCACTGCAGATACTGTTAGTGGGAACACTCTTTTCAGTTGTTGGACAGATAAATTTCAACTTCATCTCGGGAATTGGCCAACCAAAGATTGTCGCAAAGATAACCCTGCTTGCAGCGGCGGTGAACCTCGTCCTGAATATTTTCCTTATCCAAACATATGGGATGAATGGTGCAGCACTGGCAACAGCAGTAAGCTACCTTATCTCACTGGTCGCGTCAACAGTAAAGGTAAGAAGATTTATACAGATTAGGCTTCCCATAAAGGAATGGAGTGGAATGCTCATCGCAACAGCCTGCTTTGTGGCTGTTGCACTCGCTATCCGCAATATCCAGTTACAGCCATGGCTCGAAGTGATTCTTGCATTTATTGCTGCTTCACTCGTCTACCTGGTAATCTGCTACCTCCTTAAAGTCATCGACATAAGCGAACTCAAATATTACGGAAGGCTTGCACTGAAATGAACAAAATTTGGGAAAGAGTTGCATACGTGCTCATTGTAATCCTATTAGTAACAACCATCATGCATTACTATAGCGCAGAGAATGAAATAGAGGAAAAAGAAGCGGAAACGAGCATCATGGGACCGTATAAAGAAGCAACAGAGAATGGCTTTATCATGATATATAACAAGAAAGAGATAGAAGTGATAGCACCTCAACACACGCCTCCCGTTTTAGGAGAAGTGCTCGTCTATGGCTATCTTGATCAGAATAAGATAACAGCGATTGGCATCCACAATTACAATTACAACTACATCCTTTACGCGCTTTCCGCACTTGCAGGATTAGTTGTTGCATTCATTTTTTTCAAAGAATGGAAAATAACCAGAAGAGGGATTATCGATGCCTGACTGGTTCACACATGTGCTGATCGGTCTCATCATCGCTGAAGTATTTAACGTACGGAAGAAAAGCCTCATATTGATAGGGGCAATCATTCCCGACATACTGCCGAAGCTGGTGCTCCTGCGCCTGTTCACCCCAATCCCGGAAGTAAGCTATGCAGCGTTTAAAGCATTTCACACCCCATTTGTCATTTTTTTAGCAATACTCCTCATTGCACCCTTATTCAGATACGATTATAAAAAAGTAGTCGCCCTCATAAGCATCGGCGCCCTCTCACATCTGCTGGCAGACGCCGCGCTCAGGCACTTTGCGGGAGGCGTGCGATTGCTCTACCCATTATCGATGACAAAATACTCATTTGGCCTTTTCTGGCCCAATGAAAGCTTTATAATCATGGTGCCGCTATTCGCAATCTATTGTGTTATCATGGCACGGAAATACAGAAATGGCAACCCTGCAGGATGAAAGGATACAGGAGTTAAAGAAAGTATTAACCGCATTTGAAAAGAATGGGATACAGTACTGTCTCCTCAGAAATTACGAATTTTTCTTTGGAAAAGAGCTCATCGAATCGCTCGATACGGTGATTGCAGAAAAAGACATGCAAAAAGCAGACACACTACTGAGAGATTTTGGCTTCAGCAAACGGACACAGCAATTCTCACTGAAGCACAAAGCCTATTTCAAGCTCATCAACCTTGAGAAAATAAGTTTTGACATCCAGGTTGGAGGCGTTCACTGGAATGACATGGTCTATCTCGATGAAACCATGCTCCAAAGAAGAGTGAAGAAAAGTTTTTTTTACATTCCTTCAGACAGCGACACATTTGTCATGCTTCTCACCCATTCCATGCTCGGAAAAAGATTTTTCAAGGAAAAATATCAGCAGCTCATGAAATTGATACTGGAGGAAAGTTTAGACAGGAGATGGACAGAAAGGGAACTCACACGCATATTCAGCAAAACAAGTGCAAGAAAATTGCTCATCGCAGTGAAAAACAACCAGTTTGAGCACATCCCGGTATACAGGTTAGTCCTGCTCTTCATGCTGAAAAAGCCGTTGCGCTTATTGATTTTTGCAAAGCTGTTCTTCAGATGGCTCAAGTGGAAGAAGCTGTTCACACCTGCGCCATTGATCAGCATTATTGGTCCTGACGGAGCAGGAAAATCAACAATGGTCTCATCGCTGAAAGAGATGCTCATCAAAAGCGGTAGGAACGTCTCAATCATATACGCCGGTCGTGGACGAGGCCAGATTCTTCCAATACGGAAATTAGGTAATAGATACAAATCATCAGAGAAGAAAAGAGACAGGCACAAGACACCAAATATTTTCAAAAGAAAGATGCTGTATACGCTTGCTGCGCCTATCTTCACTGCTGACCTCTTTTTGAGGTATGTGATAAAAATGTTTCCAAAGAGAATGGGAAAGAACATTGTCATAACCGATAGGTACTGCACGGACATTCTGCTCATGAAGTATGTTAACTACAGCTTCAAAAAAATGCTGTTCTCACTGTTCCCACGCCCAACAATGACAATCTTCCTGAGCAACACACCGGAGATGCTGCATCAGCGGCGCCCCGAGGAAACGATTGAAGAGCTGAAGCGCCAGCTTGACTTATTTAAGAAGATTCCTGCCGATATACAGGTAAAGACAGAAAACATAAAAGCGGACAACACACGAGTTGCTGAAGAAGTGCTGAAACTGCTTATGATAAGCTGGGATTGATCAACATTCTCCAGCTTTGTTCAATGATAGCACGCACATTCTCATCGAGATTGTTTGTCTTTATTACAGTACCTCCACGCTGGCGTGCCAAAAACAGATATCGTTGGCGCTGCCCCTCAAGATCGCTGATATCTTTTACCGTACGCTGCTCACCAAGTTTGCCCCGTGCTTGTAATGTCTTAAGATCAGCATCTAAGACAAAAAGAAAGTCTGGTTTTGGATAGATGTGGAGTAACAAAGGAAGTAGCCAGCTTTTCGGTGAATGCTGATACTGCCCGTATAGATCATAAAAGTAGCGGTCAGTGATCACGAGCTTGTTGCGCCTCAGCTGCGGCCAGACAAAACGGATATACCGGAGCAGGTATTCGATGTAATTCACGAGGAAGAACGCTTCCTGCACCAGTCGTGATTGCCCCGCATTTATCTCTTTAAAAATACTTTTTCTTTTTTTCTTCAAGCGTTGTGACGCAAATTTTGAAACCGGTGAAAATGGAACCCACCCAAAGTAATATCCAAACTGCCCATTTACCGTCCTACTTAATGGAGCGTAAGCTTCCAAAAGCTTTTTCGTCAGCGTCGTCTTGCCCGCCCCATTCACTCCAATTAATGCAATCAAGCGCCCATTTCTTCGAAGGCTGAATCTTCTCAACATGATAGAAACCATTTTTCTTGTCAACGGTAGCCAGCTTGATGGCGTAATGAGTACTTTTTTCACAAAAGCAAAAGCCAAATACCGTTTATCCGGCTGCTTATTCTTCCTAATCGATAACAAAACATGCTCAAAAGCACTGTTCCAGTTCTCTTTTTTCACTATACCACGAATATAATTCCAATCCCTTTTTTTACCAAGCAAGTCTTTTATCAACACTCCAACTGCATCACTCACAACAAAGTTCTCAAAGATCACATGAGCAGAATGAATCAATAATCGGTCTTCAGAAGAAGGGACAAAAATGACATCAGACAACCGCTCTGCACGTGAAAAGATTTGCTTTTTGTCCAGCACTTTCAATCCATGCCATGCAATCTCCCGATGCAGATGAATCCTCGTTGCAACACCGTCACGAAACAGCGTATACATCTTTTTGTACTTCTCAATGCGTTCGGGCAAATACAAAACATACCCTTCCTTTTCAAGCAGATGTGACGCAGTGGCATAATCTCTAGTTGTTTCAAACAGAATATCCAAATTTTTATTGGCTCCTTCAAAAATATGCTCGCACTTAAACAGATTGTAAGACAAATGGTGCTGGCGAAACAAGCAGAAAATTCTCATAATTTCTGATGGTGTCTTCCTGAGGCGCATCATGTCAAACGCCTGTACAGCGCTGCATACTTTCTGAACATTGTCTGTTGGTCAAATTCTTCAACGACAATTTTTCGCGCTCTTTTTCCCAATTCATCGCGAAGTTTCTCATCAGTAAGCTTTTTCACAGCGTCCACAATCTGTCGTGGACGATACGGCTTCACCATCAGTGCAGCATCTTTCACGATTTCTTTCAGATAATCAAAATCCGTAGTAACAATCGCCTTTCCGCACGCCATTGCTTCCAGCAGCACTAATGGGTTTGCAACACCTGCAAGATGGCTTCGGTAGGGCAATACAATGATGTCCATCTTGTTGTACTCAGAAGCGATGTCTTGGACATGCCCGATGATTTTCAGCTGTGGATTGATATTTTTCAAACTTTCCAGCATTCGCGCTGAAACATCAGAAATGTAGACAAAACATTCACAGTCAAGAAGCCGTGAAGCGCGTGCAAAGTCAAGCACGCCTTTATACACGCTGGGATGGCCAAAATAGCCGACACAAAGCTTTCCGCCACGTTTCACGCGCATTGGCTTGTATTTGTCCGTATCTATGCCAAGACGAATAAGTTCTGCATTCCTGCCAAGCATCTTTCTCACAAAGTGTGACGGAGTAACAACTGCATCAAGTTCCCACAACTTAAAGCCGCGAAGCCGCAGCGGAAGAACCGCGGAATAACTCAAGAGAAAACTAGTCTTCCTTTTTCTCAAATAATAGCGCTGTGCAATATGATTCCTGAAATGATTTAATGGCTCAGTCTTTGAGACCGAATACAGCGAATAGATAACCGGTACATGATATTTCTTTTTCATTCGAGCAGCAATAAACGAGTCAAGCACACCGCTGCTGTGAAAGTGAATTAAATCTGCATCATTTGGGTCACTGACAAATGCAAAACCATTTTTTTCCAAAAAGTTCCTGAGCAGCACAGACATCTGTGACCTTCCTTCATACGCCCTTTCCTCAACGTCAGCGTGATAATAAATGTTCATGCACTCCTCCGATACACCAAAACAACAATCGCAAGCCAATAGAGGTTAATCACAATCATAAAGAACCAGAGTACAAACAACAGTTGATTCAGCACGACACCAACATAAAGCACAAAGAGATATGTATCCGCCTGCAGCGCAAGATACTGCTGCTTGATTCCGCATTTCCGTGCAATCTTTACCAGCCAAAAATCACTGTGTGTCTCTTTCAGCGCACTTTTATCCATCATGCCCGTATGCTCAAGCACGATTGCAAGCATATGTACGCCGATAGACGCAATAAACGCATAATACCATACCATCACATTGCCTGTCTGGTTGTACAAGCCAAGTGCGATGCCAAAGAAGTATACATTTTCCTTCAGCCGGTCTGAAATGCCATCCAGCCATGCGCCGCGTTTTGTCTCTAATTTTTTAACACGTGCTAGCTCACCATCAACTGCATCAAGTATCTTTGAAAGGAATATCAAAACGCCTGCAATAACTAAATTGAGCCGCTGCCCGGTAGAGAGGAAATAAAATGCAGCAATCCCTACAATAAGGGAGAAAAAAGTGATGTGGTTTGGCTTTAGAGAAGTCCGAGCAACGATCTGGGTGATGTTTGTCGAGATATACCTCCTGGTGAACACACCAACTACTCCATTCTTCTCATACTTGACTTTATTAGCTCGTTCCAGCTGCTTTTTTGAGACCATTTTCCGTTAAAAACCAACAAACCATTTAAAAGGCTATCGTGCTATTCCTGGGTTTGGGTATTCGAACCATCAGTTTTATAAACGATTCTTATATGTCAGAGCTCATGGCAAAACCACAGGGGATTGGCGGTTGGCTGATTTTACTCACCATAAGTTTGTTTGGTTCTAGCTTAATCAGCATTTTTTACATAATTTGGTATATTCAGGGAGACAACATAGTTTCGATGCTTGCCTACACGCTGGTTTTGTGCTTAACAATCTATTGCTTAATCCTGGTATTTAAGAAGAAAAAAGAATTTAAAAAATGGATATTGATACTGTTAGGAGCAAATATAGTAATTGCAACTGTTCTTGGACTTATGAACAATTACTATCAAGGAATACCAAAAGCAATCGTATGGTTCTTTATCTGGGGGGCATATGTTTCAAATTCAAAGCGCGTGAAGAATACGTTCGTTAAATAACACCCTCATACACCCCAACCAACTCATTCACCACCTTCTCTTTCGAATATATCATTGCCCGTTTCCTTCCCGCCACCGACATCTTTTCCCTCAATTCCTCATCTTTTAACAGCCTTTGCAGCGCAACTCTCAACTGCCCAACATCCCCAGGCTTTACCAGCACCCCGACATCTTTCAGGGTCTCGCTAATGCCCCCTATATCTGAACCAATCACCGTTTTCCCTGCCGCCATCGCCTCGATTGCAATCCTACCAAAAGGCTCCGGCCACAACGACGGAAATACAACAATATCAGCGCCAGCGTAAACAGAAGGAATCTCTGCATAAGGCACCGGATCGTATATTGTAGCATCAATATGATTTTTTGTAATATACTCCAAAAGCTGCATTTTCAATACGCCAGCGCCATATATCTTGACTACACAGCCTTTCGCCGCACGAAGCAGAACCTCGACGCCCTTATACCGTGTCAGTGAGCCAAGATACAACACAACAGGTTTATTGTTGGCTTTCCCTGCACGTCGAAATAATGGAACATCAACAAAGTTTGGAACCACCGTGCTTTCAACACCGTAAAACTTCTTTAATAACACCTGAATAAAACTGCTGACCGCAAGAGGATGCACTGCAAACAACCCTTTTCTCATCTTTATATACCTCAAATAGGAAACAACCCAAAAAACAGGATTAAAGCGCAGATACCATTTATTGACCATCTTTCCTATCTCTGGTGATTTAAGAACACACAGAGCAAAGTGAAAGAAACTCCATCGGCTGATATCAACCGTATCGCCGCAAATAAAATCACCTTTAGGGCACAGCGCAAGATAGCTTTCAACGGTTGCGACAAGAGGTGTTGTACTGATTTTTTTAATCAATGGCGCAATCTGAAGTGTGCTTCCGATAAGATGGATGACATCATAGTTCTGCTTGGACAAAAGCAGCTTCAGCTCCCGAACCACTGAACGCGGAAAAAACAAGCTTCGTTGAACATTGCCAAGCAGCGTATCAACAGACCCAGTCTTCACCGTACAATAAACCGTAACGCCATCCATGACCTCAACACTTTTCTTCTTTCCAAACGACGTCAAGACATGCACATCGTGGCGCTCAGCCAGCGCTTCACATAAAGAAGTGAGGTTTATCTCTCCTCCTCCCTGCACGTTGTGCTTGTAATGTTCTGAGACAAAAAGAATTTTCATTTTTTCACCAGATTATATAGCTCAATATACAGTTGAATATTCCGCTCGAGTTCAAACTTCTTTAATGGTGCGATAGATACCTTCCCGTGATAAACATCAATGATCCCTTGCGCAAGAGCAGAAGCGCTCTTTGGATCGACGAGTACATATTTTCCGCTCACCACTTCAGGCAGCGACCCGGCATATGTTGCAACCACCGCTTTTCCCATCGCACAGCTCTCAGCAGCAGAAAATCCAAATCCCTCTGCCAATGAAGGAACAACAACACAGTCAGCTGCTTTAACGTATGCCGGAAGCTCGCTCCACGGAACAGGATTGTGGAGAATGACATGATTTTCCATCATTAGTTTTTTTATAAGTTGAACAATCGAATTATATCGTGCTCTATACGCTGCATCTTTGCTGAGAACCAAGAGCAACTTCGATTGCGGGAGAGTCTGCACAATCTGAGGAACAGCACGAACAAGATACTCAACGCCTTTGCTTGGTCCAGGCCTGCCATAATACAGATAAACAAATTCTTTATGAAAGTTCAGCTTTTCTCTTATCCTTTTTCCATTATATTTTTTAGGATCAAAATGTTCGTAATCAACGCCGTTGTACACAACATGTGCTTTATCCTGAGGAATTCTCATCTTAATCAAGTCACGTTGCGTATTTTTTGAAACACACGCATAGGCATCAAAAGGAAGCAAGTAAATAATCTTCTCTAAGAAATTATGAAAAAAGGCGCTGATAAATCCTTTATCAATCAGTTGTCTCCACTTACCAACCCATACTTCGTGAACAGTGAGAATGCATTTCTTCCCGGTGAGTTTTGAAGCAAGCCATGCCGGCGGAGCGCCATTAAAAGTAGTGGTATGAATAACATCAGCTTTCCGCACGAGCTGAACTACCTTCAAAATTGAGAAGAACGTAAAGAGATATCTGCTGTCAAAACAACGCACGCGATGGACGTGCACACCGTTGATTACTTCAAAAGACTTTGTATGCTTCAGCCGATGAGTAACCAAATCAACAGAAAAGCCCGTCTTCACAAGCTCCTCAGCAAGACTCTTGAACACCACCTCAGCGCCACCGATGTGTGGAAGATAATTTTCAAGAACAAACAATATTCTCATTTTTTCCTGCGCAACGCCAAGGCCCGAACAATCTGCTCAAGCTTCCTTCGCGTATGCACGTTCATCATGTAGCTGTAAAACGTTAACACGACTAAAAACATGATACCTGCAATAGTAAAGAGGTCCATGATTCGAACAAGACGAAGCGACTGTGCAACGAAGGAAAGCGTATAAGGAAAAAGTACTAAAAAAACAAAAAGCGCCCAGATGAAGCTCCAGAATATCAACTCCCCCGCCCGAAACTCTCTCCTTTTATAATGAAGGAATGTAAAGTACATCAAAAAAATACCAAAGACCACTCCTAAAATCTGAATGCCAAGCACCATTAGCCGTTTATCCTCCACCACAGCATTTTCATCACGATCTTGATGCCGTCAAGCACAGTCGTCCCTTTATAATTGTCAAGATAGACCGTTTTTATTGGAATTTGTGTATACCGCAACTTCCTTTTTCCCGTATTGCTGACTATCTCCGATTCAACACTATAATCATGAGCAGTCCAGCGCAGCTTCCGATATGCATCCGCAGTAAAAGCGCGGTAGCCGCATTGTGTGTCATGGAGAGAAACATGATACAGAAAAGAAGACACCCTATTGATAAATGCATTCCCAAACTGGAGGATATGAGGCATGTTTTTCGAAAAATTTCGATAGCCAAACACGACATCATGTAATTCAAGTCCTTTTAAAAAATCGGGTATTTGCCGCGGATCATGCTGTGCATCCGCATCAATGACAACGATATGCTCAGCATCATTCATAAGTGCAAAATCGCATCCTGTCTTCAATGCGCTGCCTTTGCCAAGGTTGACAAGGTGATGCAGGACAAGTGCTCCGTTCTTTTCCGCAACTTCAGCCGTACTATCCTCGCTCCCATCATCAACCACAACAACAGTTCCAAAGAGCCGCGCCTGAGCGACAACGTCTCCTACCGTTTTTTCTTCATTCCGTGCAGGAATTATAATAAATGGCTTCACATTAAAATCACGCAAAAGACGGATATTTAAGCTTTTCGAGAGAAGAGCCTAAAGTTCACATTCCCAATCCACTTTATACACATATATCCTCCCCCCGGTAATCTGCTGCCGTGAGTCGAATGGCTTATAGCATTTTAATCCCTGCCCCACGTAGTGGAACATTTGGGAAAAGATGCTTCCTGCCTGCAGCGGATCAGCAAGGAAAGCAACAAATCCATCGCCGGAAGGAACAAGCATGACAGAAAACCCTATCGTTGATTGGTCATACTCTTTCCGCTTGACATCTCCGTCCTCAAGATAGATTAAGGTATTAGGATGAAGAGCGCCATCATTGGTTGGAATCGTTGCATTTAACGTATTTCTGTCAAATAGAAGCGGGAAGCTTCCGCTTGGAGTTCCTATCAGGCACGCAATGACATCATCGCGTACATCACAGTTCTGAGGGCCGCCAACATATCCAGGCCACTGTGCAATCCATCTGTTTG
>CAYIKL010000002.1:39572-62898 GCA_964364045.1 uncultured Methanosarcinales archaeon
CGTGAGCACAGCTGAAGCACCCTTTCTGTCCTTGACAATGATCTGATTAATCACATCAACCGACTTTGGAATATCATGCAGCACTGAGTCAACTTCATCAAACGCCTTGTTCGCACCGCAATCAAGCATGCGAAGAATGCCAAAAGAAACTTTTTCATCTGGTGTAAGGAACAGCTTCCCTACCCAGTGTGCCTGCGGTCTGTTCTGGCTGCCTCCGTCAAACGTGACAGGCCGATCAGCTATTGCCTTGAACCAGTGGCCAAAATCCCACCAGGACGTGATGATTGCGTTAGGTTTGCTTTCATCTTTGATTTTTGTTAATGTATCATACCACGCATCATTCATGCTCGGAACCGAACCTGCTCCTAAGCGATACCCTCTTTCAATATGGTTAGTTGGAAAGAATAAAAAGAGGAGAAGAAGTGCAAACACGATCGCTCGTACGATATTTTTACCGACGCCAAGACCGTGAGAAGCTGCTGCTGTGAGAGAGTTATAGACTATTCCACAGAAGAACCCAACACCCATTGCTAACGGAGGCACAATCAGGAGAGTAAAGCGGACACCATTCCTTGTTGACCATAGCGTTATCCCAAGCCAAATTCCAAATAATACTACATAGGTTAGGTTAAGGTGAGGCAGCTTGTCCATTTTTCGTATCATAAAATAAATGCATGCAACCGCAGCTGCAAGCACGACTAATGCAAGAAGAAGAACGCCGGCAGATTTGCCTGCCCAATTATACCAGAGAAGAATACCAATCCCTGCACCGAAAAATAACAGTGATATCATGTGGAGCCAACCCTCTCTTTCTTCCGAAGTTTTGAGTGTTAGAAGTATGCCAATGATTGAAAGGGTAAGAAGAAAATAGCCGCCTAACTGGCCGACAACCGAATCAAGAGATGATGGGTTCAGCTCTGCAACAGTCGTCAGCACATTGGGCCATATTTTTGTTGTTGCAACTGCTTTGAGGTCAGTGAATTGTGAGGGCCGTGCCAATAATCTTGTGACCTGCCTGCTGCCAACAAAAATAGAAGTAAAAGTAATAGAGGATAATAAAAATGCTCCAACCGCCCACACCTGCTGTCTGATTCCACTCGTCCAAAATTTTTTCTCGTGCAGCCATTCATACAGAAGAGAAAAAAGCAGTTGGGCAATCAAGGTTGCAGCTAAAAAGTAGAGGATGAACCACCAGCCGGACCACGTAAAAGCATACACCCCTACAAGGAAACCCGTTATTCCCATCAGTCCAAGCTTTTTCTTAAAATCTTTTTGATACACTGCCTCTATAAAAATCCAGGTAATAAGCAGCGGAAGGAGGATATTATAGGCATCAGTATCTGAGCTTTCACCCGCCGTTCTGCTCACGAAAAAAAGATTCACCGAAACAAACAATGCGGCAAAAAAGCCGCCCACATTGCCGCCGACCTTTCGTGCGATAAAAAATGCTGGTATGACCGAAAGCGCTGAAATAAGAGCGCCAACATAAAAAAATGCGCCCATGTGACTGATGCCGGTAAAGAAGTTCATCACTTTGAACACAACAACACCTACATAAGGATGAAGATTAGCTTCGATAATCTGACCTTCAGGAGCAGGTTTGTACGAATCAAACGGCTGGCCATCACGGATTTCAGTGCCAACATTACCATACTCAAGAATGTTCCGCGACTGCCTGAAATAGTAGTAGGGATCGATGCCGAGAAGATAAGTCTGCCCTGTTGGATCACGAAACTGCTCTTTGAACTGCTGGGACGTTGCCTCTATTTGCTGCTGTATCAAATCCCCATTTTTTGTGAGCATCTGCTGAAAATCCCGCTCGATTAATGTATTCTTGTTTTCAGCAGGCAGATTAGGAAACTGCTGATTAATTTGGTCTTCAATCTGATTCCTATAAAAGGTGTGGACCGAATTTTCAGCCCAGGTGTCAGTTGCAGGAAGATTGACGGTCTGGGCCCTGATGTGAAACGCAAAAAGAAAAACACCGACAATGATCAGCAGCGGAAGCATCCACTTCACGTGTGCTTTCCAGTCAAATTCGAATGTCTCAGAATCACTCCCAGTCTTTTTACCATTGAAAAAATGCTTTAACGTATCAAAAGTAATTGTGTCATCGCTCTTTTCATGTTTCTCATGTTCAGGCTGATGCACAGGATGCTGTTGAGGGGACTGCTCATGGCTCTTCTTACGTCTGAAAAATTTCCCAAAATTGATAACATCATCGTCAGCCAAACAGTAAACACCCAACAGCCCGTAAAGATATCCATTTATATATGTTTCTAAGAAACAATGGTTCTATCATAAAAGTCTGAACAGCGTAGAAACAGCATAAAATATAAAAACAAGGATGATGCTGGAACTATC
This sequence comes from uncultured Methanosarcinales archaeon, assembly GCA_964364045.1. Lineage (GTDB taxonomy): Archaea > Nanobdellota > Nanobdellia > Woesearchaeales > JAGLXL01 > CAYIKL01. The sequence goes on from CAYIKL010000002.1 coordinate 41,937, forward strand.
ATGCCAAGCTGTGAACTCTGCGGAAAACAGGCGGTGCTGGTTCGTGCCGATATTGAGGGAATAGAGTTAGAAGTATGCCAGCAGTGCGGCTCTTTTGGAAAAGTTACGGAGCTAAAACACGCACCCATTAAAAAATCAACACCACTTCAGGAGCTCGAGCCGACCGAAGTGATTGTCTCTGACTTTTCCTTAATCATTAGGAATGCAAGAGAAAAGCTGAAGCTGACGCAGGAAGAATTTGCAAAAAAAGTAAATGAGAAGGAAAGCATTATCCATAAGATAGAGACCGGCGCTTTTAAGCCTTCGATCCCGCTGGCGCGCAGGCTCGAAAAGATACTTTGGATAAAACTGATAGAAGTTGGAGAGGAAGAGATTCTTCCGCAGGCAAAAAAGACAACAGGAACAGTGACAATAGGGGATGTTATTAAAAGAAAATGAAAGAGTTCTCAAACAGTACAATTATAATTCCAACACTTAATGAGGAGAAGAACATTGGCCCCCTCATCAAACGGTTAACTTTACTGTACCCAAAAGTAAACCTAATCGTTGCAGATGACGGCAGCACGGACAACACGCGGAGCATCGCAGAAGAAAAGGCAGTTGTTATCGACCGAACAGAAAAGCGCATTAAAGGTATCACCGCATCCGTTCTCGACGCAGCACAGCAGGTAATGACTGAGAACATCATCGTGATGGACGCTGATTTTCAGCATCCCCCGGAAAAGGTGGGTGATATTATACGGCTATTATCTAAAAACGATATTGTTATTGCAGTCAGAGAAAAAGTCATCGGCCCCTGGGGACCCGTACGCAGGCTGGAAAGTAGGATTGCAACCTCCCTCGCCAGGCTGCGCGTCGGAAAAGTCCGCGATCCGCTATCCGGTTTTTTTGGGATAAAGACCGGCTTTCTCAAGAACATTGATAAAACGAATTTTGAGCAGCACTGTTTCAAGATTCTGTTTAACATGCTGAAAAAAACCGACAGAGGGACAAGAATAGGATACGTCCTGTACGACTTTGACATGCGGAGGAGCGGAGAAAGCAAGATAAGGAAGCAGCACATATGGTATTTCTTAAAAAGTCTGCTTAGGTAATACGAAAGAGAGTATAATTCTGATTGTGAACCTCAAATTCCATGACGCGCTGATGCTTTTCCAATTCAGTGTACAATGCTGCCTGTTGATCTGCACAAACAGCATCGGTACAGGGATAATAATCAGAAAAGTACAGCACATAATTAACCTTATCCTTCCACGTATGATACGTCTCAAGCGCAACCGCAGGATCCTCATACATGGGGATGAAAAGACTATCCCCGTACACTGCCGGAAGAGGCGTCATGGTCAGAAATGGCCCTCCAAAAGATGAAACATTCTCAAAAAACGGAACGAGAGGGCTTTCGAATACCGGCCGTTGCGCATAATCAAGATAATTATGGTAAAAAGCCGGAATGAATGCGACTGCAATAAGGACAAAAAAGGTAAGAACGATTAATCTCTTCGTGCGAAGAAAAGCAGACGCTCGTGAAATTCCAGCTGCAGTTATGATGCAAATAACGGGAAGAAAATCAACGAGGAAGCGTGCTTGCTTATTTGGAATAATCGAATAATAGAGCAGATACAAAAGAAAGGGGACGACAATAGACAAACGAGAGCGAAAAAAGAAAATCACTATAACGCCAACAGCAAAAAGTGCATTTTCACGCAGAAGCTGGACGAGATAAAAGAAAACGCTTTCTTGGTGGAATGGATTATACTGATGGGATGAAGCGAAGATGAATGGCCGGAACAGCGCATCGATAGGAGATGCAGTAATGTCGGAATACTGGACATAATTGAAAACGAGGAATGGAAGAACAGCAATAAGTGATCCACCAACAACAAGCGACAGGTTCCTGAACTTCCGAGGACTGACCATATAGAGGACAATAAGGGCAACAAGCATGGTACCGTGAGTAAACCGGAATAAAAACGCGATACCAACACTTATACCAACAACAATAGGATGCTTTTTGCAAACAAAGAGATAAAGCGCGAGCAGCGAGAAGAATGTGGCAGGAACAGCGCTCATGATTGCTGAAGATGATAAAAAAAAGACTGGGGCAGACAAAAGGAGAAGCGCGGAGAATGCACCCGTTTGCCAACTAAAAAGCTTTCTTCCCAAGAGAAAAGTAAGGACACCGCACGCTACTCCAAAGATAATGCTGAGCAATTCTGAAAGGACGATAAGATTGCTAGGAGAAATCACCCAGAGCATGCCAAGAATGAGCGGCAGTCCAGGAGGGCGTATATCTTCCCACAATCCAGCTTCTCCACCAGAATAAAGATACTTTCCCATGCCAAGGTATACAGCCTCATCCCAGCCGACGTGATGCGGCATAAAAAGCAGGGTTAATTTGATGGAGAGAAATATAACAATGAGCAATACAATGAGGGACAGCTGATTACGCGCAGACATTGTCAAGCGACGGGTAAAGCGGACAAAGTTCAGCAAGAATGTCCTTCCTTTCCACAAAACCTGAAAACCTCTCTCCGTTGACGACGATGGTCGGATACGCAGTAACATTGTACACGCCCTTCAGGATGTTGATGACGGGCTCCTGCTCATATGTCCCGTCAAATATGAAGTTGAGCAGTTTTGACCCCATCTTATGCTTAAGCCAGGTGAGAACAATAGCCTGTTTTTCGCAATCTGCGCAGGCTTCTTCATCCCCAAAAAAATAAAGGATAGTGGACGCGTCCAATGCACACGTTTCTTTCGCATGCGTGTAGAGCAGCCAGTAGCTGACTTGTGCGAGTGTATACTCACGCTTGAGCAGATCGAACTCGCGCTGGTTAAATGAAGCATCTTTCTTATAATTCTCAATACGCTCCCGTGTACGTTCAAGGGTGAGCAAGCTGTTGTCAAACGTCTTCAGGAGCCCATCGCAGTTTCGTTGTGCGATAAATTCATTTGCAAATTGATATTGGAGCTGGAGTGACTGGATGTCCAGCCGCTGCTCTTGGTCATAAAATGTCAGGAAATCAACACGTTCTGACTCAATAAAGAGTCCAAGCAGCAAGCCGACGACAAAAACCCCTGCTGTGATGACAAACGCAAAAATGTATCTGCTGGTTTTGAGGGCCTTTCTCACCATTTTTGGATCTTGCCCCGGAAAATATCGATGCCTATCATCAGCCAGACGAACGAGAGGAGAAAAGAGTAAAGAAGTGTATAAGAGATGAATGATGCAAACGTTCTCCCATAACGCGATACCTTTTCCCTGCAGAAACGGAATGAAACAACCATCACTAAAAAGCTCAGTGCGAGAACTGAAAAAGCAACGGAGAGTTCAAGGTAACGTAAATCCAAAACATGAAAATTGAGCGACCAGTTGATGAGAAGAGTGACGATGTCAAAGTTAATCGCGGAGAGCCGCACAAACGCGTGAACAACAGCGTCGCCGATATCATAAGCAAGCGTTGACAGGACAACAATGGATAATATGCCCGCAAGGATGACTGTGGGAAGCCGCACAATGCCAAAATCACCATAGTCTTTCCGGAACATCAGTGAGCGATAAGCAAAGGAATTGATGACTGCACCTTTATACCACCTATTCCGCTGATGATAAAGGTCACGAAGATTGTCAGGAGGAATGGTATAAACACCAGTTTCACCTGTTTGAATAATCTTAAAATGATGCTTTTGAAGGCGAAGCGCAATCTCCAAATCTTCGGTGATGTTGTGCTCATCATATCCTCCAAGCTGCTTGACAATTGCCGTCCGATAGAGGCTGAATGGCCCGGGAGTTACGTGAACAGAATCAAGCATAGCATTGAGCAGCTTATGGAACATGTTGATGATGTATTCGTAGCGCTGGATGCGCTGAAGGAGATTTTTTGGATTCTTTATCTTGAGAAGCGGCAGCACTGACGTGACATGCTGATTGGAAAAATAGGGCAGAAGCTTTTTGAGAAGAGTTGGCTCAACAACAGAATCTGCGTCAAGTGTTGCATAAAATTCTCCTGAAATGCGTTGCAAACCTGCATTGAGCGCAGCACCCTTCCCTTTATTTTCCTGGTTAATGAGGATAATTGGCAATGATGCAGTCGCTTTAATGCTCTGGACAACGTGCTGCGTTCTGTCCGTAGAGCCATCGTTGATGACAACCGCCTCAAGAGCAGGGTAGTCAAGACGAAGCACCGACTCCAGGCAGGCGCGAATGGTTTTTTCTTCATTGTAGGCAGGGATAAGAATGGAAACAAGAGGAAATCTCTTCAGCCGGACACGCTTTACTTCTTCCCTTTCGAGCAGCGCCAGAAGCCAAAAGATTGAAAAATAGAGGATGAGAAAATAAGCAACTGCAAGGATGATATCGGATGCGGAAGTGAACATAAGACCTCAAGTGCAGGGAGTCCCTGACTCTTTTAAACCTTTCGCAATAAACTTTATTAACTGCCTTTTTTCCACGCCCCTATATGAATGGAAAGCTCATCCTTGAGAATGGCCTGGTTTTTGACGGCATCTCATTTGGAGCAGAACAACCGGTATCCGGAGAAGTTGTTTTTAATACAGGCATGGTCGGGTATCCTGAAACGCTTACCGACCCAAGTTATAAAGGACAGATACTGGTGCTTACATATCCACTCATAGGAAACTATGGCGTGCCAGGCAACGAAACAGAGCTTGGACTGCCAAAACATTTTGAATCAGAAAAAATACAGCCGCAAGCCCTTATCATTGCAGACTATTCGCATGAGTACTCTCACTGGAACGCAAAAAAAAGTCTTGGAGCATGGTTAAAAGAAGAGAACATTCCCGCGCTCTATGGTATTGACACAAGAAAGCTGACAAAAGTTCTCCGCGAAAAAGGGACAATGCTGGGCAAAGTCACATTTGAGACTGACACCAAACTTTGGGATCCAAACGCCATTGACATTGTAAAAGAAGTCACAACACGAGAGCGCATCGTGTATAATGAACAGGGCAGGAAAACTATTATGCTTCTTGACTGCGGCGTGAAAAATAACATTACTCGCAATTTTATCAAAAGAGGAGCAAAAGTCATCCGTGTTCCCTATGATTACAATTTCAATAACGAACAGTTTGATGGATTATTTATCACAAATGGTCCCGGCGATCCGAAAATGTGCACAGAAACAATCAAAAACGTCAGAAAAGCGCTGGAAAAAAACATCCCGACATTTGGCATTTGCCTGGGTAGCCAGATCTTGGCATTAGCAGCAGGCGGCAATACCTACAAGCTTAAATATGGCCATCGCTCGCAAAACCAGCCCTGCATCCTGAACGGAACAAAGCGCTGCTTTATCACAACGCAAAACCATGGCTTTGCGGTGGATATGAAATCGCTCGGCAATGACTGGGAAGAATGGTTTGTGAACGCAAACGATGGCACCAATGAAGGCATCAAGCACAAGACAAAGCCATTCTTTGCCGTCCAGTTCCATCCCGAGAACTCTCCAGGACCAACCGACACCGAGTTTTTGTTCGATGATTTTATGAGGTTGTTATGAACAAACCTAAAACAGTCCTCGTCCTTGGCAGTGGCGCATTGAAAATAGGCGAAGCAGGTGAATTTGATTATTCAGGCTCGCAGTGTATCCGCGCATTGAAAGAAGAAAAAATAAACACTATCCTCATAAACCCAAACATCGCAACCATCCAGACAAGCAAGGACATGGCTGATAAGATTTATTTTCTGCCCATCACGCCTTACTTCGTCGAAGAAGTGATGAAAAAAGAGAAGCCTGATGGGATCATGTTGACATTTGGCGGGCAAACTGCGTTGAACTGCGGCGTTGAGCTGCATAAGAAAGGAATTTTTGAAAAATATAATGTAGAAATTCTTGGCACGCCAATCCCATCAATCATCGACACAGAAGACCGCGACTTATTCGTAAAGAAATTAAAAGAAATCAATGCAAAAACGCCAAAGAGCATCGCTGCAGTAACGATCAAAGAAGCGATAGCCGCAGCAGAAAAAATTGGTTATCCCATCATGCTTCGTGCGGCATACACACTGGGAGGTAAAGGAAGCGGCATCGTGAACAATGAAAAAGAGCTGAACGAGGCCGCACGGAAGGCGCTGGCGCACAGCCCTCAGGTTCTGATTGAAGAATGGCTGGGCGGATGGAAAGAAGTGGAATATGAAGTTGTCCGTGACGCATACGACAACTGTATCACCGTATGCAACATGGAAAACCTCGACCCATTGGGCATCCACACTGGCGAGAGCATTGTCGTTGCGCCATCACAGACATTGAGCAACAACGAATACCACAAGCTTCGCGAGATTTCAATAAAAGTCATCCGTCATTTGGGCATTATAGGAGAGTGCAACATTCAGTTTGCGCTCGATCCAGCCTCTGAAGATTATAGGATCATTGAAGTAAACGCGCGGCTCTCCCGCAGCTCAGCGCTCGCATCAAAAGCTACCGGTTATCCGCTTGCGTTTGTTGCAGCGAAATGTGCATTAGGCTATTCGCTTATCGAAATAGAAAATGCAATTACAAAGGTAACAAGAGCATGTTTCGAGCCTGCGCTGGACTATGTTGTTGTAAAGATACCCCGTTGGGACCTTAAAAAGTTCAGGCATGTCAAGAAGCAGATTGGAAGTGAGATGAAATCAGTGGGCGAGATCATGGCGATTGGGCGCACATTTGAGGAAACGCTCCAGAAAGCAATCCGGATGTTGGGCAACGGCATGCAGGGACTGGTCACAAACCACCTAAAAATGAGCAATATAAAAGAGGAGCTTTCGCAGCCCACCGACGAGCGCATATTTGCAGTCGCTGAAGCAATAAAAAGTGGCATGAGTATGAAAGATATTTACCAAGCGACAAAGATAGATGGATGGTTCTTGTGGAAGATAAAAAATATTGTTGATACAGAAGTTGAGCTCAAGAAGTTCGATATCGACACGCTTCCTGAACACACGCTCAGAAGAGCGAAGAACCTTGGTTTCTCCGATATACAGATTGCACGATGCATATCAGAAGATGAAAGTTCGCCCAAGGTGAGAGAATTGCGCAAGCGCCGTGGAATAGTGCCTGTTGTCAAGCAAATCGATACACTTGCTGCCGAATTCACAACAAAAACAAATTATCTTTACATGACGTACAACGGTAACGAGGATGATATCACATTCAACGACACAAATAAAGTAGTCGTACTGGGCGGAGGAGCATACACGATTGGCAGCTCAGTCGAATTTGACTGGTGCTGCGTGAATGCGGTGAAAACCTTGCGTAAGCACAACTACAAAACCATAATGATTAATTACAATCCTGAGACCGTGAGCACTGATTATGATGTTTGTGACAAGTTGTATTTTGAAGAGCTGAGCGCAGAGCGTGTGCGTGACATTTACGAGAAAGAACAGCCTGACGGTATTATTCTATCGATGGGCGGCCAAATTCCAAACAATCTCGCTATACAGTGCCATGAAGCAGGGATGAGGATTTTGGGGACATCGCCGCTGAGCATTGATAGAACAGAAAACCGCCACAAATTCTCAGCCCTTCTTGATGAGCTGAACATCGACCAGCCACAATGGATCGAAGCGCGCTCGGTAGAGGAAGTAGAAAAGTTCGCCGAGAGAGTTGGTTATCCGGTGCTCATACGGCCATCCTATGTATTGAGCGGAGCTGCGATGAGCGTCGCTTCCAATAGAAGTGAGTTAGAACGCTATCTCAGGAAGGCAGCCGAAGTGTCGAGTGTCCATCCCACCGTTGTAAGTAAGTTTATCACCGATGCCAAGGAAATAGAAATGGATGCGGTTGCAAAAGATGGAAAAATTATAATCTACGCTATTTCAGAGCACATAGAAAATGCCGGCGTGCATTCCGGAGACGCCACGCTCGTATTGCCGCCGCAGCGAATCTATCTCGAAACGATGCGGCGCATAAAGAGTATTACAAAGATTATAGCGTGTGAGCTGAAAATAACGGGACCGTTTAACATCCAGTTTATTGCAAAGCGGAACGAGATCAAAGTGATTGAGTGTAATCTACGTGCATCTCGGAGCTTCCCGTTCGTGTCAAAAATAACAAAAAATAATTTTATTGATATCGCGACAAGAGTGATGATTGGCGAGAACACAGAAAAAGAGTACAACACGCTCGATTTTGACTATGTTGGAGTAAAAGCGCCGCAGTTCTCTTTCTCTCGCCTGCATGGAGCTGATCCAGTGTTAGGCGTTGAGATGGCATCAACGGGAGAAGTCGGCTGTATAGGGAGCAACATATATGAGGCATTTCTGAAAGCACTGCTATCCGTTGGCTACTCAATACCAAAGAAAGGAATTTTATTATCGACCGGTCCAGTAAAAAGCAAGGCCTATCTGCTCGACGCAATAAAAAAGATCAGCGGAGTTCCGCTCTATGCAACTGAAGGCACGCACAATTTTCTCAAGCAGAATGGTGTGAATACAGTTCTCCTCAGCTGGCCGGAGAGTACGGAACCAAACACGCTGACCTACATTGGAGAAGGAAAAGTTGATCTCGTCATTAACATTCCAAAAAGCTATGAGGAACAAGAGCTGACAAACGATTACCGTATTCGAAGAAAAGCCGCAGATTTTAACGTGCCACTCCTGACAAATGCGCAAAGTGCGCGGTTATTCCTTGAGGCGATTGCGAGAAGCAGCCAGAACGCACTTGAAATCAGGGATTGGGAGAGTTATGAGGCCTGAAGCGCCAAATTTCTACATCGTCTGATTCATAGACTCTTAAAAATCTCTCATCACTGAGTAGGAAAAGTAGCCCCTCATCTTTTTCATTCCAGACCTGACCATTGCGCATTTCGTCATCTATCCATATCAGGCTAATGCCATTCTCCTCGAGCAGAGTGCCTGTCGTCTTAAAGTCGCGTGAAGCGAAAATCTTATGCATAACCTCAAGCCTTTCCGCATAATAATACTCATTGTAGTCGATAAACGCACGCTCAATGCCATCCGGCTCAAGCCAGAAACCTTTCTGGGGGTGTGACAAGACAATTGCGTCAGAGTAGAACGGATGCGAGCTCAGCCATGCTGCACTTGCAAGTACATTTTTTGTAGGCCCGGAGTGAACCTGTTGATTTACATATGCTAAACCCGAAAAGAGAACACCGTACGCAAGCGTTGCAAGAGTAAGTGTACGAATCAGTGGAAGTGCCCATGAACGCTGCCAGAGGGTTGTATAAGCAAGTGCTGCAAAAAGAACGATAATGGGATAAAGAAAGTAGAGTGCTGCCTCTCCTGCGATGAAAAAAAGCACAAGAAGAATACCTATGCAGAAATAGACGAAGAGCAGTTTTTCCTTGGCTGGCCAGCTAGCTGCAATGCCGAGGATGCTGAGCAGCACCGTAAAAATGCCGAGACCATGAATACTGCCAAAGATCGAGAAAAAATCAACAGAGATAGAGCTCGAATGTGTGTGCTCCATAACAAGCGGATAGCTGACAACAAGATTAAGGAACAAAAACAGCGCAATGAACGGGACAACCGACAACAGCTTTCGATGGGTATACAGAAGATAACAGCCTACAATCGCAAGCGTACTCAGGAACGTGAGCCAGTCGAAAAAGAGCAGCCCGAAAAAAGGTAATAGACTAGATAGGGCATACCGCGATTCGAGCATATTGAGTCCCAAAAAGAGCAGGAGAAGTGCGAGCAGGTAAGGGCTGACCGACATGGATAGAAAAAGTGTGACGGGAGCTAAAACAAAGAAGAGCGCCGCACTTATCACGAACACAGGAACAGTCGTGTGTAGCTTGACGAGACGGTAAAAGAGAAGCGTGAGAATAAACGTGCCAGCAACGCTGAACAGCCAAACAGGGTAATATGCCGCAATGCCGAGCTGGGAAAGATAATGGTATGAGTACACCCCAGGCAGCGTCGTGTTGCCGAGACCAAGCAGCCATGCAAGTGGTGTAAAGAAAGCAATGAAAGCTGCCGAAACAATCAGCAAAAGAAAGTTAAATTTCATAAGTTACACGACCGTTATCCTGCACCGTGTGTGGAAGATTGTAGTGCCATCTTTATTGTATACTTCACGAATGCACTCCTCATCTTTATATGCAAGACTGGATATTGAGTACACAGCACGCGTATCACGTGAAACAAGAACATAATCAACATCATATTTTTCGAAGATTTTCGCGGCCTCAGTAGCAAATGGGGTAATAAACGCGCGCTTCACATCAACAAGCCGCTCATCTGCATCACCGATGAGCAGGAAATAATCATCCATGACATTTTTTCGCCCTGCGATGGCAGCGATAGCATGCCCCTCATGGGGCGCACCAAGCACAACACTGTCGGCAGATGTATTCTCGCGCAGCCAGAGCAGGGCATCAAAAACTGGAGCAGAAATCCCTTCTTTCTGTTCTGACAGGTAAATGGTTGGCACTATCATGATAGGTACGATAAGAAGCCAGATAATGCCAATAAAAAATGGTGAAAGAGAGGAAATGCGTGTTTTCCGAAAATACCGAACAACTGAAACATATGCCGGACCGCTCAGGATGCATAGACAAACGCTGAGATACACAAACCCAAGGGTGGGCTGAAGAAGCCTGAACCATAACAGAATTGTAACAGAAATGCCCAGAGAGATGTACATATAGAGCGGTTTGTTCTTCATGTTAAAGAGATATTTGTAGATGGTAAATATTCCTCCAACAAGAGGAATGATTCCTATCTGCACCAATGCGCTGGTGAACGAGATGTGGGTGAAATAACGCGAGACAATCTCAATCGGGATGTTTTGCTGGATTAAAGTAAGCCCATGAAAAAGAAAAGCACGTTTGTAGAAGATGAAGAGAAGCCATAAAAAGACGAATGTGGTGAAAAAGATCAGCTCGAGTTCGGTTTTTTCAAGCCTAAACTTTTCCAGCCGGCTGACAACGAGATAACCAATCAGGCCAGTAATAAGGAGGGCACTGGACGGATGGAGCAGCGAAAGAGCAGTAACGAGAATGACAAAGAAAACGACAGATGATTTTTCATCAATATGAAGAAAAAGAAAGAGAGTTAAGAAAACGAAAGGGAGCACAAGCATAGTTGGTGAAAGAGAATACAGCGTGTCAGCAAAGAGGACAGGAACAAATGCAGAAATGACTGCGCTGAAAAACGCCGCACCAATCTGTGTTGTTATTTTTCGAACGATGAAAAAGATGATAACCGGCAACAATGACAGGAAAACATGGGGGACAACTTTGGTCACAAGCGGTAATGGAAACACCCAGCCCAGTAGTCCCAATATGTAATAAAACAATGGAAGAACGATAATAGTCCTGCCACCATATGATAAAGAGTCACTTGTCAAGAGATGTCCGTTCTCTGCAATCTGCTCAATAATGCGAAGATGAAAATAGGAATCATAGGAGAAGTGAGGGCTCTGAAAAGCAAAGTACAGCCGCAATCCCAGAACGGCCAAGAAAAGCATGATAACGAATACAACTTCCTTTTTCTTCATGTTCGGATGTAACAGCTCGGCTTATTTAAAAGTAGCGAAAGGTATTTAAGATGAAAACATCCCGGGAAAATAATGCCTGAAAAGATATCTGCCGGCTCCCCATTGCTTGATCACTTCCTCGACGGAGGCTTCGAAAAAGGGATAGTCACAACTATCTACGGTCCCGCAGGAAGCGGAAAGACAAACATATGCCTGCTGGCGCTGATCCGCCTGACAGGAAGCGGCAGGAAGATACTTTATATTGATACCGAATCGAGCTTCTCTGTCGAGCGTCTGCAGCAGATAACAAAATATTCTAACAAAGTCCTGGACAGCATGCTCTTTTTCAGGCCATCAAGTTTCGAAGAGCAGCACAATATCCTTGAGAAGCTGCCGCGACTGCTGACAAAAGACGTCGGGATGGTGATTGTTGACACCATTTCAATGCTTTACCGGCTTGAATTAGGGCAGAAAAGCGATATACGAAAAATTAATGCAGCGCTTGCAAAGCAGATTGCAATTCTCATCTGGGCTGCGCGAACATACGACATCCCAATCATTGTAACAAACCAGGTGTATAGCGATTTCAATGAAAAAGAGAAAGTAAAGATGGTGGGTGGTGACATTCTTAAGAATGGCAGCAGATGCCTTATAGAATTACAGTCGCTTGCAGGTGGAAAACGTCTCGCTCATCTCAGAAAGCATCGAAGCTTGCCAGAGAGAGCAACATACTTTTATATTACAGAGAAGGGAATTGCAAGAAAAAAGTAGTTATTTCTCCGTAAAGTCTTCAATCGTTGCTCCAAGCTCCTCAGCAGATTTTATTTTTCCTCTCAGGCGAAGATATTCAACAGTGAGCAGATAAAACATCAGCCCAAGCGACTTTTTCCCCTTGTTGTTGCAGGGCACAACTAAGTCAATAAAGTTTGTCTGATTGTTCGTATCGCACAATGCAATGACGGGAATGCCTTGTTTATTTGCATCCATCACTGCATTTCTGTCCGGCCATGCATCTGTCACAAGCAACAACTTCGGCTCAATAAATGTGACAAGGTTCGTGTTGGTCATCATTCCGGGCGGATATCGCCCGATAATCACGCGCACACCCGTATGGTTCTGAAAAAGTTTTAGCGCTCGATTTGCAGTCTCTCTCCTGCTCACCACCAAAATATCTTCCGGCTCGTACTGAGCAAGAAAGGTTGCAGCAATCTTGATGCGCTCATCGATTTTCTGCAGGTTAAGCACGCTTAGCCCATCAGGCCGCGTTTTGTATATGAACTTGCGCATATACGCTGTCCTGAACTTTGTTCCTATATGGATGCCGCTTTTCAGGTAGTTGACCGTTGGGATCAAAAAGTTTTCCGTTTCCGACATGCTATCTCCAGTTCTAGAATTAATTCTAAAACTGCATTATTATCGCCCTGCAGTAATGCTATCGGTCCGTTGAAAGCCTTCCCGATAACGGGGCAATGAGTGCAATTTAAAAGAGGGAGTTTATAAATCTGTCGCCCGAAACTCCTCAACCACTTTATACACCGGCCCTTGTGCAGTCAGCACGCTCTCATAGAGCACAAACCTGTCAACAACAAGTGTTCCAAAGCTCTTTCCTTTAAAACTCTTGATGACGTCAAGCAGTTTCCTTATATTTTTGGATGATCGAACTCGTGCAACGGTCAAATGCGGTACAACATCTCTGTAATCTTCTTTTCTTACATCATTTAATGCATCCTGAACAGCTTTCACGAGTGAAACAAACTCCTCACTTTCAGATCCAGCCCACACAACGTGCACAACCTTTTCGCTGGGGAAAACACCGACATCTTTGACCTCAACGCTGAATTTCTTTTTTCTGAGTTCTCTTAATTTTAAAACCACATTGTTAACATCCTTAATTTCACCCAAAAACTTCAGCGTAAAATGCAGCTGCTCAGGAGAAACAAGCTTCACATCAGCACCGCTACTGAGTATTTCTTTCTGAAAAGGAAGAATCTTCTTTTTCAGCTCCTCGGTAATCGGAACACCAACAAACACCCTCATAAGAAGATAAAATAACAAAAGAACTTAAATATTTTGACTATTCCCCAAAGGTCTCACTATCCTCATAGCTTGGTTCTGGCTCTTCCGGCTCAGGCTCCTCGTGCTTTTGAGGTATTTCCTGCTTTTTGTGCTCTCCCTTGCCGATAACTTCAGCAAACCCAACATTCCTCAGGACTTTAGTCACCCGAACTTTTACCTGTTCTCCCTGGTTTGTCCCTGGAACAAACAAAACAAATCCTTCAACTTTTGCAATGCCGTCGCCCTTTCCACCGACAGCCTCTATCTGCACATCAAGTTCATCGCCCTCTTTCACAGGCGCTTCGCTGCTTTGGTACATATACATCCTCCAAAATTGAGAATTCGCTGCCCAATTTCAGGAGACATAATAGCTTTGGGATTTAAAAAGGTTATTGAAGAAAAAAGAAAAATTAAGTAAAATCTTCAACGCCGCCTTCTTTCACAAAGAATGCGCATTCAGCCTCAGGAAAGTTCGGGCTATCAACCAGTTTCGCAACCCTGCTCCCTTTCTTGCCCTTCCGAAGATAAATCCGATAGGTGGAAGCATGCGCAACAATATGTCCGCCAATCGCCTGTGTTGGGTCACCAAAGAACTGGTCCGGCTTTGCCATCACCTGATTAGTAACATACACGCAAAGGTTGTGCTTGTCCCCTACCTTGAGCAGCATGTGCATGTGCTTGTTGAGCTTCTGCTGTCTCTCAGCTAACGTGCCACGTCCAACAAACTCTGCCCTGAAGTGAGCGGTTAAGCTGTCAATCACCAGAAGCTTTACTTTCATGCCTTTGCTAACCAGTTCATCAACTTTTTCAGCCAAAAGCATTTGATGATCACTGTTATATGCACGTGCTACCTGGATGCGCTTCAGCGCATCAGCAACATCAATGCCAGCACCCTTCGCCAGCTGCTCAATGCGTTCAGGTCTGAATGTATTTTCGGTGTCAACATACACAACAACCGCTTCAGGATCTGCTTTCATAATATTGACCGCAAGCATATGGCCTATTTGTGTCTTACCGCTCCCGAATTCGCCATAACACTCAGTGATTGCGCCTGTTTCGAAGCCGCCACCCAGCATTGCATCAAACGCACTGCTTCCCGTCGATATTCGCGTAATCGTCTGCCTTTTCCGTAAGAGTTCCTCTCCCGTCTGGAAGCCCATGTGCAGGTTATCCCGCGCAGCCTTGATAATTTTCCGCGCCGTGCCTTCCGTAACGCCAGCAACCTGTACAAGCTCTGCTGGACTCGTGACTGCAATGCTCAGCAGGTCGCCATAGCCAGCTGCATCAAGCTTTTCAGCTGTTGCCGCGCCGACACCGGGCAGTTCCATGATGCTTATAGTTTTCTCATTTGTATTCTCATTTGTTTCATCCATAATCTCAACAGTCTCCTGTTCAATATAACCATTTTTCATAGTGTCCACCTCTTAATTAAGGTATAGGGTATGGCTTACGCCATTTCCCCCTGCTCACGCAGAACGATATATTCATACGCTTTCTGCAGTGCAATGCTTGCCTTTGGTAAATCATTGATGCGTAAAGAATGAGTGCTTTGCCACTCGCCCTTCTTGTCTTTGTACGAGCGTGCCAACGATATGGTTTGATACTCGACTGTTTCGCCACCCTCGCCCTTGCCCTGGTTCTTCCACACGGTCACACTGACCGGTCCTGCCCTGAACTTCTTTTCAGGGAGATTTACTTTTACATTTTCCATTTTTTCTACCTCTTCCTTTCGGGTTTTATTTCACATATGCATCACCGGCGGTAGCCGCCGCATGAGCACATGGAGGTGCCACATTGCAGCCACTGGCCGCAACGGGCAATAAGAGTATGAGTCAAATGTGTTTATATACCTCGCACGCGGAGTTGTCCAGTGTGTCTAGTCGAAAAATTTGGATTAAATGAAGCAATTGCCAAGAACGTTCAAAACACCCATAAGTGTAACCCAATAAGTACCACCAACCCCACAAACAGCGCCTTCTCCACCATCCCGCCCACGTCAATAAACCCCCGGACATGCAGAAACGGATACAGCAGATGAATGCCCATCTTTGTCATGCCATCTAAAAACAGGTGGGAAAGATATCCAAGCGCAAGCGCACTCCCAACCCACGTAAATCCAATTAACGTAAAAACGACATACAGCAATGAAGCCGGAAACAACGAATGGAAAAAGCCGCGATGCGTAAAGAGGAACGCAAGCCGTCGTGTGGGTAATAATTTATGTATTTTTGCATCCTCATGATCAATATCAGGCAATAAACTCCCAATCACAGCTAAAACAACAGCCTGCGCAGGAAAAAACAATAACCCAAGCAAAGAACCAAACGCCGCATGCGTATACCACATCATTGCTCAACAACAGGATTCAGAAACACGAGCTGTGCATTGAACTCAAGCCTATCAAACATCTGGTTCTTGGTCACTCTCCCCACTAACTTCACCGATTCTCCCAGGAGCTTATGCTTGACATCCTGAAACTTTTCCGGGGAATCTTTAAACGCAACAATCTCATTACTACCAAGTCCTAAAAGCCGCTCTGTCTGATTCTTCCAAAAGACCAGCCGTATGGTATCTGTGCCATCATCACCTAACGCATTGACAACATACGAAACCAATGGCATCACAATGCCGTGCACCGCGCAGCTGAACGCTCCGCCTTCTTTTTCAGTTGCTCGTTTGTTGCATTCAGGACAGACCGTAAAATAGCGGGGATCAAAAACATCGACAAGAGTAACCAATAATTCAACATTCATATCCTCTTCCTTAAGATCCTTAATGCTCTTTTTCGTTGCTTCTTCGAATTTCTTCTCAACAACTTCAACTACAACACCGGGAGGATTGACTTCTACTCCACTCCGATCGTTCAGATGAAGCTCTAATCGCCCGTTGTTGTCGCGCGCATAAGCTGAAGATAGCTTCAGCACATCACCCTCATTTATCTCATCAAGCTTGTCCGCCTGGTCATTCCATAACACAACACGTGTTGTTCCTGTTTCATCGCCAAGCACAAAGCTTGCCACTTTACCCGGTCCGCGCGCACTCTCAAAATGTCGCACCTCGAATTTCCTGACGATTTTTCCGAGAACTTCGATGTTTCTCATGCCTGCTTTCAAGTCATTCACTTTTGGCCGCGGCTGTTCCTCAAGCAGCTGCAATCCAAGCTCGTTTGCGACAATATGCGCTGCGCCTTCTTCTGAGATAAGCCCGGACAGCTCGTCCATCTTTTCCTTGATTTTACTGTCCAGTTCAGTGAGAGAAATGCCCCCTTCTTTCACGATCCTCTCTTTGAGTTTCTCCAACGGAAGAATAATCATGAAAAAATGAAATCAGAATTGTTTTAAATAATTTTGGGTGGTTGAAACTATATGAGCTCAACAGCAAGTTTGAATGTAACCGGTTTTTGCTCCATTTTTCTGCTTTCTTTGTTATACACCGGAACGGCTCCGCTGCTCACACAGAGGCGCAGTTTCTTTTCATCAGGAAGCGGGCATTCGCTGAACTGCTCATACAGCTCCGTGCGTGGCGTAGAGATAAACGCGAGCATATCCTTTTCATTTACTTTATTCCTGAACAGGCTGAGCTTCGGAGCGATAGTGCTCTGCTCGCGACCGACGAAGATGCTGTTTTCCCCCTCCCATCGAAGCAGAATCTTGTCTGAGCGTTGTAATCCCCTGATCGAAAGTTCTTCAGAAGGATGGTACCCTAATGTTGAATCACTGCCAAAAGTATAATCAAGAATTGAAGCTTCGTTTCTTTCCAAACGTGCAACAACATGTTCGCCCTGTTCAAAACTAATAGTATTTTCACCTAAGAGGCTCAAATCGACACGTGACAGATCACAGCGGCATGAGATGATGGGATCCTCTTTGCGCGAATCCATGCACCACTGAACATGCTCAACAACTTCCCAGAACAGTTCTTCTGCAGTTTCCGGTAGACAGGCATTCGCTTCCCAACGAAGACTAGGTTTATTCCACGTCGGAAATGCCCTCTCAAGACGCGCACGCACGTCAACACGCTCGACACGTCGGAGTTCGCCAAGCCTGCTTTGAATAGTCCTAAACGCATCGAAATCGTATGTGGTCTTAACAGAGAAGTCTGGACGAATAGAGTAAAGGCCGACCAAGGTATTATCAAAAGAGAGATTAAGCGAAAGTGGGACATTTGTCGCACCTACAAGCTCATGGTTCCTGCCAAAGAGCTTGTAATAGCTGAACTCAAGTTTTGGAAAGAGAGAGATATCACTGCTTATGGAAATATAACGGTCCTTTTGAGGGTAAGCAGCGATAAGTGACCGCATCTCTTCGTTAAATATACGCTCGAATTCACCCATGATAGATACTGCACACTGCTCGCTCCACAGGACATAGCCATAATGCAGACAAGATGAGCCTGCATATTTGCCATCCGCAACCTTTCCAACGGCGCGATACGCTGCAATTTTTGCTGCTTCATCAACATAAACGAGCGTTTCTTCCGCAACCTGAGCCGCAGTGAACATGCCCAACTGCAGTTCGCCCGGAAACCGTGCACCCCCCACCGGACGAAGATATGATGAAAGGATGATAAAATAAACAAGTGCAATGACAAAGCCTGGAATAACAAAATAATACAGTATCATGCCTTTTTTATTGTTCATTTTGGTGTGCGGACGCAAAAGTCAACATTTACGATGCCGTGAATTTGTGAAGGAAGGTATATGCGCTCGGTAAAGGTCGTCGTTGCTGCATCCCTAAAATTCTCACAAGGGATGTTATCATTGAGGATTCTAAAAGAAGTGATGGCTGGATAAGAGGTATCTGAAAGTATAAGTAATACCCTAACTGTCGATTCTGGCAGGTGTGCAATGAATTCTGCCATTGTACCCTTAGATGTTTCATTACGTAAGGAAATGGCAATCGCCTGCCGTGCAAAAGCTTCACGTGTATATTCCTGTTTTTTCTCCTGCTTTTTGATATCCTTCAGTTTCCCCGCAGCTACTAAGATAAAGATAATGATGACGATGGTCAATACGCCAACAAAAAGCGGGATGAGATCATCAATCGCAATACCCTTTCTATTCATGCTGCACCTCAACCGTAAATGTCCCAATGCCTGACACTCCATCTTTAAGCACAGGAATACGATGCACACGCCGCCGCTCAAAACCAGTATCCGCCCAGTTCGACGTTTGAATTGTCTGGATCTTATCAGTGACCTCCTCCCCGCACTTTAGTGCGGGGCTTCCTGTGAAGTGTGCTAGTTTTTGTTGGTGAATGTCCTCTTGATTTCTGACATAATCGTCCACTACTTCAACCGTTGCATAGCCGACGCTGCCGGCGTATGCGCCTGGACTCCAGAAGTGTCCTTGCGGATAACGCAGCCGGAATTTCGGCTGCGTTCTGAAGAGAAGATAGCTTGATCCTCCTTTGAGCAATTGCAGAGCTTTACTCTGCGATATGCTCGGTGACAGCTCGCAACTTACGTGAACATGCTCCGGCATGACAAACAGCTCGCGAATCGTGATGTGGTGATGTTCAGCCTGCTTGCGAATGGCATCTTCGCAAGCATTTTTATATTCGGACTTCTGTAACATCTTATAACGGTACTTCGTGCACCATTCGAGGTGGTGCACGTTCACGCCAACCTTATGCGAAAAATGGTTCAGTTCGGGTGTTGCCATTTTGCTCGTCTCCGACGAGCAAAGCTCACGCTAACTCTGGAAGGTTAGTGCGTGGCGCAAAAAATTTCGCTCGCCACGCATCTTTTTATTGTCGAAGTAGAAATAGCTTACGGAGCCATTCATCTCACGCAGTAAACTGCGGAGATTTCTGGCTCACGGTGTTAAATATTGCCTCCAGCTCGAACTGGTTGCAGAGACAGAGGCATGCTTCTCCCTTTGCGCACGAAGCAGAGCGCATTTATTTAAACTTTTAAACAGTGTATTCTCTCGTGACATTGGTCATCAGTGAGAAATTGAGGGCGCAATAAATAATTATGGGATAACATCTTGGTCGAAATCAAGTTTCTCAAGGAGTGCAGCAACGCCATTACTCTTTACGAAATACTCAATATCAGTGAGAATTGCTCTATGTGGAGAATCAACAAGTTCCATACGTGCTTTATGCAATTCTCCTAAGCCGTTTCGCAAAGCAAGCTGCTTCTCAAACCAAAGCGCAAAACCCTCATATACGTCGTGATTTGCTGCAAAATATTGTTGTAATTCATCACGTAATGTTTTATAATCAGCAAAAAGAATATGATCACTTGTTACCCGAAACCGAGTATTCTCAGGCAGCTCAGTTACTCCAAGAACGGCCTTCTCGATTTCAGCAAGTTCATGCTCATAGGCAACAATCTTCTTTCCTATCGAAGAATATTCACAAAAACTGCCATGGCCATAGAATTCATGGAAAAAATAAAGTTGAATAAACGCGGTATTGGAATGAAGATGGGCAGATAAACTTCTGGGAATATACACACCATCCCTTCTATGATCCATTCCTTGATTCGTACAGAACTGCGTCCAGTCTGGAGTCGGATAAACACGAAAGGTAGAGCGCTGCGGCGTAGCGAGGTTATCAGGAACTACCACTGCTTCAAGTGTTGGCATTGCTTCCATGTTGACTCCATAAGCACATTAACGACTGTTTATAAAATTCACAATTGTCTTCAATAAACTGAGCAAGCAAATCGTGTTTTTTGTCCTCATTATGATGAATATCCTCTTGTTGCCACCAACACACAATCCTTCTTATTACTAACCAAAAAGATTATTTTGGAGATTTAATAAACTCAAAATAATTATTGAGTTTATTTACTAACACTTTATAATTGCCAGTTTTTCTCATAATTAAATTAATTGAATCTTTAGAGATTATAAGGTAAATAATACAACCGGCTCTTTCAAAAAAATAATGGGCATCGCTTTCTTTTGTCAAACTTTTAATCATTGTGTCTGCTTTACTTAATTCAAAATCTTCTATATCTTCATAAATATTAAACACCTCATCTAATCTATTTAAAATTTGATCATTTGAATAAAGAATGTACCAATTACTGTCTTCTGTATTTCTCAGTGAACGAATTCTTTCTTTTTGCATTTTTTACTTAATAAAAATAAAGAGACCGATTTAATCACCGGTCAATTTCCTTAGTCTCCCTTGTCCGAGTATTCCATAACCAAATTCTTTTTCTTGACCAAGGTCAATCCTATCAGTACTTTGACCGAGTGGTCTTGGAAATCCTATTGGTTCACTATTCTGGTTTGTTAAATCATATTGGAGATGAGGACCAGATGTTCCTTTATCATGGCCTCCAAAATCAAACCTTTCTCTTATTCCACCCTCACACTCAATATTGTCCATACCAATACTATGTGCATAATTCCCAAAAGATTCAAACCCATCTCTACCCCCGTATTTTTCCCTGCCCCTTTTTTCCCTGTCCATAAAAGAGAAAGCGCATAACGGACAGGTGCATCCAGC
>CAYIKL010000003.1:0-48611 GCA_964364045.1 uncultured Methanosarcinales archaeon
TCAACGCAGCAACGCCTGCATTGTTCAAGAAATACAAAACAGAGAAAGACTACGCAAATGCTGACATCAATGAGCTCATCAAGCTCCTCCCGGGCATTACCTACCCCAGCGCAAAGGCAAAGTATCTCAGGGAAATCGGAAAGCTCCTTCACGAAAAATACAATGGCAAAGTTCCACAAACAATGGATGAGCTTACCGAACTTCCGGGTATTGGCAGGAAATCTGCAAACGCCATTCTCCAGAACGCATTTAACATCGTTGAAGGCATTGTTGTTGACACGCACGTCTTAAGAGTCTGTTATCGTTTAGGCTGGACAACAACTGACAAAAATGCTGTGAAATCAGAGCGCGAATTGATGAAAGCCATTCCAAGATCAGAGTGGAAAGCCCTGCCTTGGCTGATGAAGAACCATGGCCGAGCAATATGCCGAGCTCCAGCCCCTTCGTGCAGCACATGTGTGGTTGAGAAGTTGTGTCCGAAGCAGGGCGTAAAAAGCTTTAAATAACAGAAAAATAAGATACTAAACAATGGATATCTTCAAAAAGAAAAAGAAGAAAAAGCGTGAATTAGACATAGACGAAGAAAGCGATCACCCCGCCCATGAGGAATACGTCAAAGAGAAACCAGTAAAGACATAACGTCGCGTGCTATCTTCAGTGACTTTTTGACAATATAAGAAATACTAACGTCACCGCTCAACACTTTTCGCAGCGTTTCCTCGCTTGCCCTACCCGCGCGTGTAATCGCTCTGTCTGCAAGCTTATCATTGCCCGTTGTCTTGTCAAGCAACCGTTGCAGCCAAAATCCTGCGCGGTATTTCTTATAATATGTTTTGTTCCAGTTGTTTGTATAATCCGCCAGCTTTTCAATATTGTTCTCCTTCACCGCAGTAACAACTGCATCTGCCGCCATCTGCGCTGCATCCATCACAAACCGTATCCCTTCTCCAACAACCGGATTGCCTTGCAAACAGACATCACCAACAAGGATAAGATTGTGATCATGGAATTTCTTCAATGGCTTTCCTGTGCGGAAAATGCCGGAATTCATCTCAAGAATAGTATGTTCAACACGATCTTTGATGCGTTGGAATTGAAACATCCCGTCCAACAATTCTTTTGCTTTTGGAAAATTCTCTTTCCGAAATGTCCCATAGCCAAGCACCGCAGTGGTATCATCAATAGGAAAAAGCCAGCCATAGCCCCCGTCATAATGGCTTCCGATGTAGAGATCTATCGTATTTTTTCCGCTTTTCAACGGAACCAAGTATTCGATGCCCAACGCCCGGATGACCTGCTGTTCAGGAACGATGCCCACATGCCTCTCAAGCACACGCCCTAACCCTGAGCAGTCAGCAAAGACCTTTGCAGTGATCATCTCCCCCGTACTCAAGGTGATACTTTTAATACTTTTATCAACACGCTCAACACGCGTATCAAACAGAAGCTGTGCGCCGTGCTTTTGTGCTTGTTCTGATAAAAAAACGAGAAGCTTGCGCCGATTGATGACCTGTGCAGGGCCTTTTCGTGTGAATGACACGCTTTTCGATGAGAAATACATCGAATCCAATGGGCTGGACAATTTCTTCCGGTATGCCCCATTGTGAGATATGCCGCATGTGCTGCTGATTTCTTTTTATCCACAACCACCACATTCAGCCCGTGCTCCGCAGCTTTCCAAGCTAACGTTAATCCGGCAGGCCCAGCACCGACAACCGCTAAATCAGCATCCATAACAGCAAAACATTTAATAATCTTAAAAAGCTTTTCTAAATATGCTCACTGAAAAAAGTGCCGGAGCGGTTGTATTCCGTAAAGATAAGGAAATCAAGTATTTAATTCTCCATTATCATTTCAAGGCTGACTACTGGGACTTTCCGCGCGGCAACATTGAAAAGGGTGAAACAGAACAGCAGGCTGCACTGCGTGAGATTGCGGAAGAAACGGGTGCGCATGTCCAGTTCTTGCCGGAATTCAAAGCAAAAGTCAACTGGTATTACAAGCGTGATGGCGACACTGTCTTCAAGGAGGTTATATTCTTTCTCGCAGAGACGATGGAAGAAGCGATTACACTAAGCAAAGAGCACATTGGCTATGCCTGGCTGAATTACGAGCAAGCATTGAAGAAGCTGACCTATAACAATGCCAAGGAAGTGTTGGAGAAGGCGGATGAGTTTCTAGGTAGTCGATGAACGCCATTATCACAAATTATTTAAAACACCTCTCTCTCGCCCAAAAAATGGTCAAAATCGGTATCATTGGCGGCTCTGGTTTAGACAACCCAAACATCCTCCATGAAGCAGAAGATATCGACGTCACCACACCTTTCGGAACTCCTTCATCCCCATTAAAAGTAGGCAAAATAAGCAACACAGAGGTTATTCTTCTCTCCCGCCACGGCAGAGAGCATACCATTCCCCCAACGCAAGTCAACTACCGTGCAAACATCCATGCATTAAAGCAGCAAGGCTGCACACATATTCTTGCCACCACCGCCTGCGGCAGCCTGAGAGAGCAGATTAGCAGAGGCGATTTTGTCATTGTTGACCAATTCATCGACTTCACCCGCCACAGACAAATAACATTCCATGAGCAGTTTCAACCGCAGAAGATGGTCCATACGCCGATGGCTGAGCCCTTTTCAAAAGAGCTACGCAATGCATTAATTCAAACATGCGAGCAACTTAACTTAAAGCACCACAAAAACGGCACCGTCATCACCATCGAAGGGCCGAGATTTTCAACCAAAGCAGAAAGCCATATGTTTCGTACATGGGGCGCCGATGTGATCAACATGAGCATTGCGCCCGAAGCGATCCTGGCAAACGAAGCCGGCATTCCCTATGCAGCCATTGCTATGTCAACGGACTATGACTGCTGGAAAGAGGGTGAAGAGCCCGTAACATGGGAAGCCGTATTAGAAATATTCAATCAGAATGTTGAAAAAGTGACACAATTGCTCACAAAAACGATACCAAAAATAAACAATAAAGCAGACATTATCAAAGCAAAGATACGAACAATACCCCACTGGCCGAAGAACGGCATTATGTTTCGTGATATCACAACATTATTGAAAGATAGCGAAGGGCTCAATCATGTTGTCGAACTGCTGTTCGAGCGCTACAAAAACCAGAAGATTGACGTCGTGGCAGGAATTGAATCACGAGGCTTTATTGTAGGCTCAATATTATCACACAAGCTGGGCGTTGGTTTTGTTCCTATCCGAAAGCCAGGAAAGCTTCCTGCAGAAACAGTGTCCGAGGAATATCAGCTCGAATACGGGAAAGACAGGATCGAGATTCATAAAGATGCAATCCATCCGAATGAACGTGTCCTGTTAATTGACGATTTGATTGCCACCGGGGGTACAATGCTTGCTGCTGCAAACCTCATAAAAAAACTCGGCGGAAAAGTCATTGAATGCGGCTGCATTGTCGATTTACCGGATATTGGTGGAAAAAAGAAGCTGCAAAACGCAGGCTATACTGTTTTTAATTTGGTTGAATTTGAAGGGGAATGATTATTCTAAGCGATAGCCATTTTCCCTATACATAGCTAACAAACCACTATACTGTGGCTTCAATTCTGGATATGCCGTCAGAACGTGCTCAATATGTGCTGCAACACGCTCAGGAAAAAGAGATCCTTCATCTAAATATGTAAACAGCCGAAGAACTATTGCTTCAACATCATAATCAAGCAGCGATTTCACCATATCCTATCAGCCTGAACCTCGTTTCCACTCTTCTTGAAATGGTCACGCGCGAACCCTTTTCTGCACACACGGGCTTCTTCAGCACGCACTCAACCTGGTTCTTTTTTATCTCAACGACTGTGCCAACCGTTGCAGCAGCGTTCACATTCAGCATCAACAGCTCGCCTTTCATGATGGGCTTTACCTCCATCTCATCCTCTAAACCAACAACACGCTCAAGCAGCTTTGTCTTTAATGAAAACTCATACCAGACCGGCGGAAGCTTGCCTTCTTTTCCCGCGATTGAGCCAGCTAAACTATCTGATTTAACCAGCGCAGGATCAAGCAGTGTCATGACACCAATGCTGCCCCCCGGACCAAGTTCGTCAAGATCTTCACCGCCTGACTTCAACCCAGCTATTGTCGTTGTCAACGGCTTCCACACCTGCTTGTTCTTCTCCAATACCATCCTCCCCGGACGTATCTCAATCATCTCCCCTTTCTTTAACGCTCCTTGCTTTAATGTTCCACCCAACACACCGCCCACCATATCCGCTACCGCTGTGCCTGGCCTGTTCACATCAAAACTGCGCGCGACGTACATGAAAGGTTCAGCGTTTGGGTCGCGCTGCGGTGTAGGGATAAATTCCTCAATCGCCTGGATCAGCACATCGGTATTTGCACCGCTGCGTGCGCTGATGGGGATGATCGGTGATTTTTCATAATCCGTTCCCTTAAAAAATTCTTTAATCTGTGCATAGTTTGCAAGTGCTTCCTCACGCGTCACCAAATCAATCTTGTTCTGCACCACAATGACATTCTTTACCCCTATGATTTGGAGTGCCATCACATGCTCTCTCGTTTGCGGCTGCGGGCATTTTTCTGCAGCACTGACAAGCAGCAACGCCCCATCAATAATTGTTGAGCCTGCAAGCATCGTCGCCATAAGCGATTCATGCCCTGGTGCATCAACAAACGATACTTTTCTCAAAACATCATATTCTTTCTTTTCTTTCTTCGCATGCTGCTCCGTGGAATACTTGCCCTCTTTTGTCTTGACAAAAATGGTGTCTGCATAGCCTAAGCGGATGGTAATGCCTCGTTTTAACTCTTCAGAATGCGTGTCTGTCCATTTGCCTGATAACCGTTCAGTCAACGTTGTCTTTCCGTGGTCAACATGGCCCACTAAGCCGATGTTCACTTCAGGCTGCACAGCTGCTTTCTTTTTCTTTACGCTCTTCACTGCTTTCCGTGGCATGCGCTGCAAAACCTGAGTTCACTTTATAAATCTTATTCCTTTCTCTAAACAAATGCCCATCTACATCATCGAGCATCTTGAAGGGAAGCTTTGGGAATGGTGTCTGATTGAATACAAGCATATAGCAACGATAGTATCAAACCTATGGTTTACCAACATAAAAAGCAATCGCTTAAAAAAGTATGGAAAAGTAATCACAAAATCAGTCACACAGCTGTCATTAAAAAATGCCTGTGTTCTTGATCCAGCCGCAAAAAAAACATTGACACCGGAAGAAGCAAAGACATTCGATTTCTTTATTTTCGGCGGTATACTGGGCGATGATCCTCCACAAAAACGTACATTTCCTGAATTGACATCAGGATTAAGGAACGCAGAGGCAAGAAACATTGGAAAGAAGCAGATGTCAACCGACACCGCAGTGTATGTAGTGAAGCAGATTGTTGAAGGAAAAAAGCTCAGTGATATAACATTTAAGGACACGATCGAGATCCCGTTGGGAAAGCATGAATCGACTACTCTTCCTTACCGCTATATACTCATCAATAACAAGCCGATGGTGAGTAAAGAACTTATCCTATACTTAAAAAAGAGAAAGGGATTTTAACGCCAGTGCACCTCATCATGCTCAAGATATCCCTGTAGCCACTTCTGCACATCATACGCGGATGGCCTGCGTTCATTCTGCTGGACCATTGATGCCAGAAGTGAACTTGTCCACCGCGGCAATTCCGGACGCAATGCGTGCACATCATGTTCCCATCGTTGTGGAGGGCACCCAATGAGCAATGCAAAGCCGAGCGCACCTGCAGAGTAAATGTTGCTTGATGGAGTAGGAGCTTCACCAGCACACACTTCAGGTGCTGCATAGAGGTAGGTATTATCAAAGTTGCTTATTCCAGTTTGTGCTTTTTGACCACTGATCCCTGCACTTTGGGCAAGGCCAGAAGAAGCAAAATCAATGTCCAAGAGTTTGACTTTACTGCTATCGATTCCAAGATTTCCCGGATGAAGATCGAGAACATAACCTTGTGCATGATAAAAATCAAGTGCACCCAAGAGATCATCCATAAACCCCGCAAACTCTTCTGTATTCGCACGAAAGCCCGTCCTGGCCAGCTCAAGGACCTGTGTAAGCGGACGCGCATAGCTTTCCACAAGAAAGGGCATTCCGCGATACATGCCTTCACATATGAAACGTGTTTGATGGGGATTTTTTTTGTATACCTGAAGCAGCCGTCCTTTATTCTTCACGCGCCGATGGTATTCCGGTTTGAGCGGAAATAAAACAGCATAATGGAGCCACGTAGGATTATCACCTGCATGTGCCCGAAACGCAATACAATAATCTCCCTTGCCAATAACCGAAACAAGACTAAACACATCAACCTGCGGAACTCTCTTCTCAGCTACTGCTCTCTCAAGGTCTCCAATATCAGAAATCTCTGCCACAGATGTGCTATTCCTATATTTAATATAAACATTCTTCAACAAATACGCCAAACAAGAAGAAATTGACATTTTTGATGATTAACCTTAAAAAGAGCAGAAAAAAGAACAGAGAAATGAAGTATATACTCCTGCTTATGCTCATACTCGGGTGCACCTATCAGCCAGAAGCGGTGAAAATTGGTGCACTACTTTCGCTGAGCGATGAAGCATCATCAGCAAAAAACGGCATTGATTTAGCCGTGATGGAAATCAACCAGCAGAAGTCGTTAAACGCACCTCTGCGTGTGATCGCTGAAGAGAGTCGTTGTGATACAACACAGGCAGAAAAAGCAGCAACAAAACTGATTCTTGCAGATGGTGCCCGCGCTATTATCAGTGATATCTGTCCCAAAGCCGCCGTTGCTGCAGCAAAAGTAGCGCAGTCAAACACCGCCGTGCTCCTCAGTTTCGTCAACATAACGCAGGAATATGTCTTTCCCATCGAAAGCAACGCATCCGCTATGTTTGTCAAACTCTATGAGAAAGTATACAACCAAACGTCGGATTTACATGCAGCACAGGGCTACAACGCAGTAAAGATGCTTGCCGATGCTTTGAAAGAAACAGATTATACGGGAAGAAAGCTGAATGAGTGGTTCAACAGCGAGCACATTCCGAACTGACAGCCTTTTTATCAACAGGCAGCAAAACATACTTCTGCGACCTTCCACTATAAGCATCCATTCCACTCAAAAGCTTCATTGCATCATCAAATGCTGTTTTCATATCAGTATCAGTTGGTACTATCGGCCGCCTACACCTCTCCTGCATAAGAACAACATCCCCATTTTCAAATCTGTAGCTCCCTTGTGCATGGATGGTAACCGTTATGTCCGCACCCCGATACGGGCCCGTAAGTGTTGCACTGTGACACGGAAAGCGCGCTTCGTCAAACGCAGCACCAGGCAATACAGTACAAAGTTCTTCTACAAAATTCCGTGCAACAATAAGATCAAAAATGCTTTTCTGCTCAAAACCCCTTAAGAAAGTAAGAGAGAACTGCTCATCACCTTGACTTGCTTTTACCTGAAAAAAAAGATAAGTGCTTTCTGCACCACTTGCAACAAGGTAATCAACTCCTTTACACAGAAGAAAAGAACCTAAAAAAAGGTCACTCCTCTCATAGCGTATCTGAGGGTCAAACCCAAGTTCCCTATCCTGATTCTTCCTTTCCTCAAAACGTCGTGCATCGACTACAGGACCAAGCGTATCAAGTGCTGCCTTAATATTTTCAAGCATGACGCCATTTTTCCGGACTGTTATATAAAATTTTCTCAGTGCGAGAGTGTTATCCTTGAAACAAAGAAACAAGTTTCTCCGCTCGTGCATGAGTTTTCTTGTCATCCTGAAGCGGCCTGATCTGCAGGCGAAGATATCTTCGTTGACTCCTAACAAACCTTCTCATCCCATCTGCAGCTAAGCCAATGCCAGCAAGAGCACCACCAATTGTAACTGGATGTATCACACCAGCCGAAGAATCACGTGCAAGAGCGGTCACCAATCCATAACTGGCTGCACAGAGGATACCAATACCTGCAAAAAATTCACCCGCTCCGCCTAAAGCCCTCGTCCACAATAAGTCTTCATGATAGGAGAGATCACCATTTAGGAGATACGCATGGAAGTGGATAGAAGAGCCTGCGCCCTTCGGGATTCTTCGCAGCTGCGCCTTCTGGGGTTCCGAAATGTCATCAGCGAGACGATGTTCAATTCCCCGTGCATCAAGAGGAAAATAGATACGACTTCCATTTTCTGCATAGTGTTCAAGTTCTCTAAAGCTGGTAATTGCCAAGTCGGTCAGTGCCCACTCTATGCCACGAGCACCAATCGTTGTTTTGTACACATGAATAGCATCCGGCTGAGGTGTAAGAGCTGGCTCAGCTACTTTCTCCTGCTCTCTAAGAGCGTGATATTGCTCACCCAGCTGCTGAATTACACGATACATATCTTTAACAGTTGGCCCCTGTGCAAAACCTGTGGCCGCTCCAATTTCAACTATATAGGGCTCCATAAAAGCATATTTCTCAATGCTCTATTTAAACCTTTTTCAGAATGAGACTTCCTATAGTGCTAAACAAGCATAACAACCAACATCCCCACCACAATCCCAACCACACTTCCCACCGCAACATCAACCAAGTCATGCTTATCCAAATACATGCGTGAATACGCAACGATCACACCAAGGCAAACGAGCACAATCCACAGCAGCAATTTGTCAAAATAGAGCCCAAACACCATCACATACAGCCATGTTCGCATGGCATGGATGCTGGGAAATGAAGAAGCATATATCTTTTCCACCCAGTTGCTATGCTTCAATTTCTTTGGCCTGTCTTTGTAATAGATCTCCCGTGTCCCAATGCCTATAGCATACACAACAAGCAAGCCAACAACGAGCTCGGCAAACAATGTTACTCGCCCAATGAGCAGAACGAGCACAACGCCCAATGATGTAAACAGCGTTCCTCCCAGCGCGCTGACATCCCTCAGCACTTCATCATGAAACTTCTTAAGGATGAGTAATGACATCAGGTCAATAAAAACATGAGCATTTATATAGTTTTGTCACGATTCAACAAGTATGATTATTTATCACGTGCTTCAGTGCCCAAAATGCGGCAGGCATCAGTCAACAGCTGCAGATATTCTGAAATGCAAGTACTGCAACAAGTCAACAACAATAACAGGCAAAAATGGGCATGTCAGGGTGAACATCAAGGCAACCACTGCTGATCCGTCACAGGCTGCAGAGACGGTGAGAAGGTTGAATCAACCTAAGTAGTGAAACGCAGCATAAAAATAGACATTCTGTAAAAGGTAGTCTTCTGTTGGAGTGTCGCCCCTCAACTCATCAACCTGAGACCTTAGATGTGCTGGAATCTTCCTTCTCATTCGGACAGCTGCTTCCAAAAATGCAAGGCATTTTTGCGAACCTTTATATAATCCTTCCCCCTATCCTGTGCTATGTCACTTGAAGAAACACAATCACGGCTGGAAGTCATGCGGCAGAAGCTTGCCATCATGCAGTGGGATGTCGACCACGACCAGATGAACCCAGCTAAAAAACATAAATTTGATAAGCTCAAAGAAGATTGTGCCAAACTTGAAGAGGAGTTAAAGGCCACAGCATCGGTCGTTCAGCAATGAAACACTTCACCAAAATTAAGCCAGGGGCTGTCAAGCTGCAAAAGGCAGCCATATGCCAGGAATGCCGCGGCCGGGTAGACACGACAAAGGACTATTTCACGCTTGAAGCGCACTGGAGCATCAAGCGAAAAGCGGACAAACACACATACTGTAGCCTGAAGTGCATGAAGCAATGGGCAACCTAACATTTTACCAGCATAACAACATCGATTGCGCCAACTGCCCGGTCAATAATTTCTGTTGCACGTTGAAGGTGAAACTTTCTCTCAAAGATCGATTCCGTATCCTCTGGCATCACCGATTGCGGACAAAACAGTATGCAGATAGACTGCTGGACAACAGCGGCTGGGGCATCAAGCTTGTCAATGGTGACTGCTTCTTTTTAAAACGTCCTGAAGGAAAACCAGCATACTGCAGCATTTATGACGCACGCCCGGACATCTGCAAAAAATTTCCCCACTTTTATGAAGATATCAACGATTGCAGGGATGTAGTGAAGAAGTGGAAAATAGGAGTAAAAAATGACCGAGCTTAGTATTGTACGAAGAGAGATCAGTGCCGCAACGTTTGGCACGGTCGCAGGCCTTGCACAGCGTGCACGATATCTGAGAAACGCTGGTATTTTCACCGAGCATTTCGTTGATGGAATGACATGGTTTATGGATAGGCTGTATTATGAGCAGAGGCTTGACCAGCGCTACGGCCGATTTCAATTTCCTGACCAATCACCTTTGGTTTATGCGGTAGGAGAACTGGGGCGTCCGGCGCGCCAGCGCGATCGGACAGGAGCAAGACCAATCATCAACATCAGCAATCAGGTTGTTCAGTCATATTACGCTGCGCTGGAATATCTGTGCAAACCAGGAGAACAGCCCGACAAATATGGCGAAGTTGTAAAGCTTGACGTGAGCAATGTCCTGCTAATGAATGAGCGCGCAGTAGAATTGGGAAGATTGATTGCAGATGCAAAGCTGGAAAAAGAACCCAAGCTTCGCGATTGCGCCCCAGAAGAACTAAGGGAGCGACTCAGAGATGAAGAAAGAGAGAGGCAAGTCATTGCCGAAGCGGTGAGATATGGAACTGCGCTTGGGCTGCACACCGATCACGTGTGGCGTTTTTTTAAAGAGCTCATTGCTATGACACTCGATGTCCAAGTCAAATATATTGAACACGCTAAATCTATTTAAATCACACAATTGAGCGTTTTCATGGAACAAGAGATACAGATGGCTTACACAAAGCAATTGTAGATTTCCTTCGAGAGCATAAAGATTTAAATAAAGCAGAATAGGCGTATAGTTATGGTCCTCGACAAACTCGGCACCTCATTGAAAGCAGCATTGAGCAAGATAGCAAACGCGCTCTTCGTCGACGACACGTTAATAAATGAGTTAACGCGTGAAATACAGCGCGCACTGCTGCAATCAGATGTGAACGTGCAGTTGGTTTCAGATCTAACTAAAAGCATCAAGGCACGTGCAAAAGAAACTTCCCGCCTGACAAAAAAAGAGCAGCTGATCAACATTGTCTATGAAGAGCTGACCAATTTCCTTGGCAAAGAGCCAAAGGAAATAAAATTGCCCACAAAGATAATGCTCATCGGCTTGTTCGGCAACGGAAAGACAACAACCGCAGGAAAACTTGCAAAATTCTATAAAAAGCGTGGCAACAAAGTAGCATTGATCCAAACCGACACATGGCGACCTGCCGCATACGAGCAGCTCAAACAGCTTGCAGCACAGGTTGGTGTTGACTTTTATGGCATAAAAAATGAAAAAGATCCGGTAAATATATACAACAGCGCAAAACTATCAAACTATGATGTTGTCATTATCGACACCGCAGGAAGAGACGCATTAAGCGCTGACCTCATTAAAGAATTAAATAACATTAACAACGTAATGAAAGCTGATGAACGAATTCTGGTCATGGCGGCTGATCTTGGCCAGGCTGCGCAAAAGCAGGCAGAAACATTCCATAAAACCGTGAATGTTACCTCTGTCATCATCACAAAATTGGATGGCACAGCAAAAGGTGGTGGTGCATTAACCGCCTGCGCGATAACAAAAGCGCCGGTTGCATTCATCGGGATAGGAGAAAAGATTGATGAGTTCGAGCAGTTCAATCCCAAACGCTTTGTCTCGCGCTTGCTCGGCATGGGCGATATTGAAACGCTGTTGGAAAAAGCAAAAGAATCAATCACTGAAGAAAAAGCAGAAGATTTAGGCAAGCGTTTCCTCAAAGGAGAATTTAATTTGTTGGATTTATACGATCAAATGCAGGCGATGAGCAAGATGGGCTCATTGAGCAAACTAGCAGAGATGATTCCTGGCTTTTCACAACTGAAAATTCCAAAAGAATTGCTGGGCGTGCAGGAGGAGAAATTAAAAAAATGGCGCTTTGCAATGGATTCCATGACCAAACAAGAGCTTGAAGAGCCCGAATGCATCACAGGAAAACGTGTCGAGCGCATTGCCTCTGGCTCAGGATTGAAAGTGCAGGATGTGCGTGAGTTGTTAAAGCAGTATGCACAGGCAAAGAAGATGGGCAAGATGCTCAAGGGCGGCAGAAACATGAAGAAATTGATGAAGCAGTTTGGTGGAAAATTGCCTGCTGGATTTGAGATGGGATGATGAGGGGATGAAATCACTGTTATCAGAATTCTACCCCAAAGTTCCAAAGAGAGATGACCAATTTCATGCACGTCACATAGGCTTTGAAGAAAAAGCCGAAAACCTTTTTGTTAAAGATAGGAATATTATATCATAATAGAGTGCAGAACGATACATCTAAACAAACACCGGCACGCCATCTCTGATCTCAAAGCTTCGCACGCATTCCTTGCAAAACAGCATGCTTTTATTCAACTCCAGGCTTCCTTTGCATTCTGGACAGGCTAAAACCTCAAGCAGTTCTTTATTCATCATAGAACAAAAACAGCACATTTTCCTATATAAATCTTCCCTTTTCACAAAAATCGCAGAAAAGTTTATATACTAGTTTACCTAATAATATATAAATCTGCTGGTGTTACTGGCAGATTACAAGCTGGGGTGGAGCCAGAACATGCAAATTTTACGAAAAGCTATCAAAGCATGCCAGGAATGTGGCGGCAGCAACTTATTTAGAAATCAAGAGCGCGGCGAGATTATTTGCCGTGATTGTGGCCTTGTTTTAGAAGAAAAGATGGTCGACTTTGACCAGGAATGGCGTGAGTTTGACAGCGATGAAGGCGAAAAACGCCGAAGAACGGGCGCCCCGTCAACCTATACGCAATTTGATCAGGGCTTAGGCACTGAAGTCGGCCAAAAAGCTGATTTATACCGCCTGGGCAGCAGAAAAGATAAGAACAAGTTCTTTAGGCTGCGAAAGTGGCAGTATCGTATCTCAACTGCGATTGAGCGCAACCTCAAGGTTGCACTGGCAGAATTGAAGCGTGTCGGCTCATTTTTAAAATTACCCAAAAGCGTCGAAGAAGAAGCTGCGCGCATCTACACGTTAGCAGTCCAGCGCGGTTTAGTGCGCGGCCGATCGATGGAATCAGTCGTTGCAGGCGCATTATATGCCGCATGCAGACGACATGAAGTTCCGAGAACACTCGATGAGATGAGTGAAGCTTCGGGCATTGAAAAGAAAGAAATCGGCAGAACCTATCGTTTTGTCACACGAGAACTAAGCATTAACATTCTGCCCAGCAATCCTGCAGATTACATTCCGCGCTTTGCATCTGCATTAGGCTTGACATCAGTCACGCAAACACGTGCAGTTGAAATTCTTGAGGAAGCGCGCCAGTCTGAATTAACCTCAGGCCGCGGTCCAACAGGCATTGCAGCTGCAGCATTGTACGTATCAAGTTTAATCCACGGCGAGAAACGAACACAGCGTGAAGTTGCTGATGTTGCAGGTGTGACTGAAGTGACGATTAGGAACAGGTATAAAGAATTGATCAAAGAGCTGAAGTTGGATAAGGAAGTCGAGAAGAAGAACAAGAAGAAGTGATTTCTGCTTTGTAAGACAGTATTGGGACCAAATGAGATACGCAATCCTCTCCGACATTCACGGCAACCTTGAAGCGCTTGAGGCAGTACTAAAACACATGAAGGATCAGGGCATCGATCGCATTGTTTGTCTGGGCGATACCATCGACTACGGGCCGAATCCAAAAGACTGTCTTGAAAAGATAGAAAGCGGTATTCAGCTTATGCAGGTTGAAATACGAGAGCCGAGAAGCGAGCGCTGTGCATCGGCATATATCAAACCAATCCTGAAAGGAAATCATGAAGAGCAGAAGTATCATAAATTAGAAATCGCCCAGTGGACTCGAAGACAGCTGCCCGACGAAGTAAGAACGCGGCTAAGAGCGCTCCCATTTGCCATGAGAATAGATCCAAAACAATACAACGGTAAACGAGAGATTCTGTTAACACATGGTGAATGGACTGCACCACATAAATTCAAGTATCTGTATCCCTATGTAGAAGATGGATTACTCCGAGCAAACGTAGCCAATATGGAAGAAAGAGACATCTTATGCTGCGGGCACACACACATACCAGCAATATTCAATCGAGAAAGATGGGAAATCCCGCCACCTGACCAAGAAGAGAGTGAATATCTTCTTCAGGGAGATGGAAAAGTTATCGTTAATGTAGGTTCAGTTGGTCAGCCACGAATGCAAAGCGACGACAGAGCAACGTATGTTACCTATGACACAACAACAGACAGAGTAACGTTTCACCGAGTAAAATATGAGTATGGCATAACCCGAGAAAAGATCATGGCAATCGAAGAGGTGAGTAAAGGAACAAGAGAAAAGCTGGCACTATCACTTGGCCCATATAAGTGAAAGTAACGTCTTTCAAAATCAACAATAGTACCATTATTTACCTCAACCCCTTCCTTCCTCAGCATCTCAACCTTCTTCCCCACCCCATGCGCAAACCCACCGACACGTCCATTAGCACAAACAACACGATGACAGGGCACATGAGAAAACGGATTTTTGTTCAGCGCATTGCCCACTGCACGATAACCTTGATGCCCAAGCGCTTGTGCAATTGCTTTATACGTCGTAACCTTTCCTTTTGGGACCATTTTACAGCATTCATACACCCGAGATTCAAACGCAGTAATCATAGCACCGCATCCATGATGTGGGTGAGATGAGCAATATCAGGAAACTGTTTGTATTCACGCGCATATCGCCTGAGTGTATGCACATTGACAAGCAAGCCCTTTTTCTTTAACAACGGCGCAATGGAGCAGATGAACTGCACAAACTGTGTCACATTCTTTGGCTTGTTCGTTTTATATACACGTTCAAAGTCAAGCAGCACGGGAACGTCCTTCACCACGATATGCTTGACCGGATGATGCATCTCTTCCTTGTTCACTCCAAGTTGATCAAGCGTAAAGCACTGCTGCAGCACATCAAACAAGACCTTCTTCACTGCCTTGCTCTTCTCAATGAAATCAAGAATAAATGCACCTTCAACAAACGAATAGATAATATAGTGATCACCTGCATACAATAGTTTTGGGCCAATGCCTTCTTTATTCAGCCGCTTCAGCCATTTCGCTTCATTCTTTAATCTTCCCACCGCCTCACTATCTCTCTTTTTTATTTTCACTGCAACTTTATTTCCTTTGTATTTACCGGTAAAGATGAGTCCACGTTTCCCATGGCTGAAATAAGCAAGATTCTTCACTTTCTTCTGTACTGAAAGAACGACCGGGTTCCATTCAAGTTTATAGCAATACAGTTTTTCCATGAACAGTTTTTGTGATTCAAGCTCGTCAAAAATAAATCCGTTCTGCTCGATCAGTTTGTCAACCATTCCTTTATTCGTTAATGAAGAAAACACGATGAGAATGTGTCCATTTTCTTTAAGAAAATTGCCTGCATTGCTGAGAAACAGCTCAAGCAGCTCATGGCCCTTCTTTCCACCTGCTAAGGCAACCGCATCATCTTTCGATTCACGTTTATCCTTTGGCAGATAGGGCGGATTGAAAATGATCGTGTCAAAACGTATTTTTTTCAGCGAAGAAAACAGATTCGAAACGCCGAACACGATTTTGTTGCTTTCCCGATGACGCTCACAGTACGCAACTGCTTCTTTGTCAATGTCAACCGCGATGACCTTCTTGACGCTTCTTTTTGCCGCAGCAGTTTCTGCCTGTACGCCTGAACCCGTGCCCATGTCAAGAACAAAGCCGCGAGCAAACTGTTTCACGTACATACGCAACAGTTCAGAATCTTCGCGTGGATGGTAGACGGGCATGGTTAATACTCTTCATCCACCTTCTTCAAATACTCTTTCACCCTTCCCATAATCGATTGCAGCAAAAACCCTTCGCCCTTCTCACTAAACACTTCCGACAGCGGCAAAAACTCAGTAACGCGATACATATTTGCGTTTGATTCGATAAAAAACAGTTCTTTTAACCGCTTCAACTGCCTGCGCACGTTTGAATGTGCGATGCCTAACTGCTGCAGATTGTGCTTCTTCCGCATTTCAATGACTCTTTCACGAATCACATCAGAATGCAGCTCTTCCTTGTTCTTTTTCGCTTCCAACAGCACAAGAAACACATCCACAACAACATCTCTGCTGTCACCTGGCTGCAGTAAGCCAACGCTCAAGCACAATCGTTTTACTAAATCTCTCCCCGTAACGTCATTGGGCTTCTCATATCTTCTCAATGTAAGTTCAGAAAGCGGAAGATCTTTTGCCACCTTTTGCATAAAACCAATGATTGTTTATCGATATATTAATGTTTTGATGATAGTTTTTAGTAGATATTTGTGCACGCCACCTCAACGACGGCTGTCGGCTATGCTTCGCACAGCCTCGCTCGGCATCCCGTAGGGAGCAACCCCTGCCTCGCCAGCGCCGTCGTGGCGTGCAAATCCTCAACGATACCTAAAACTATATAAACCTCAAAATCAATACAACCCTCATGACAGAACAAAAGATTGGCATAGTGCTGCATTACTTTGATAACGCCAGTGTTGCAGCTTTAAAAGTTGAGAAAACTTTAAAGGTTGGCGACACAATCCACATTAAAGGACACACAACCGATCTCACTCAGAAAGTGGATAGCATACAGATCAAACACAAAGCAATCCAGCAGGCAAAGAAGGGCGACGATGTGGGCATCAAAGTCAAAGATAGAGTGCGCGAACACGATGATGTTTTCAAAGTAACGGCGTAATTCTATAAGTACATACGGAAGATTGATTTTGGAGGATGAGACTCCCTGAGCAACTTATGAAAAGCGCGTGCCTGCTCGCGTCCACCATTAAAGTTAATGCTATGAACCGCATCGAATGGGAGGACACGATTGCAATCAAGCACGATGCTGCCACCAGGAGCAGCCCCTACATCAACTGATTGCACTGATTGCCCTTCATAAGCACCCATATTTGTTTCTGACCTCACAAAATAACGTTCTATGCATTTACTGAATTCAATTCGTATGCCTCTGATGCCAATCGCTTCGCGAAACAGCGCACTGCCTCTCTCAGCCCCCATAACAGAAACCAGCAACTTCTTTAGTGTACTAGATCTCATGCAATCGTTCTCGAGAAACTGTTTTACACCTGCTTTGTAGAGCTCATCAGCCTGGTCTAGATGCTGGCGCCCGAAGTGGTCATCCCTTGTACGTTTGATAACTCCTTTGGCGACAAGATAGCCGGTAAACCCATGCTGATCTGCATACCGCTTATTATAAATATATAACTTAGATGCGTTCCCAATCCTCACTCTCCTATCAGTCGTATAACATCGTGGATATGGAGTAACCTCTATTCTCCATTTTCCATCACGATAATGAGGAATAACACCCCCATGCCTGAAATACTGCTCAAGCTCCGCCATGTTCACCGCATGGACACCATAGGCGTATTTTGACAGCGACGGACTGCACATTTTGCTGTCTAAATCCCCCTCAGCGAATCTGGGCTCGTACGTAAATCCTTCAGGCACCTCAACAAACGCGCCCTCCAGCAAAGTCTCAAAATCAGGTTCATCCTTTGGAATGCAGGCACGCACAAGTCGAAGTTCCTGTGCTAATGCAGCAGTATTGTCGCCGTACAACCTCGACGCACGCTGTAATAGCACGCGCTCGAGCTTCCCGTGGAGGTGAGGTGGAACTCTGTCTCGCAGTCTTCTGACTTCAATCCCAACCTCAGCATCTTCAGACCATCCCATAAAGGTATCCAAGCAGCCAAAGTTTATAAAATTTACTAAAAATACTACTTAAAAGTAACATCTTTCGGATAAAATACATACGCAACGACCGCAATAACTCCAATCATCGCCCAGAAAACTATCGCACTAATCACCCGAAACGCAAACATTAGCATATTACCAACAAGAACAAAAACAAGAACCAAGGCAACTGCTTTCTTCGCTACCAATTTAAGTCATCGAGTTCTGAATCGAGCGTATCAAGATCAGAGGTATCCAGCTCCTCATCGAGCGTATCTACCTCTTGTGCATCGCCGTTCACCGTAAGCGGACCCTGCGGAGTATCAGCCACTTTTTTCGAACAACCCGTTACTAACAGTAAGCCTATGATTATTACCATCAAGAGCAACACATTCTTCATGTCATATCACCTATACCATAAAAGTGCTGGACATATTTAAACTTTATTGAACCGCCCATAAAAAGAGATAAAAAATAAAAGAAGAGATTATTTTTCTTCAGCGTCATCAGCATCATCCTCTTCATCTTCCTCATCAACGCCCTCTGCTTCATCGTCCTCTACATCTTCGAGGGTTTCAAGCTGCCGCTGCTCTTTCAGCGCTTTATGGATATCCTGCAGCACGTCATGCGCTTCTTTCAACGCACCCTGTGCAACTTTCATGCTCGCCTGCGCCTCTTTTATCTTCGCGCCTTTCTGTTCACCTTTGAGCCCTGCTGCTGCCTTAAAAAGTCCCTGTGCTTTCTCATAGGCTGCTTTTGAGGCATCCAGATGCGCATTGAACTGATTGACTAACTCTTCAACAGTGCCAGTATCAGCACCCTTCTCTGCCATCCGCTCAAGCACTTTGGCAAGCTTGACAGTCATCCGCTCAGACTTGATAAGGACGCCGCCCATACGTGAATTGACAACACGCCCCGCATGCTCTTTAAGGTCATGTTTCAGTTCGGCCCATAGCTTCTTTACGTCATCAGTGACAGCCCGAACTTCTTCAGTAGTGCTTTCCTCGGTCAAGCCTTCAATTTTTAACTTCAGCGCAGCAGCCTGTGCTGTTTTTGCTTCAAGCCGCGCAAGCATGTCAGCAGCCTCAGCCTCGGTCAGCGTATCTGAGCCTTCAATTCGTTGCCTCACTTTTTCAAGTTCATGAGCAATACTGTCCATCGTGTGCTTCAGATAGTTGATTGCGTGATTCTTAAGTTCCCCATCTACCTTTTTACAGGCATCACTATCAGCGTTTGATTTGCAATCTGCTTTCCATTTCTTTCGCGCATCAACAAAGGCATCACGCTCATTCTTTTGTTTTTTCTTAGAATCTTCAAAGCCATCACGCGCTTCGTCAAACTTCTTCTCAGCACGCTCCATCTTTTCTTTGACAACAATACGTGCTTTTGAGCCTTCCATCTTGAATTTCATGAAATGCTCTTTTTTCTTCAATTCTTCAAGCTTTGAAGCAACTTCTTCCCTCTTCTCTCTTATTTTTTCCAGCCGCTCAAGATCTTTCTCTTCAAGCTTGTCGACCATCGCAAGGCGTTCGCGCAGGTCTTCCTCACAATCTTCAACATCACGCACTTCCTTGCATTTTTCAATCATCGCCTCAAAATGCTCGCGCTGTTTCACGCGAATCTCAACTTTATTCTCAACGTCAAGACCAGCAGTTCTTATCTTTTCAACTGCTTTCATGCGCTGCTCATCATCTTTAACCATCGTTTCCTTCCTGATTTCGACCTTATCTTCACGTTCAGAATCATCATCCAGCTCTTCAGCGTTCCCATTGCCTGAATTATCCCTTCCCGAACCCT
The DNA here is from genome assembly GCA_964364045.1 of uncultured Methanosarcinales archaeon. Classification (GTDB taxonomy): domain Archaea; phylum Nanobdellota; class Nanobdellia; order Woesearchaeales; family JAGLXL01; genus CAYIKL01. The sequence goes on from CAYIKL010000003.1 coordinate 19,607, forward strand.
CAGCAGCAACAACAAACGGAACAATACTCATCAGAAACAAACTCAAAACTAAAAATACAGATAATTTTTTTATTACCATCAATACCAGACCTCCATGTAGTGTTTTGGGGTTGGGCAACGGAAAAAGAGGTGATTGAAACCGCTGCCCAGTGGCCCTCAAAACTATACCCTAGTAAGAATATTTTATTTATATAGACACTTGTTGAAAGCTTTAGCGAAAGAGAGATAAACGCTTTAATTCCATTGAATTTACAGGTTTAAAGCTTTACGAAACTTTATATACCAGCACCGCAAAACAGCTTTTTATGAGGCAAAAGAGGATACTTTTAGTGCTTGCACTTCTTATTTTATGGAGCTTTCAAGCTTCTGCAGCAACTGTGTTTGGTACGATTTATGACTTTTCCTTGCAGCAAACTGAAAATGTGCGTGTCTCTATCAACACCACACCTGAGCAGCAGCTTATTGCAGTCAATGGGCGATACAGTTTCAACGTGCCTCAGGGAGATTATACCCTATATGCAGAAAAGCTCGAGTTTGGCAAGATAGTTTCGTCCGCTTCAGAAGAAGTCACCATACAGGAAGAGGGTACATACATCCGTGACATTGTCCTTTTCCCTTATTTTGAAATAATCAATGAAACAGAAGCGATTACGGTGGAAGATGTGCAGCGCGATACCCCTACAAACACTCTAGTTATAGCCCTGCTCATTCTCATTGCATTTTTGCTGATATTCATTTTGTTCAGGATGAAGAAAGTGCTCTCAAGCATAAGGGGCATGATGTTTCACACGAAAGAAGGGGAGAAGAAGGAAAATGTGAAAAAACAAATAGCAGATAAGCAAGCATTACCCAACGACCTTCAGGAGATTGTTGATTTCATTAAAAGCAAAGAAAACAGGGTGACGCAGAAAGACATCCGCAAGCAATTCCCCCAAAGCGAGGCAAAGATTTCATTGCTGATTGCAGATCTAGAGAAGCGCGGACTGGTTGAGAAGATTAAGAAGGGAAGGGGGAATATTGTTATCCTAAAAAGCTAAGTCTTATTAATCCCAAATTACTTTCTCCCAAGATGCGACTCCTGTTTCAAGATAATGCACTTAACCGCGCAGAAAAGCTCCAGCTGATTATCGCATACATTCTTCAGTTAACAATCATCGCAACAATCTTCATCTCAATCTACAGAAAGAACTGGTTCACTGGATTTCTCACCGCAGGCATATTGATTCTTACTTTCCTTCCTGCCATCATCCACCGCAATACACGGGTTTATCTTCCCATCGAATTCCATTTCATCGCAATCCTTTTCATCTTCGCCTCATTATTTCTGGGTGAAATCCACAGTTATTACACCTACTACTGGTGGTGGGATATCGTCTTGCACACCACATCAGGCATATTATTAGGCATTGTCGGATTTGTGTTGGTCTATAACTTAAACAAAGAAAAGCGCGTGCAGCTCAAGATGAATATGGGTTTTGTTGCCCTATTTGCCTTTGTGTTTGCAGTCACCATCGGCTCGATGTGGGAAATATTTGAGTTTGCCATGGACTCTTTCTTCGGCCTAAACATGCAGAAATCAGGATTAACAGACACGATGAGCGACTTGATCGTTGATGCATTGGGCGCACTGTTCATTTCGATAGTAGGATATCTTTATATAAAAGATAAGAAATCACTCTTGTTCGAGCGGTTGGTTCACCGTTTTGTTGAGAAGAATCCGGGATTGTTCAAATGAATGAAAGATCATTTGCAGAATCGTATTCGATTAGAGGACCAAACGGCACAGCATGTACAGTAATAGAATATAACCCAAAAGAGATCCCTCTCGAAGTGAAGTTAACAGGAGATGTTCCAACTAAAGTGGCAGATGCTACAAAGGAAGCAAGCCTACCGTTTCTCGTCAACCTCAGCCAACAACTCCTTAACAAGAACATCAACTTTCTTCTCCCCATGCACGTTCTCATCTCTCGTCCGAACATTGACTGTCTTGCTCTTCATCTCCCGATCACCAACAACTAAAATGTAATTATACTGCTGCAATTGCGCATCCCGAACTTTCTTATTTGTCGTTTCCGCACTGAGGTTAACATCAGCACGCAATCCCGCTTCCTTCAACCGCAATGCAACCTCCTGACAATACTCATTATGCCGATCTGCAATAGGAAGCACAATCACCTGATTTGGATTAAGCCACAACGGGAATTTGCCTGCATAATGCTCAACTAATATACCGATAAAACGCTCTAAACTTCCAAGAAGCGCACGGTGAACAATCACCGCCTGATGCTTCCGTCCATCCTGCCCATCGTACTCAACCTTAAAGCGTTCAGGCATGTTAAAGTCCAGCTGTACGGTTGCGCACTGCCAGCTTCGCCCAATGGCATCCTTGATATGGAAATCAATTTTTGGGCCATAAAATGCGCCCTCGCCCGGGTTGAGCTGATATTTCAGGTTTGCACTTTCGAGCGCATTCTTCAAGCCATTCTCCGCAGTGTTCCATAACTGCTCCGAGCCCAACGCATTCTGCGGTTTCGTACTTAACTCAACATGAAATGTAAATCCAAATACATCGGTATAGACATATTTTACAAAATCGATGAACGTATGCACTTCCGATTCAATCTGCTCTTCCGTGCAGAAGATGTGCGCATCATCCTGCTGCAGCTTTCTCACCCGAAACAAGCCGCCTAATGTGCCGCGCACTTCATTGCGGTGTAATGCACCAAAATCTGCTAACCGCAGCGGCAATTCACGATAGCTTCGCACCGCCGTTTTATAGATTAAAATGTGACCGGGACAGTTCATTGATTTCACTGCTGCCTCGCTGTTATCCATTGCAGTGAGAAACATGTTTTCCTTGTAATGCTGCCAATGCCCTGACATTTCCCAAAGCTCTTTATGGAACAGTTGCGGTGTGATTACTTCCTGATAGCCACGCTTCCTGTACTCATCTTGCATGAAACCAACCAGCTTGTTGAAGATATATGCACCTTTAGGATGAAAGAACGGGCTTCCCGGACTGAGATCGTTGAAGCTGAACAAATCCAACGCACTCCCAATCTTTCTGTGATCTCTTTTCTCTGCCTCTTCAAGCATGTGCAGGTATTCTTTTAACTGCTTCTGCTCAGGAAAGCTGACACCATAAATGCGCTGCAAGCTTTCACGCTTCTGGTCGCCTCTCCAGTATGCGCTTGACACTTTGGTTAACTTAAATGCTTTCACCATGCCTGTGCTGCTCACATGGCCGCCTTTACATAAGTCCGAAAATGGCCCCTGAGAATAAATCGTCACCGTGTCAGCTTGCTGGGAAAAGTCATCAATCAGTTCAAGTTTGTACTTGTTGTGTTTAAATTGTTTTTTTGCTTCTTTAATCGATACAACCTCACGCTTTACTTCGTAATTTTTGTCGACAATCTCCTGCATTTTCTTTTCAATGTTAAGTAAATCACCAGGCGTAAAGGGCTCTTCCTTGTCAAAATCATAATAAAATCCCGTCTCGATCGTTGGGCCAATCGTCGGCTTTACATCTGGCCATATGCTTAACACTGCCTGTGCGAGAATATGTGCGGTTGAGTGCCAGAACACATGCCGCCCTTCTTTCGAGTCAAACGTATGGATGTGGATTGCTGCATCGTTCTCTATTTTTCTAAATAAGTCATACAATTCTCCATCGACCGTAATCGCAAGCGCAGCTTTTGCCAACCGCGGCCCGATGCGTTCAGCTATTTTTAGTCCCGTTGTCCCTTTCGGAAACTCTTTTGCCGTGCCATCGGGAAAAGTGATATTCATAACGAAAAAGAAAGGAAAGGTGTTTAAAAAGGTTGTTATGCCTCACCAATCAAAATTCCATCTATTCTCTTTCCTCATCTTATCCAATGCAGCGTAAAACCGGTGCTTCTTCGCTTCCTTCACATACTCTCCGGCAATGTTCTTCACCCGTATCCCATTGACAATTGCATCCTCATCATACTCCTCATAGCGCAGCAATAATTTATCGAACAGCTCAATCTGCCGCCGAACGTTCTCTTTTCGTGCATCTTCATCGGTAAGCAGCTTCCCCTCTTTCCTGTACTTCACCAGCCGCGAAAACAGATTTAACAGTTCATCAACATCATAATGCACATCCTTCAAATACATCACAATCCCTTCAATGTCTTTATCAACATCAACCTGCTCAACACGCTTCTTGAAGCCAAGCCATTCCCATAACTTCCATGTATTTACGGCCATCCGATCCACCCTTGTTTTTTGAAATAAAAGTAAAACACAACGACCGTGAGCATCATGAGCCCTAATGCAAAAGGATAGCCGTAGACCCATGTTAACTCGGGCATATGTTCAAAATTCATGCCATAAATGCTGCCAACGAGCGTCGGCACCATAACAAACGAGGTTATCACCGTCAACGTCTTCACGATCTTGTTAAGATTGTTACTTACCGAACTGAGATACATATCAAGTACACTGGTGAGCACATCTCTGTACGTGCTGACCATGTCGATGAGCTGTGCAACGTCGGTGTACAAATCGCGGAAAACACGAACATCTTCTTTCTTGAATTCTGGGACATAATATTTTTCTATCGCTGATATCACATCCCTATTGGCGGTGAGCGCTTTATGCATGTAGATGAGAGCGCGCTTCTGGACGAATATGCCCTTCGTCACAAGATGTGTCGGCTCCCGCAATACCTGTTCCTCAATTTTGTCAATCTCCGTTTCAAGTATGTCAACATACTCAAAGAAATCACCTACAATAGCATCCATGAGACGATAGACTAAATAGGATGAGCTCCTCAGAAGCACACTTTGTTGCTCGGGTGGCAGACTTTGTATATCCTCTCGCCACGACGTAAACACAGCAGACTTTCCTTTTGCTTTAGTCTCCAGTAGACTCCTAATCTCATCCAGCCATTCCATCGATCTTTCATGGATGGTCAATACGATGCTTGGTGTGACAAAAATACCAAGCATGCCCGAACTGAGACGCTTATCTGTCTCATAAATTCCTCTAAACGTAATGAGAGAATATTTGCCATAAGAGAAAACACGAGGCCGTTTATTGGGATCCATACTGCCCTTGATTTGTAAAACAGGAATCCCAGTAGCACCTGAAAGTGATTCAAGCTCCGCAGAAGTAGGCTCAACACAGTCTATCCAGTTCAGTGAGCTCTGCTTCTTCCACTGTTCAAAACGAACTGTCCGCACCCCTTTTTTTGACGGATCACGTTCCCAGACCGTAATCATCAGAGTGATTTAATTGAGGTGATTTTATAAAGGTTTCGTGCGAAAAGTAATCCGTTGGTGCGAAATGGTGCACTGCCATTATAATGCGAGCGAGCTTGAGTACATCGTGAGAAGGAACCAGTTGCATTTTCCTGAGAAAAAAACTGTAGTAATTAGAATAAAAGAGATAAACGGGAAAATGACGAGCGAGCAGGCAGTGCACGCGGAGCGAATTTCGCACCAACATAATCCAAAACAATTTTATATCCCAACATTTTACTCAACATCATGCAGTTAGAAACCGACGTAACCTCCCGCATTCTCACCGAATGCTTTAATGCAACACAGAAGGATAAGCTCATCATCATCAGCGACCAAGGTGAACATTCACAACGCCTTGCATCATCTTATGCACATGCAGCAGAAAGCCTGGGCGCACAGCATACAAACATAACACAGGAGCCGCAGACAGAGTTAAGCACCGCAAGCCAAACACTCATACGCACCCTATCGACATTTCCGGAAAAAAACATTGTCATTCTCGCAGTCTCAAACAAGCTCGGCAATCTGGGAAAGCTGGGCAAAAGTTTCCGCCGCTTCTGCCAGGGGCGCAAGCACCGCTTCATCTCAACCACCGGACTAGCAAGCCTCGCTGATTATACAGCAATCATGGATGCCATGGACATTGATTACATGAAGATGCATCTGCAGGGATTATGGCTGAAAAAACAATTGGATAGCACAAGCAATATCCGTGTCACAACAGACGCAGGAACTGATGTAACGATAGACGTGTTTGGCATGCAATCGATAAGCAACACAGGCAACTACAGGGAGCACGGCACAGGGGGCAACATTCCTGCAGGGGAAGTATATATTGCACCGCGCGGCACGCGCAACGTTAATGGGACCGTGGTGATTGATGGAAGCATGCGAACAGATGAATGCGGAATTCTCCTCAAAGATCCCGTCACGATGCACATCACCAATGGCCGTGTAACGAGTATTGAAGGTTCACAAGCATACTTGCTCGACGAGACATTGAAACGCGCAGAGCAGCGCTCGAAATATCCAGAGCGCGTGCGTATCATTGGCGAATTTGGGATTGGCATCAATCCAAGAGCACGGTTGGTCGGCACAACAATTATCGATGAAAAAGTCCTGGGAACTGCACATATTGCGCTGGGCTCAAACTACTGGTTTGGCGGCACAAACCGCACAATATTTCACGGCGACCAAGTATTTAAAAATCCCACCATCTTTCTGGATGGGAAGGAGATAAAATATGAAGCAGGCTATTCTTATCAGGAATGATCTAAAGCTCCCGCTGGGGAAGGCGTGTGCACAGGCAGCGCATGCGTCAGTGGAAGCGGTGTTGAAATCTGATTCTAAAACGGTAAAAGCATGGCAGAAAGAAGGCATGGCAAAGATAGTACTAAATGTAAAAGATGAGAAAGAGTTGGTGAAATTCTTTCAGCAGGCAAAAGACGCTGACATTACTGCCTCTTTAATCACAGATGCCGGGAGAACTGTTGTCGCACCTGGAACAAAGACAGCCGCTGCAATCGGGCCCGATGATGATAAGAAGATTGATGGTATTGTTGGAGAGTTGAAGTTAGCTTAACGTTTCCAAAAGAGTTTTCTGCTGCCGGGGCTCACAACTGGAGATAGCTGCTGCTCACCAGAAAGGAGTTTCCTCTCCCGAGATAGGTTTTTGATTCGCTGCTCCAGCAAGGGAGAACGTTCCGTAGCCGCTAACCGCTGCCTCAATAAAGGCGAATTTTCAGCGGGCTGCCGTTTCAGCGGACTCTGAACGTCATAACTGCCCGAATGGATTGTTGGTGTAATATCTGCATCATTGGGAACCCATAAGGCACGCACAGGAAAACTGTAAGACCCGTTCCAGCCATGCCTGAAGAGTTCAGATCCTGGGATTATTACAGCAACGCTCAACACCTCGCCTCCATATGGTTCGATATCAATTTCATAATCAGCTCTCAACTTATCAACATTCAACTTAACGGACAAATACCTGCCCGACTCTGCGCACGCGACCAGTTCAGTCATAACACCATCGATACACGGCGAAGGTATTCTTACCCAATCCCGCCGTACAAATTGATCAAGCACGGTTGGAATATCCATACCTTCTTTTATTTTAAAAGAAACGCGCGCAACATGAGAACGGCCTGCAACATCTTCGCAGAGGGCACCGAAATTGTCGTAACAGAGAGCAGTTGCTATTTTTCCATAAGATTTACGGCCATTTTCTTGTACCCCTTTCCCTATGCCAAGGTATGAGCGCATGCCATCATAATACCCAAATGTGACTTCCCTTACCTGAAGCAATTCTGGTCTCATAAGCAGTACAGCGGCATATCCATTTAAAAACCTTTGGAAAAACAAAAAGCCTTTTAAACAGAACAATTTCCTCTACCCCACGGGCTCATAGCTCAGCCTGGTCAGAGCGACTGGCTCTTAACGCTCACTGGTGTTCGCAATCTGAGCACCTAGCGTCAGAAACCAGTAGGTCGAGGGTTCGAATCTATTCGGCTCTGCCGAATGGTAGGAACGAGTAGTGACATTCCCTCTGAGCCCGTTATTTTTCTCCAATCACAAACAACAATTCCCTACCGCAGTCCTTCTCATAAGAACGCACAGTAAACCCAAGATGTGTAAGCATGATGCGCAATTCTGCCTCGCCGTAATTGTTCTTGTAATGCATGCGATGCAACTCTACAACGGGCTGTGGCGACTGGACAAGAACAATTGTTCCACCGAATGCAAGAACGCGATGCGCTTCGTTCAATAAATTCCCAAGATTTTGAATATAGCTTGCAACAAAAACCATCGTAATGCTGTCAAACGATTCTTCTGCAAATGGTAACTTCTTCTCAAGATTAACCGCAACTTTGTGCATCGCATCATTCAACAGCAGCATTTCTTCAGAAAAGTCAGCAACGACCGAACCATCGACATAGGTCACAGAGCCAGCACCAAGATCAAGATTTCTTCCTTTCAAAAATGAAAGCTCATTCTTTATTGCGTCTCTCACTTCTTTCTCAACACGCCCTTTCCAGCACAGCGCCTCTGCGTTCCAGAACTGCTCTGCATTCTGCGGCCATTCGCTATAGCGTGGGATTTGCTTTGCCAATTGTGACGCTTTATACTGAACACTTTCCAACGACATGCTTTTGCCGACGTAATTCAGCTCCTGAAGTGTCTCAAAGAATTCCTGCTCGGTGCGTTCAAGCAGAGCAGCTGCCCTTGCCTCTTTTTGCATAACATGAATAATAGAAAAGGAGTATAAAAAACTTACTGATGAGGTAATCCACTGCAGAGCTGGCCGAGCTATGTTGGATGTTGCGGCGCTATTTAAACTGGTTAGTTTTATAAAGAGACAATCAGTTTTCAATACTACGGGCTCGTGGTCTAGCGGCTATGACATCTCGTTGACGAACATTGTTCAGAATCGAGAAGGTCCCCGGTTCGAAATGAAAGACGAATATCCGGGCGGGCCCACTTTCTAAAAAAATGCCCGGGCGGGGACTTTCAGGAATTTGCCATTTGAACCCCGGTCACAGCCTGTCACCGAGACACCGGAGGGCCGTATACTATCCAAGCTATACTACCCGGGCATTGAACTAAAGAGTTGCAAACCACTATTTAAGACTACCAGAACATTTAAATACACTATTGACCTTATTCTCATTGATAGACGATGGCTGAATACAGCAAATATGCTATTCCGGTGCTTATCGTAAGCGCGCTAATAGTTTCGCTGCTCATCATCCAGCCATTCATCATTCCCTTAATCACCAGCGCAATTGTCGCATATGCATTCTACCCGTTCTACAAATGGACAAACAAGAACCTTCTAAAAAACAAGACACTTGCCGCTATCCTTGTTGCACTTGTCGTATTCGTATTGATTACCATTCCTATCCTGATGGTCGCAAACACGATCTCTCGTGAAGCATACATCATTTATTTGCAGGGAAAGCAGCTCTTGTCAAACGAATTATTGCTCGAAGACTGCACCAGCACAATATGTGAAACAACGCGCAATTGGCTCAGCACAACACAAGTGCGCACATCAATTCAAAAAGCGCTTGAAGTGGGAACTACCTATCTTATTAACAGCGCATCAAAATTTATTGTAGGATTGCCTCGCCGCGCAGTAGAATTATTCATCACATTATTTGCAACATTTTATCTGTTGCGCGATGGTGATAAGGTAACAGAGGCAGTAAAATGCCTGATTGCAACACGAAAGCGCAAATATATCCTCGACCGGTTCAACAGTGTGATGTACGGCGTGATATTTGGCTCGCTCCTTATCGCGCTTGTGCAGGGCATCGTAGGCGCCATCGGCTTTGCATTGTTCGGCATCTCATCCCCCATCACTTGGGGCATAGCCATGTTTTTCCTTGCATTAATACCCTACATCGGCACAGGGTTGATATGGGGCCCGGCTGCATTGCTGCTTATTATCGAAGGTGCTACAAAAGCCCAAAACAGCATGATATGGAAAGGAATCGGATTAGCGCTCTATGGACTGCTAGTCATCGCATCGATTGATAACATTCTCAAGCCGAAAATTATTGGCCACCATTCGCGCGTGCATCCCGTGCTAGTACTGGTAGGCATCTTTGGTGGCTTAGCGCTGATGGGCGTGCCCGGAATCATTGTGGGTCCAGTCGTGCTGGCCATGACCCTGACATTTCTCGAGCTGTATGTGCATGAAAGGCATTATGATGAACCCGCATAAATATCAAACGGTTCTCCAGCTAACGTAATGTCAGGCACACACACTCTCTTCTTTATCTCTAGCCCGAACGTACGTGCAAGCCTATCAAACGTTATTTCCTGAATCATCGTATCATTCATCCGCGGTTTCAACAGTTCAACAAACCGGGGGTAAAACGCTAACCCGGGAACGCCGGAAAGATGCTCTTTCTGTTTTTCCTCCAGCGTATGAGGCGCATGATCGGTTTCGATCCAATCAATTTTTCCTTCACATAAATAGTCAAGCATCTGATCTGCCATTGATTTTATCCTCAATGGTGGATTCATCTTATACAACAGCCCATTTTTCCGTTCCATCTTCTCCGTTCCAAAAAGACAGTGATGCGGTGTTACCCCACACGTGATTTTGATGCTTTTTCTCGCTGTATCGACAAGATCAACCGCCTCAGGCACAGAGATGTGCGCAATATGCAGTGTACCTTTGAAATTCGCATCTTTAACAAAAGCAATTTGATCTTTAACCGACTCAACCTCAGCGATTGGTGGACGCGCTGCTGCATGCGACGATGGCTGCAGTGGATTCCACAAATGCGGCTTCAATAATGATTCTTTCTCGCAATGCACCGTAACAGCACCGCCATAGCCGATGTCTGCAAGCGTTTTATACACAGATTGTTGATCAACAACACCCAAATTACCAACAGAATGTGTAGTATAGAGCTTAAACCCAACAACGTGTGATAGTGAATCATGCGCTTTCACTGCTTCTAGGATCTGCTGTTTATCCGATGTCAAGCCAACATGCAAACCATACCACACCGGTGAACCTACACTTTCCGCAAGCTCAATGCGCTCTTTTGCCTGCTGCAATGTAAAAATCGGCGGATCGGTGTTGGGCATGTCAAAGATTGCAGTGAAACCAGCACGTTCCGCAACCGATAATGCATGAGCGATGGTTTCTTTATACGATTGCTTTCCATCGCGACAGTGGACGTGTGGATCGATGAACATAAGGGCAGAAGCAGACCATTCTTATTTAAAGATATAGATTATGAACAAAATAAAGTTTTATAAAGCATCAAGAAAGCCCAGCCCCATGTTCAACCAATCTCTCTTCAACCAATTCATTCTCGAAAACAAAGTCGTCCAGCGCCTTGACAAACCCGTAACATTAGTCTCAGGGAGACAATCAGACTGGTATGTCAACTGGCGCGATGTCACCAGTGATGCATATCTACTTAACAAGCTAACTGACTTCATCCTTGAGTTCATTCAATCACACAACATCGAAGCCGACACGATTTACGGTGTTCCTGAAGGCGCAACAAAAATTGCAGTGATTACCGGAATAAAACTTGCGCAAAAGAAAAACTGCACCAAAGGCTCACACATCATTGCCATGGGCCGCGCAAAGCCCAAAGAGCATGGATTGCCCAAAGACCGGTATTTCATCGGCATGCCGAAGGGAAAGACGCTGGTGCTTGAAGACACCACAACAACCGGCGGCTCACTGCTGCGCACGATTGCAGCACTCCAGGGATCAGGTGTAGAAATTTCAGGCGTTCTCGTTCTGACTGACAGAAACGAGATGCGCGATGACGGAAAGAGCGTGCAGCAGTTCTTCAGCGAAAATGGGGTTCCATACTACGCAATGAGCAACGGCACTGAGTTAAAATGAATTTCACGCAGAAATGGCACAACGCAGTACACCAAAAGAATTCTATCTTATGCATCGGTTTAGATCCAGCTGAGCCAGGACAGCGAAAACAAGACATAATTGCAGCATCAAAACTCGACTGGTGCCTGAACATCATTGAGCAGATTGCACCTTACGCTGCAGCAGTCAAGCCAAACAGAAAATACATCAAAGACCTCTCGCGCGACCAAGTGAAACAGATAACCTATGCTATTCACAAACACCACATGGTTGCCATCATTGACAGCAAAATAACAGATATAGGAGAAACAAATGATGCTGCGCTGTTTCATGCACAACAGGAAGGCTTTGATGCCATCACATTTGCACCATTTGCAGGGAATATGAACGAAGCGGCTGCACAGGCACATGCTCGTCAGCTTGGACTTATCGCATTGGTTCTTATGTCCAACCCTGAATTTGAAGTGATAAAAAACGCAACCATCAACGGCATGAAAGCATATGAATTTTTTGCAACGCAGGTAAAAGATTCAAATGCAGAGGGCATGGTGATTGGCGCTCCAAGCAGCAAGAACCACATTACACAGGATGAAATCAGGCGAGTAAGAGAAATAGCTGGAGATAAAATTATCCTTATGCCGGGCGTTGGTGCACAGGGTGGTGAAGCAAAGGAAATTGTTGAAATATTCGGTGATAAGACGATTGCAAATGTCGGGAGAGCAATCACATACGCACAGGACCCAAGAGAAGAAGCACGAAAGTACAAAGAGATGCTAAATAATATACGATGAGCTACACGACACGCATTGCGGGAATTGAATTGAAGCATCCCATCTTTAACGCATCGGGAGCATTATGTGTAACACGCGAAGAGCTCGAAGCGCTTGGTGCTTCACATGCATCTGCCATCATGACCAAATCATGCACACTGGAACATCGCGATGGCAACCCTGAGCCGCGATATCGTGACCTGCCGCATGGCTCAATCAACTCAATGGGGTTGCCTAACCTTGGCTACAAAAAATACATGGACATGTTGCCGCTGTTAAAAAAATACGACAAACCTATCATCGCAAGCGTCTCCGGACTTTCTCTGACAGACAACAAGCAGATTATTGCCGCATACAACACTACGCCCATTGACATGATTGAGTTAAACTTATCATGCCCAAACATTGCAGGCAAGCCGCAGATAGGTTATGACATGGAGCAAACCGATGACGTGCTGACGGAAATCATGGCAATGACAACAAAACCGCTGGGCGTGAAACTGCCGCCCTACTTTGATTTTGTCCATTACGAGCATATTGCCAAACTTTTAAACAAGCACAAGGTGAAATTTGTCAGCTGCATCAACTCGCCTGGCAACACATTGGTGATTGATCCCGAGAATGAGTCGGTGGTGATAAAGCCAAAGGGCGGTTTTGGCGGATTAGGCGGCAAATACATCAAGCCGATTGGTTTGGCAAACGTCAGGAAATTCTACCAATTGCTGCACAAAGAGATAGATATCATAGGCGTCGGCGGTATTTACACAGGAACAGACGTTTTCGAGTATATCCTTGCGGGAGCAAAAGCCGTCCAGCTTGGAACCGTTTTCGTGCAGGAGAAGCATGGCTGCTTTGAGCGCATTGAAAAAGAATTTAATGGTATCATGCAGCGGAAAGGATACAATTCCATTGAAGAAGTGAGGGGGAAGTTGAAGGAGTTATAGATACGCCCCTTCCTTCATAAATACTTTATGCACACGAACTGCAATCCCTTTTTCTTTCTCTAAAATTGATGACGAACTCATCTCTGCAATGCCAACCGCAACCAGCTCATCCTTCAGCGTCATCACCGCAGCAATGTCGCTCTTTTCCATAGTAGTTAATTTGCTCACACCCGGAACCGCAACATCCCGGCCATGACATATACTTTCCACAGCTGAGTCAAATACCCACACTTTGGGCAGATGCTCAACCATTCGCTCTGCCGGCTTGATGCAATGACGGATAAATGCATCATTTCCATTTTTCCACAAAACAAACGCATCTTTCACATCTTGTAATGTGACCACATCTTCTTCAGTGAAGTGTGCTGCTCTCACACGCCTTAATTCAGCCATGTTCGCGCCCACGCCTAACTTTTTTCCAATGTCAAAGCAGAGCTTTCTGATGTATGTTCCTGCTTCACAGCTGACTTTAAACAATACATCTTTTCCATCGATTTCAAGAATATCAAACGAATAGACACTTCTTTCACGCAATTGGCGTTTAACCGAGCTTTTCACTGGCGGCAGCTGCATGATTTTCCCTACAAAAGCATTGATCACACGCCAGAGTTCAGTCTCACTCACTTCTTTATGGAGATGCATGACACCCACATACTCTTTTCCCCCTTTCAGCAGCACCTGTGACAATCGTGTTGCACGGCCTAACGTGATGGGCAGAACGCCAGTGACGTTTGGATCCAAACTGCCGCCATGCCCTGCTTTGTCTATGCCGAGAATCTTCTGTACATGGTCACTGGCCTGATGTGATGTTGGCCCAGCTGGTTTATCAAGATTGATTACCCCAAAGTCGATGAGCTCTTCAACTGATCGTTCTTCCTGCCGCTTTCCAAATTTTGGATCAGTTGCTTCTTTGCGCTTGATAAATATCTCCATACCGCAAAAAACAGGAGAAGGGATTAAAAAGGTTTGCTACACAAGCTTCTCTTTCTTCACCATTCTTTTCATCTCAGAAATAGTCTCACTCATAAAATCATCGTAATCTCGACGCACAATCTCAACACATTCTTCAAACATCTCAACAAGCGCTTTGTCATGCACCTTCGCCTGCAAAAAGCCCAAAGAAGACCGTGCAATCGTGTTCAGCCGCCCCAAAAACTTATACCGCGCACGATGCTCCTCGCGCAATGATTTTAAAAAGCTGAAATGCTGCAGATTATGCGCCGTTCCGTGAACGCTTGAAAAATTAGTCAATATCTTTTTCGTCTGCCTCGATTTCACCACATGCTTCAATCTTTTCATCTGCTTTTTATCAACATCAAAAAATTGCGCAAAGCGATCGACTGCGCGCGTATCAAGACTATTTCTCAGCGCTTTATACACAAGAGCAGCAAGCTTCCTGTCTCGCTGAGCAGTGAGATGGTCAAAGCAGAACTCAACCACGAAATGCACGGCATCATCCTGCGGCATTTTAAGGCTCTTCCGGTACCTCATTACCAATGGCGCAATCTCATCATACATCCGCGCGATGCAGCCGCTTTCTCTTGTAATCTTTTCGAGCTTATAGCTTCCATCAACCGAATAAAACCGGTTATGCGTGTAATAGTCTAAGCCATGAGGCGATGTGCCATGCAGCACAACCCCAAGACCAAGATACTTATACTCTTTTCCTACCGACTTCATGAACCGAATGCCCTGCATATGCGTCAACGGCTCAGGTGCAATGCGAAGCTCAGCAACATCGGGTAAGACACTGCCAACAATCAGATAATCTCGATCCCGAGCATCGAGTTTTCCCACAACCGCCAGCGCAGTATACGCGTGAGTAAGTAAGAACATACGCTGAAGAAACAAAGATACACTTATAAAATTTTAGTTTGATGGCTCTGGGGCCTTTTCTGCTGATTTAAATAAATCAGTCGCGCCTTCCTTCACAATCTTCATGTTGACCTGCACCGTTTCAGCACTAATCTTCTGGCCACGCACTGCAGTCTTTACGCGCAGACCTTTTTCGGTGTTCCCCCATCGATTGCGTCCCGAAAAGCCAACCCCTTTGTACGTGTAAATCTTCTGCCGCGTTGCTCCACGTATTCCATGCCGCATGGGAAAGCCAGCAGTATCACTGCCACCGGTGATTTCAAATTCATAGCCTGCAAATCCAAGCGCATCACCAGAAACCTTTTCACCTATATCCTTGCTGAGCAGCATATCAGCTTGACCGCCCGACAGGTCTTTCTTATAGCTCATCCCCGTCTTTGGATTGTTGATCGTAAGCTTAAATTCAGCCATGGATGGCAAAAATAATGAGCCGTTTATAAATGTTGCCACCCAAACTTTATAAACCCCCATTTCCTCACTAACCAAAAAGAGATGGTCAGCTCAGAATTATTGGCAAAATTTGGATTTAAAGAAGAGATAGAGGAAGTCCCCTATTCTGGTGAAGTCGGCAAAGGCCCCCAATACCTCAAAACAGGCTTTCCCCGTCCGAAAAAGCGGTATAAGATCTTTTGGGAAGCGCATGACTTAAGCCTTGAAGAGCCATATTACTGGCTGCACACCTACCTTGAGCAGGATCTGGGCTTGAAGGACATTATAAAAACAGAAGATGTCTTTTCAGCAGCTGAAAATTCCGCATTCTTTGGCGTTTCACAGCAGCGCATTGGCGCGCAGCAGGACAAAGTGTCACAATTTCTTGCGACCATCGGCAAAATGGTCAAAGAGCTGTTCCAACTGGTCAGAGAGCTGAGAATTCTTGATGAGCGCATCGTGTATTACAAAGATGCAAAGGAGCAGCTTGACAAGTCAGTGGGAAGCAGAAAAAAATCAGCTGAGATTACGCTCAAAGGGATTTTTATTGATTTAGTTCAGGGCGGTGCAAAAAATCCTGCAAGCGTCTACGGCATGGCGCGTGAGCTTGAGTTTACCACATTGCCCGACCTTTTCTTTGATGCCCCGCCCATGCAGCATGAGGAGGTGGATGCTTATGTTGACAGCCTTGATTTTAACCGAAAAGTGCTTGAAGTACTCAAGCGCCATTTGAAGCAGTTTATTATTTGGAAAGAGCGCACATACAGCGAAGTCATCACACGCCGCCGCTTTACACTGCAATACCTTCGCCAACATTTCGAAATCATAAAGATGTATATGATATGGGTGAAGCCATACTTGCGCCACGTACAGCGTTTGACGATGAAAAAGGGCTTTGCAAGCGAGCCCGAAATTGTTTCTGCTTTTGAGACAAGTATGATCGATGTTGAAGTCTTGGCAAAAAGAAAATGGGAGAATTATAACGGTGTCCTTCTGCTTACGTTCAATTATCGTACGCGTCCCAGCCTAAAATTTGTGCAAGAGGGTTACCAGCGCGGCCCGATTCACGTCGGCAAGATGATGCTGCATTACCGCGGCTATGTCTGGACCGACAAGGAGATTGAAAATTACATAAAAATGAAGGAAGAAGAAGATTTCGAGCTGATGAAATCAGTGTCCAAAGCGGTTGAAGAGGCGATGATTACGTTAGGCGATGAGCTAAAGAAATATCTTGAAGAAGCTGCAGGTGTGAGCGAGCACAAAGAGGAAAAATCAGAGGTGACCGGTTTCCGCAAGATGTTTTATGACATTGTTGGGCCGCCAAAACCGGGAAAAGGCAAAAAGGAAAAAAAGCCCGACAAGTACAAGCTCGAGAAGGAGGAGAAAGCAGTATGGAAAGATACCAAGGGCAGACTCTGGTTTGCATACAAGAATTTCAAGAAAGGCCATGGCATGATCCATTGGTAGGATGTAAAAATGTTAAGATTAACACCGCCGACAAACGCAACATTTATTGCAAGCATTGTACTGGGCGTAGCAGCAGTTGCTGCAGGATTAATGTACGGGTTTGCTGCAAGCAGTGTTATAGCATTGGCAGGGCTGGTTGCACTTGCAGCGGGAAATTTGTTTGAAAGGCTGTGATTTTCAACAACCTTTAAAAGTCAACATCCCCTTTTCTCCATTATGCCCGAAGATATCGACAAGCTCAAGAAGCTCTCGCCTGAAGAGCGATTAAAGAAGCTGAAGGAATATTCTGAATTGCGCGAGAAGGAGATCAAAGAGGCGCACGAACTGATCAAAAAGAGTGAAGCAGAGATTAAACAGAAGAAAAAGTTTGAGGAAAAGATCCCCATCCCCCAGCTGATTACTGACGAAGGGGAAACGTTAACAACGCATGAAGAGCAGGAGATGTTTAAAGTTCACCGGTTTAAAGGTGAGCGAAGGGAAGAAAAGGCCAAAAAAACAGTCAGAGAGACACTTGAAGAAACCGTCGAGCAGGAGCCGGTAAGAGCTGAAGCCATTACAATAAATTACACACAAGCAATCGCCGAAGCAAGCATGCGGCCCATTCATGAGCTGTATTCTGAAATGACTGCGATTTACGAGCGCGCACGCGAACATGGCTATATCGCCCCAGAAGATATGGGAAAAGTAGGGATTGTCTATGCAGCAGTCATGCAGAAAGAAGAATCAGGCTACACTGCACCTGAACGGGAAAAGGAAGCACTGACCGAAAAGATAAGCAGATTGCAGGGGCTCTATCATTCACAGCCAAAAGATAAGGAAAGACAACGGCACAGCTACAGTTTTGAGGCAGACAATGGTTGAATTTAACGTCCAGCCGGAAGAAGAGCCGCATCCAAAGAAACCCAAGAAAGGCGGCATCGAAGCGCACGTGCAGGAGGGTGACGTTGCAGAACAGGCGCTGCGTATAGCAGTTGAGCAGCACGAGCGCCAGCACCAGTCGAAAGGTGAAGAACACCATGTCAAAATCAGAAAGCAGGACAAGCTGATCAGTGAAGACGAAGAGCGTGTGATTGAAGAGATCAAGAAACACGACAAGCCTAAAGATCACGGTTATAAGTTGGCAACAGCAGAAAGCGCGTCGAGCGCATACGGAAGATCAGGCGGCGAAGGTGAAGGAAAATATGGGGGTCACACGCACAGTGAGGCATCCTGCTCATGTGGGTGGCGCGCAACGCCTGAAAACGCTATGAACGAGTTCATGCAGACACAGCAAGACAAAAAGAAGAAGGGAAGTTCCCAATACGCTGCAGGCGGCGATGACAAGCCGGGAGACGTTTACGGCAAGCATGACACGCTTGAAGGCATTGCGCACGGCTATCAATCATCCTTTGATGAGCATGGGCCGGCGTATCAGTGAATGCCGCGCTCAAAGATGTGGGAGCAGAGTAAAGCTTAAATAAACCTCAAAAGTCTACCCAAAAAATGATCGACTGGCTCTCAATCACACTCATTATTCTCGGCCTTGCGCTCTTTGAGATTATTATCAGTATCGACAATGCAATCATCAATGCAGAAGTCCTCAGAACAATGTCCCCGAAAGCAAGAAGATGGTTTTTGCTCTGGGGAATCCTGATTGCGGTGTTTCTTGTCCGCGGACTCTTGCCTTGGGTGATCGTCTGGGCAAGCTCACCTAGTTTAGGTTTCCTCGGTTCATTTAGCGCATCATTCAGCTCAGATCCACATATTGCCGAAATCATTGAGCAATCTGCCCCCATTCTTTTCATAGGCGGCGGCACATTCCTTGTGTTCCTGTTCTTTCACTGGCTTTTCCTCGAGCCAAAGCATTACGGACTGATCGGAGAAGAGCTTATCGAGCGCCACGGCGTGTGGTTCTTTGCACTAGTTTCAATTATCCTTGTATACCTTGTCTGGAAATCTATTAATGTAAACCCATTGATGGCATTGGGTGCGGTGATCGGCTCAAGCGCTTTTTTTATAACGCATGGATTCAAACAAAATGCAGAAGAAATGGAGAAGAAAATGATCGAGGGATCCACACATCTGACCGATATAAGTAAAATATTCTATCTTGAAGTCATCGACCTGACATTTTCAATTGACGGTGTTCTAGGCGCTTTCGCGTTCACCTTCATCATCCCACTTATCCTCGTTGGCAACGGCATTGGAGCGATTGTCGTGCGCCAGCTGACGATAATGAACGTCGATAGGGTAAAAAAATACAAATATCTGAAGAATGGCGCCATGTACAGCATTTTTGCGCTTGGCCTTGTTATGATATTGCACAGCTTTGGCGCCCACATCCCGGAATGGGTAAGCCCGGCAGTTACGTTTGCGATTATCGGATACTTTTTCTGGAAGTCAGTGAAAGTGCTGAGGAATGAAGAGACCACTAAAAGTATCTAGAAAGCTTTATATAAAAAAAGATAATTAGCTAACCAAAAGATGGTCGAATTCAACACCGGTTACGTCATGCCCATGGACCGTGATTACGGCGAGTCGCACACCGCAGACAACAGTACAAATGACGTTGGAATTGCTCCCATCAGAGACATCGGCTTTTCTGTCCCTTTCGGCATTGCCGCGCCCAATGTGCAGGGCGTTGCAGCTAAGATAAGAACAGGAACACGCATCATGGAGCTGCAATTTCCCGGTGCAGGACGATCACAACGAAACGCCCAAACGCCTGAAGCCTATGGAAAACTCCAGCGCCAGGCACTGGAAGAATTGAGCAGGGCAAACAAAGTTGATTTTACCACTCACGCTTCATTCTCCGTCATGGGACTGGCAGGAATGGACCAGCAAGGTAATTTCTCAAAGCAAAACAAGAAATTTGCGATTGATGAGATTAAGCGCGCCATTGATTTTGCCGCTGATGTAGCACGCGGAGGAAACGTGACCATTCATACGGGCGAGTTCCAGCGTCCAATCAGCGAAGAGCGATGGGCGCTCGATGAACACGGCCGGCAGCAGTTCAAGAGCTACAAAGAAGAGCCTGAGCGTGCTATATTCCGCGTGGTAGATGAGCGTTCCGGGCAGATTATCACCCAAGCACGAAAAAATCAACGGGTTGCACGAGCAATATGGTTGATCGCAAAACCCGGTGAGACATATTACGATGCAGAAGGCAAAGAACACACCGCAGACAAAGATACCTACATCGATTACGACCGTGTTACAGTCAAAACAATGGAGGATCGTGTTCCTGAGTTTGATTTGGAAAGTAACCGGTTCAAGATAGAATACTGGGACTGGAAGCGCTTTCAGCAGGAAGCGAAAGAACGAACTGAAGAGGCACGAGGATTCTGGCGTGAGCATAAAGACGACAAGGATGATACCGAATGGAAAAAATCAATCTACCTGCCATTCAAAGATGCCATCTCTGAAGGTGACATCGTTGTTGACGCAGAAGAGGCATATGTGCAGGCAACGCTCGAGACAAATGCGGCTAATGCAAAAGGCTGGGCGCTGTACTATGGTGGTGGATTTGAAGATGACCGCCTTGAGGTAAACAAGCTGAAAAAAGCGCTTGCACTGTACGAAAAAATAGAAGCAGGCGTTTCACCTGAAGAAGAATGGAAAATCAAAAAAGAATTAAAGCACGGCGGTGTGCTCGGCGAGCTTGTTCCTCCCGATACAAAAAAGCCGACAGAAATAATACGGGAGCGGCTGAGGCACTTTATGGGAAGCATGGAGCAGAAAAAAGAAGCGGGACGCTCACAACTCCAGCAGGCTAACGACACCTACGAGCAAATGCGCTATGTCATGTCTCATCGACGATATGCACTGAAAGAAGCATATGCTTCATATGCAGAAGCTGGCATCCATGCCATGATGAAAAGCGATCAGGTTGAACACCAAGGAAAACTAAAACAGCCTATCTTTGTCGCCATGGAAAACATTTTCCCTGAAAGTTATGGCGGCCATCCTGATGAGCTCATGGATCTCGTGAAGGGAGCGCGGCAACAAATGAGAGAAATGCTCATGAAAGAGAGGCACTATGATGAAGCACGAGCAAAAAAAGAGGCTGAAGACCATATTAAAGGCCATCTCGACACCGGACACTTAAACATGTGGCGTAAATACTGGGTATGGGATGAAAAGCTGTCGCCCGAAGAAAATGATAAGCGCTTCAACGAATGGACGATTAAAAAAGTTGAGCAGATGGCCGAGCAGAAGATGATAGGCAGCGTGCATCTGACCGATAACCTAGGCTACCAAGACGAGCATCTTTCTCCAGGCCAGGGAAACACACCCACCGTTGAAATGGTAAAAGTGCTCAAGAAACACGGTTATAAAGGGCCACTGATTGTTGAGCCCGGTGGCGATGCAACCACCGATTTATCTGATTTCCATGGATTGATGAAGACATGGCGTCTCTTTGGCAGCACGATTTACGGCGTTGGCGCTGGACTCAGAGCACCGAGCAGAGAGCGCGCATGGGGCCAGGTGCAGTATGGCTACTTTGGACAGGGACAACCCCCTTACTTTGTCTTTGGCGGCTACTCTCCCAGTGAAGACTGGACGCTTTGGTCAGGCGTGCCGATGGAATAGGAATGGACAAATTTCTTCAGATAAAGAAAGAATTCCTACACTTCGACAAACACCTCAAAGAAAAATTCCTTTTTGGGGTGAGAGACACCGAAAAAGGTATCTGGGGTCCAAGCGATCTTGATGTCGTCTTTGAACTGTTCACAAAGATAAAACTGCAAAACTACAAACAGTTTCTTGACATCGGCTGCGGTGACGGGCGCGTTGTCTTGACTGCATCACTATTCACCAAAGCAGCTGGCATTGAGATTGACAAGGGTTTAATCAGCAAAGGAAATGAAATAAAAAAAAGATTAAAGCTCAACGCAGCATTCATCAACGGCGACTATTTCACGCACAACTTCTCAGCATATGACATCATCTTCACCAACCCTGACACCGGATTTTACAATGGCTTGGAAGACAAGCTGCTGAAAGAAATGAAAGGGAAATTGCTCGTCTACAACAACATCTTCATGCCACGCTTTCTCAAAAGAGGAAAGACACATTGGATAAAGCAAGTGCCGGTGACAGAGTTCACACACTGAGCTTCTTCACCACCAACTCCGCCAACTTCTCATCATAGCGCTGAATAATCTCAAAATTCTTCTTTGCCATTACAATGCTCTTTTCACACTCGGAACTGCACGGAAAGTGGCTCAATAAAACTACATCCTCATCACGGAACGTCAGGTTTGTCCACATGTTTGTCGGGAGGTGAACAGGATTCACATTTCCTTTCTCAAATTCTTGAACAAAGAATTCAACACAGCAGCTGGGATACCCCAGCATGATGCCCGTGTTGCGATGATCCTGCTTTGTCTCATACAAGCATACCCACAACGCCTTAAAATGGTTCTTGCTGATATACACAAGGAACATCCCATGCGGATTGCCTGGCGCAACAATCCTCCCTTTGTTCGTAAATATCTCCTTGTCCTGCAGCACAATCTTATAGGATGATTTCTCAATAAATAATTTATTTTTCACGCAGAAGTGCTCGACTTTGTCCATCTCATGCGGATAGAAGCCCTGCCGAACAACAGGTTTTACATCTTTTAATAGGTAGAGTATTTCAAGCGCTTTCATCCGCGAGCCGAAGATGTCTTGGAGATGGTTGAGCATGGACTAATGTGGTTAAAATGGACTTATAAATATTCCTAGCTCAGAGAATACGGAAGCGGTACAGCATACGATCTCGACGGGCGCGTGGGCTTTTCATATTCAACCCGATCAATATGATGGCGCACAGGATCATGAAATACCCTGTTGCTATAATCACCGCGCGCATAATCCTGAGAAGAAAGTGGCTTCGAGAGTTCACTCATGACAAGTCCAAGACCTTCGGATGTAATTTCATATTTCTTGTTCATGATGCTGAGATAGAGAGGGTCGGTAGCGCTCATGCCGCACCCCTCACTAATTCCCAATACAATTCCAGCGCATCTTTTCCCGCACGAAGCATCCTCCACACAAAATCACACGCAACATCATGTAATCCATTCTGCGCAGGATTTTCGAGTATGATTGCATTTCTCAACCCTGCAATATTATGTTTTTTAATAGCATTCATCCACGCTGCACTGAATGCAAATGCTTTTGCCTCTTCACTCTGCTTGTTGTTCAACGGCCTGCTCAACACATGTCCGATTTCATGGCCAATGGTTAACAATACATGATCTTTTTCTCCCGCCCGTACAACAACATCACTGATCAAACCATGCTCTTTTCTATTGATTGAAAAGCCAACAACGCCAGGATTGTCCACCTGTTGCTGAAACGCAGTGTGCTCCAAAACAGCAATGCGCACATCAACCGGGAACGCTTCATTGGTTACCGCAGCAAACGCTTCTTTCACTGCTTCTTCAACTTCCTTTGCATCGCCAACAAACCGCTGTGGCGCCCGATTGGGCTTCAAAAAGTGATCGGGAACGAAGGCATATTCCTTTTCAATGGGATGTACTGCACTTACCGCATACAATATATCTTCTGCCTTGCCGTATAAATCAATCTGAGCATCAATGCCGCGATAAAAAACAGCCGGCGCTTCAACCGCCGCCGCAGAATAATGCATGATGTCCCCAGAAAGAGGGCTATAGCTGGCAATATGTTCTAATTGAGAGGGTGGTTCATAATGAACATTGCTTCCATAGCCCGCTGTCTGATAGGACATATTTATCACTTCCACCCGCATAAGATAAGCAAGAATTTAATATTTGTGGGACAAAAAAGTCATAGCCTTTTCATCTTTCTCAACAGCGTCTCATATCGTAATCCTATTCTCTTCGCCGTTTCACGTAACCCTTGATGGAGCTCCAGCGCAGCTTTCAGGTACACTTTCTCAAACTCTTTCTCTGCTTCCTTCCAGCTCAGATGAGAAAGCGGCAGCACTCTCACAATATTCTCACTCAGCTCGCGCACATGGCTGTACATTTTTTCAAGCTTCTCTGCACGAATAATGCCTTTGTACTGATCCAACGTCCCGCGAATCATGCCGTCAACTGCTTCCTTCTCAAAATAGCCCACTTTATAGAATCTTTCGCGCAGTTTCCTCATGTCTAATCTCAAGCTTTTAATATCGCGATGAATGCTTCTTCTGTCCAAGCCCACAATATCCGCAACTTCAGAAACATTGCCGTAATGTGTTTGAATAGCGCGCTCTAAAAACTCTTTCTTGAATATTTTTTTTGCAGCCTTAAATGGCAGATCAACACGCACCACCATGCCCACCAAATGCTCCTGCCCTATTTTTTCGGTAATGTCTTTCTCAAGCTCGTTGATGGTGATGCCTAAATACTTCTGCATCGCCTCCTCGATCATCGGCTCAACTTTTTCCTTGACAACGCGTTCTAATGTCTCCTTTGCATACATGACTGACTAAAATGTCTCAGATTTTATAAATGTGACGCTCAAGAAATAATCTAAGCAGAACCTTCCAACTCCCTCAGCATCGGCAGCACATCCTTTGCCTTCTTTATCTTTTCATCAAACGCTCGGGTAAAAAACTGCACGGCTTCAGCGCCCTCGATGATAATGCCTGTGGTGACGCCAACATAGCGCAAGCTTAAGCTGACTCTTTTCTCGCTTACATCGATTTGCAGAGGATTGTATTCATCCACCACGTACACTTTGACATCATACGCCTGTAGTTTCTGGATAATGTCTTTGAGCAGCGCAGCAAACTCATGGCCCAATGTATCACGAAAAAGGTCCATATGGAAATCAAACGTAGTTTTATCAAACACCACAATCAGCCGTTTTCCCGCTTCAAGCGCATCCTGATATGCTTTATAGATTAAATGAGCCATATCCTGGCCGGGACGTGATATGGTTGGCCGTGCTTTAGTGACAATGTCACGTATGCGCATGAATGAATCAAAATCACGAGGATACAACAGATATGGAAATGAGCCCTGAATGCACATAATGCGATACACATTGCTTTCAAGCACCATACTGATATGCGCCTGGGTGAATGCCATGGCATTATGGAGCATGCTCACCTGCTGCCCACTCTGTAAACCAACCATCATTTCCGACTGCATGCGCATCATGTCATCAATACGGTTTTGCGTGAAACGCACAATGCTCCGCTTTAAATCAGGAATAGAATACTTAAACGGGCGCTGCGCGCTCTTTTTCACAATCCCATGCTCAACCAACGCATTGAGATACTCATATATTCTGCCAGTCGGAATCCTGGCTTTCCTGCATAGTTCTTCTGCAGCGAGCTCTCTACTTCCAAGCTCTTTGATGATAGCAATATGCTTATCTTTGAGTCCAAACTCTTTTCGCAAAGAATGGTAAACCCCCTCCATGCTGACTATATAGATATGTAAGTATATATACCTTACCACGAAAAAACGTTTTTTCGGCAGTAACATTCAAATACCCCCATCACGTATATAACTGGAAAATAAGGGGTGAAATTAAATATGGACAAAATTTCTGCCAAATACTACAATCCGGTTGCAATGAAGTCTATTGTATTTAGGAACAGGTTTCGCCGACCAGTCCAGTTCTCCCATGAATGGGAAGGGTATGAGGCCTCTTAAATTATCTGCTTGCACATTTTTTCTGATGTTTTTACTCCTTCAAAATAGTCAACAAAACTTAATAAACGTCTAAGGAGTACTTAAGAGAGGAGATTAAAAGAGGAGTGACAATGCAGTTTAAGATACAAAAGAGTGTAAACGAAAACGTCAACAAGTATGCGACAGAGGATGTGAAGATAGCCCAGCAGTTTGTGCAGAAAGCCAAAGCGGAGTTGGGTGATTTCCTCGTTGCAGTGGTCTTGTTTGGAAGTTCTGCCAGAAGATCTGCCACTGCAGAATCAGACATTGACGTCTTGTTAGTGGGCGATGACATCTCATTTCAATTAACGCGCCCCTTGGTTGAAACATACCGCATCATTGTTGAAAACACCGTTGCAGGCATCTCAGACCGATTGCACATCACCAGCATGACATTTACGAGTTTCTGGGAATATGTGAAAGTTGGCGACCCGGTTGCGATAAATATTCTTCGCGACGGCGTTGCACTTATGGACAACGGTTTCTTCAATCCATTGCAGATTCTGCTGAGACAAGGAAGAATACGTCCAACAGAAGAGAGCATCTGGCGCTACTTCGGACGCGCTCCGCGCACATTAATCAACAGCCGCTGGCATTTGCTGCAGGCAACACTCGATTTGTATTGGGCAGTGATGGATGCTGCACATGCTGCGTTAATGAAGAAGGGCGAGATTCCTCCCAGCCCAGAGCATGCTGCGGATATGATGGTCGAAAAGCTTATTAAAAAACAGCTGCTTGAGAAAGAATACGCCGAAACAATGCGGCGCTTCTACAAACTGAGCAAGATGATTACGCATCGTGAGATTAAAGAGATTAAAGGAAGTGAATATGATCGATATCTTCACGAAGCGACAAGGTTTGTTGGCCGCATGCGAAAGCTGATAGAGGAAAAATGAAGCTTGCAACTCGCATAAATAACATAGGAAAAAAGAAAGGTCTGAGAAAGCTTGGCCACGTTATTTTTGCCATAGGCATTATTCTTGCTCTTTTTTTCACATTTGAAAACCCGCCGAATCAGCTCAAGCCATGGCAGGGCCTCATTCTGCTCGCATTTGGGCTGCTTGTTGGACTCATGGACATTAAGCAGGAGGAGCTCGTGCCGTTTCTGATTGCATTCATCGGCATTATTATCGTATCCAATGCGCCATTGCAGGACGCAATCACCTACAATCAAATCGGCGCATACCTTAAATCAGTGTTGATCAATATCGCGATATTCCTGACGCTGGGTGTTGTTGCGGTGTGTGCACGAATTATCTATCGGATATATAAAGAATCGAGCTAAAAGCTCACATTTATAACTACTAAATATTTAGCCGTGAACATGAAAAAGCTCACGCTCATCATCCTTCTCCTCATGCCCGCACTGGCCAGTGCAGAATCACTTGCTGATTACCAAACGCTGGAGCTGGAATTAACTGAATCATTGCAAGTGGAGATTCTGGATGGAAGCATTGACTTCCTGCGCGCATATCTCTATCTCTACCCTAAAGAAGACGCACAGTACAAGATATTGCAGACAACCGCTGTTCCAAAAGCACACGCAGATAGTGATGCGCTGCTCTACATATGGAACGAACCGAGGGATCAGATGCTCAACTTCTCGCTCAAAAGCAAGTTGACTTCATCAAGCAACAGTCCAAAAATAAAGAAAAAAATCCAATTCCCGACAGTTGTTCCAGACGAATTAAAAATATATACACGAACGACTGCGCACATCGACTCAAACAATCCAGCGATCAGAGCACAGGCAAGTGAGATTGCAGAAGGTGAAAATGATGTGTTTATTGTCCTCTTCAAGCTCGGCAGCTGGGTCGAGCACAACGTTGAGTACGACTTAAGCACGCTTACCGCAGACGTGAGCCAGAAAGCCAGCTGGGTGCTGCAAAATCGCATTGGCGTTTGCGATGAAATGACATCACTCTTCATTGCAATGGCACGTAGTCTTGGCATACCCTCACGCTTTGTTACAGGAGTGAGCCACACGAACCACCCTGCATTTGATACCGAATGGCAAGCGCACGGCTGGGCGGAAGCATACATTCCCACGATTGGCTGGGTTCCGTTTGACCCAGCCTTCAAGCAGTTTGGCTATGTTGACGCAACCCACATCAAGCTTGGCGACAGCTTTGATCCCGAGCAGACTGCAACAAAGTTTGAATGGGGAGGAAGTGCAGACATATCACCGGACAATCTTCATTTTGATGTGGATGTGAGCAAAAAAGGAATAAAGAACACACCACGCATCGAGCTGTATACTGAGCCGCTTCGTGACGAGCTCGCATTTGGCTCATACAATGTCATTAAAACAAAAGTAAAGAATAACCTTGACCAGTATACCACTGCAGCACTCTTTCTATCGATGCCGGCAGAGCTTGCAGCCGAGCAGAAAAAGCAGCACATATTCCTAAAGCCCCATGAAGAGAAAAATGTGCTCTGGCTTGTCAACATTGCTGATGAGCTTGACGGGAGATATACGTACACGCTGCCTATCACGATTTCCAGCGAACAGAACATAACAACATATGTTGCGTTTACGGCAAAAGAGCAAGGCACATTCATCAGCAAGCAGCAGGCAGAAATGCTCATGTATGAGGGGGAAGAAAAAAAATTCACGCCAAATGTTGTGGTGAATTGCAGCATCACACCGGTAGTGCTCGCGAATGAAACGATTGATGTTGACTGCACCATCCATAACAAAGGCAACACCGTTCTCGATGACCTGAGCATTTGCAGCGATACATGCAAGACGTTGATGCTGTACATTTCAGATGAAAAGAAAGCGAACTTTTCATTCAGCGGCACAAAAGTAGGAAAGTTTGAGCATATCATACAGATGCACAGCGGTGAACTGACAAAAAGGCTCTATCTTCCCTACGAAGTGCTCGACAAGCCCACTGTTATTATCAAAGACATAACGATACCGGAGAGCATCTCATTTGAAGAAAACTTCAGGCTTGAATTTGCACTTGACAAGCACTCATACGCCCTACCTCAGCAGATTGTTGTGGATGTCGACGGAGGCAACATCAACGAAGTGTTCCAGCTGGCCAACATCAGCTATGTGCACAGTTTCTCCATCTCCTCCCAGGCAAGATACCTTCATGAGGGAAAGAATAATATTACAATTAGCGCACGCTGGCAGGATGTATGGGGAAACAGCTATACAGAGCAAACAGGAGTTCCCATCACACTGACACAACTCACCTTCACCGAAAAGATAGAGAACTTGTTTCTCCGGTTAGGATTGTGGTTCAAGAATGGATAG
>CAYIKL010000004.1:0-46786 GCA_964364045.1 uncultured Methanosarcinales archaeon
CTCCAAGCTTTTCATATTTCTCATCAATCAATTGCATCAGCCGGAGCGCAGTTTTGAGATTTCTGTACTTTTGCTCTATAAACAACATAAGAAATTCCTGTCTCACATGCGGTTTTTTGCCTAAGGATGGATATAACTTCCTGATTTGAAAAATCTTTCTTGCCAGCCCTGTAACAAATGTTGGGCTTGTCATCAGCTGCAACATCAGCTTGTATATGTCGTGCGTTGCAAATGCCATACCTACTATCTCTTTTTTTTCATTCTCAGCAATAAAGCCAAATGAGTTCCCACTTTTAAGGCCATTTATGTACAGCAGCCCAATGTACTTTTCACCCATCTCATAAAGCAACCCTTCCTGCAGCGATTTCATATGCAAGGGCTCGATCTTCTTTATGTCGCTCAGTTCTAATGTCCGGTAGGTAAGCTCTGTCATCATCTCTCCAATCTTGATCGTATTATCCTTTTCATATACACGATTCCCATTTTCCAAAGTGCATGTACCGTTTCTGCAGTTTTTGATTCCCCTGCTTTTCTGTCCGTAAATGAGTATGGGACCTCATTTATTTTATACCCCTTTCTTCCGGCTCTGTAGAGCAATTCAATACAATATTCGCCGTGAATCGACGGTGCAAGCCTCATCTTTTCCAGAACTTCTTTTCTTGCGGCAACAAATCCCGTGTCGTAGTCTAATACTTTGAAATTCAAGAAAATGTTTGCAATAAAGTTTATGATACGGCTTGATGCAACCCGGATGAATGGCCTTTGATCTTTTCCACCCTTGGCGTACCTTGATCCGGTTACAATGTCATAATTTTCCAGATTTTCTATCATTTGAGGGATCACTTCGGGCGGCATTGAAAGATCAGCATCCATCCATATGACATATTTCCCCTTTGCTTCATCTATTCCCCTCTGGATTGCTCCGACGAGGTTGCGCCCCTTGAGGAGCCTGATCGCTCTTACATCCTTGTAATTTAGCTTCTCAACTACTTCCCATGTCTTGTCTGGGCTGTCGTCGTCGACAACAATGATCTCCTTCGTGTGGGGAACAGCTGCATCAATCCGCTGAATAAGCGTGCTGATATTTTTTGCCTCGTTGTACGTCGGCAATACTATCGATACTTCTGCTTCTTTCATGGTGCGAGTGTTTCCGCTATCCTTTTTATTTGTTGCTCTGTCAGATGGCTGCTTGAAGGCAGGTAGAGGCCCTTTTCCCATAGCTCTTCAGCGATGGGAAATCTGCCATTTGTGTTCGGGAAGCGCTCATCATTTTTTGCGTAGAGGGGCTGCTGGTGCATGGGCAGGAAGAAGGAGCGCGTATCAATCCCATTCTTCTTCAATTTTTCACGGAGCTGTGCTGCGGTCACCCTAAATCCTGCTTCTATCAGAATCCCGTACATCCAGTATACATTCTTTGCCCACGCTTTTTCCGGTGGCAGCGTGATGCCTGGAATGTCTTTCAGCAGGGAGTTATACAGGTTCGCGTTCTTGATCCTGCGCTGGACGAGCGTGTCTGCGTATTCCATCTGTGCAACACCGATCGCTGCCTGGATATTTGTCATACGGTAGTTAAAACCCAATTCTTCATGCCGGAATCGCGGTTCGCTAAACGCATGATTGCGCAACAGACGTGCGCGTTCTGCAAACTCGTCATTATCTGTTACGATCATGCCTCCCTCGCCTGTCGTTATTATTTTATTTGCATAAAAGCTGAAGCAGCCCATGTGGCCAAGGCTGCCTGCGCGCCTTCCTTTGTATTCAGCGCCGTGGGCCTCGGCAGCGTCTTCAATCACCAATAGGTTATGTCTTTCTGCGAGCTCCATTAATGGATCCATGTCCACCGGATGGCCATAGGTATGCATAGGAATGATTGCCTTTGTTTTTTCTGTAATTTTTTCCTTAATTTTCCCACAATTAATGTTCCAGGTCTCCTTTTCTGCATCAACAAGAACTGGTTTTGCTCCTGAGTAAATCACTGCATTTGCGGTGGCAATCATCGTGAAGGTTGGAATGATCACCTCATCGCCTTTTCCGATACCTGCAACCTCGAGCGCAAGATGAAGCGCGGTTGTGCCATTCGAGCATGCAACGCCGTGCTTTGTCTGGCAGAATTTTGAAAATTCTTTTTCAAACTGATCAATATATTTACCTGCAGAAGATATCCAGCCACTCTCAATACAGTCCTGGACATATTTTTCTTCATTTCCTTCAAGTGTCGGCTCACAAACGGGAATCATATTAGTTGTCAAGCTTGTACTCCGCTGAGAGCATTGTGTCCCATCCTGCGTCAATTGGCGCGTCCCAGGCAAAGCGTTCGCCTTTTTGGTAGCGATGCCATTTGTCAAGATCGGCCTGCACCATGATCTTCACGAGCTCTTTAAACGTTACTTTTGGCTTCCACCCAAGCTTTTTTTTCGCCATGCCAGGGTCGCCAATGAGAATATCAACTTCGGCAGGGCGGAGAAGCTTTGGATCAACCTTTACATGTTTTTCATAATCTAACCCGGCCTCCTGAAATGCGAGTTCCGCAAACTCACGCACGGTGTGCGTCTCACCTGTCGCAATGACAAAATCTTCCGGTATGTCCTGCTGCAGCATCAGCCACTGCGCCTCCACAAAATCCGGCGCATATCCCCAGTCACGTTTTGCGTCAAGGTTGCCTAAAAAAAGTTCTTTTTGCAGACCAAACTTTATCTTGGCAACTGCATTTGTAATTTTTCTTGTGACAAATTCTAAGCCGCGCAATGGTGATTCATGGTTAAATAAAATCCCACTGCATGCAAACAGTTTGTATGCCTCTCGGTAGTTAATCGTTATCCAGTGTGCATATAATTTCGCTGCCGCGTAGGGCGAGCGTGGATAAAATGGTGTCTTTTCATTCTGTGGAATCTGCTGGACCATGCCGAACATTTCACTGCTTGATGCCTGATAGAATTTTGAGTTTGGTGAAATGGCTTTTATCGTATCGATGAGGCGGGTAACGCCTAATCCGGTAATCTCGCCGGTGGAAATTGGCTGTTCAAATGATGCGCCTACAAAGCTTTGGGCAGCTAGGTTGTAAATCTCATGGGGCGTGGTTTGCTTAATCACCGAAATCATCGAGCTTTGGTCATGAAGATCAAAAGAAACCAGCTTGATCTTCTCCATGATGCCTAAAGATCGCAATCTCCAAAAATTAGGTGTGCTTAATCTTCTGTATGTGCCATAGACCTGATAGCCCTTGTCCAGCAGAAACTTCGCTAGATATGCTCCATCCTGTCCTGTAACACCCGTAATAAGTGCGGTTTTGATATGCATCCCCTCCGAATAAGCTGTGGCTGGGGTTGCTTTAAATATGTTTTGGGGGTTTTAGGCTGTTTCGGCAACCAGCTGCTCTGGATGAAGGCCAGGTTTCGGCATAACTTTTATAAATAGCTCCGTATGGGCCACCTGATGAGGGATAGGCTGCACAATGAATATCATAGTTACTATCCCGGCGTTTAACGAAGAGAGAACGATTGGCAGAGTCATTGATGAGATAGTTGGGGCGTTAGCTGGCTATCACTCTCAAATTCTTGTTCTTAATGATGGGAGTATGGATAGGACGGTCGATGTTGCCAAAGCGCATGGGGCGATTGTTTTCTCCCATAAGAGAAACAAAGGGCTTGCACAGACGTTTCGAGAGGAAATGAAACAATGCTTACGTCTAGGAGCAGATGCTATTGTGCATACGGATGCTGATGGGCAGTATTTTGCAGAAGATATCCCACGGCTGCTGAAAAAGATTGAAGAGGGATATGACCTCGTGCTCGGAAGCAGGTTTCACGGGGGCAATCGTCATGTCCCAATGCTGAAACGCTTTGGAAACTGGGCGTTTGCAGTTGTGTTGAGCCAATTGACTCATATAAAACTCACCGATACGACAACTGGTTTCCGTGCATTTACACGTGAGATTGCTCAAGAGATTTCGTACATCAATACATTCACATATACGCAGGAACAGATCATCAAGGCGGCGAAGCAGCAATTTCGGGTGACCGAAATCGGAATACGCACACGCAGGACACGGGAAAGCAGGCTGTTTAAAAGTCCGTTGCAATATGCGATAAAAGCATGGGTCAACATCCTAAGGATATACCGTGATTATGAGCCGCTGAGCTTCTTTCTTCGCATTGGGGGGCTTTTCCTGTCTTTGGGCTTTCTTGTTGGTCTCTTTTTATTCTATCAGTTTGTTACGCCGGGCTCTGTTATAAAAGTGCCAATTACCATTCTGTGCATGCTCCTTATTCTCATTGGCATCCAAATCGTTTTATTCGGATTTCTTGCAGATATGATGAGGAGATAATCTGCGTTGTCACTCGGCGAGTGGCTCGTTCATTCCAACAGCAGCAAGCATTTTCCTTATTCGTACCTTGTCATCACTGTTAATCTCTCGAAGAGTGTATAGTATTAGGAGATAGAACATTAAAAGAAATACGTAAAAAGGCAACAGCAGGATTCCCGATACCGGAAGCAGCAGCGCAATGGTAAAAATCACCGCGCTCGCGCCTGTGATACGCAGAACTGACTTTGCTCTCGTCAATGTTCTAAATCTAAAAAAAACGTATACGGCTCCGCAGACAAGTCCAGCGAGTGATGCAATTGCAGATCCTATTGCAGCCCCTTGTATCCCATATTGTGGAATGAGGACATATGATGTGGCAATCAACGTAATCAGCGCGGCAAGTGAAAAACTTGCTGCATACATAGGTTTGCCTTCTCCTGTGATGATTGCCACAAGTACCAACAAAATAACGAGAAACAGTGTCCCAAACATAAGAATGCTCAGCGCATCGCCAGCAGCTGCATACCGTGAGGAGTACAACAATATCACCAGCTCTGTTGCTGTCGCTGAAACAATCGCTGTTATCGGCAGGAGACACATGAGCAAGTACCGTAGTGATTCTGAAATGTATCTCCTGGTCAGGGTGATGTTGCCGTTGCTCACTGATTCTGATATCGCCGGCAATATTGTTATAGAAAGAGCGCCAAATATAATATGTGTCACATCTGAAATTGCCACAGCTGCTGTGTAAAATCCGGCCGCGGCATTATCTCCAAGAATTGATTTTATCATCAACACATTGACATTGCGGACCATTATCCAGGTAAATGACAATATCACAATTGGAATGCAAAAAAGAATAATCTTCTTTTTTTGATAATCACCACGCCAGTCTATTTTTACTCCAAATTTTGATACAGAGACGATGAGTGCTATTACAATCGCAAGAAAATATCCGAGCAATACTCCAAATATCTCGAGGCCAAGCATTACAAAGAGAAAAACAAAGACAACACGCAAAAATAAATGGAGTATTTTCGCAAGAGCCTCGCTCTTGAACTGCCGCAGCCCGTTCAAGTATCCGTCAAAGTAAAGAAATAACATCGCGAGAGGAATAACCATCACCCCGATGAATGCAATGTTGTTTGATAACGTAGCGTCATTTAACATTCCTGCTATCTCATCTGCGAATACAATGAATATGACGGAAAGCGCCACTGCGAGCGCTAGCTGAAGCTTGGTTGATAACCCTGCAATGGCAGCAGTATTCTCCCTTGATTCAGCGATATACTTTGCGGTCGCCTTGGGAATACCTGATCCAAGAAACCCTCTATTGATTAGAAACAACGAGATGAGTACTCCGAAGATTCCGTATATGCCTGGCTCGAGCCAACGGGCAAGACCGATATGGATCAAATAATTTGCGATTAGATTTGCAACACTTGCAACCATAAGATAGATTGTTCCGATGCCAATCCCATCTTTGCCCTTCACACCAAGCCTCTTTCAAAAATAAATGTGCTCACGTAGTAATCTCGCGTGCGCAGAAACATGTTGTAAAAGAATCTATGCGGAGATCTTGCTGCCGCCATAAATTTTGCTTTTCGTGATGC
The DNA here is from genome assembly GCA_964364045.1 of uncultured Methanosarcinales archaeon. GTDB lineage: Archaea > Nanobdellota > Nanobdellia > Woesearchaeales > JAGLXL01 > CAYIKL01. The sequence goes on from CAYIKL010000004.1 coordinate 5,917, forward strand.
ACCGAGCCAGTTCTCTTTCAGTCCGCCCAATGATTGGGAGAGGAGTGCAGATACACGATTGTTGTCTTTTATTCCGCTACGCTGGATGTCGTAGGGCAAAAAGAGCTTCCAGTTGTAGCCATACTTGGTGAATAAATCGGTTACTGCCTTATCTGATGGAAGCCGTGTGTGAAAGGGTGCATGAATTGTGTATGCCTGGTAGGGATTTGACGGATTTAATTTCGGAATGCGTGTTGATGATGGGTGTATAGTGATGACGAGCGATCCCGGTTTTGTTACGCTGTTCAGATGCTCAAAGAATTTGGCGTAATCACTGATGTGCTCAAACGCATGCGTTAAGTATACGACATCATATTTCTTTCCGTTATACAAGACTGCATACTTTTCGTTGAACGGCTCATAGCCGTCGGTATTCGGAAACTGTGTGCGGAGTTTTAAAAACAACGCTCCATTGCCGCAGCCATAGTCGAGCAACGCGCTGTTTTCCTTCACACCCTGCTTTTTCAAGAAGCGCACAAATCGCCTCACTTTTATGTTGGAAATCCCCGAGCCGGTTGCATAATCCGTGTAATCCGGTTTCTCTTCCGTGCGGTTAATCAATGAGTAGCATGAACAGCAGCGCGAATACATATAGGTGTTGTCTTTAGTCTTTACTGTCGTTCCCGAGAATATTGTCTCCTCAACCAAAAGTGTTTCATTGCAAAATGCACATGCCTTAACGTTTCTCATTGATTTCCCCCACGACAATTGCGTTCGCGCGAAAGTGATCGTGCTTCACCTTCATCGCATCACCCTTCGTTGTCTCTTTCCATCGGTTGAGTATGCTGCGTTTGTAGTAGTGCTCTTCTGTAAATCCGAGCCTGTTTTCGTTCAGTAATTTATCTACGCTCTTGTTGTATTTCAATGGCAGGGTGACAAGCATCTTTCCTCCATTACTTAAGCATTTCTTCAGATTTCGTATCGCTTTGAGTGTGCCATCTGGATCCTTCACGTCATCGTCATACCCTACGTGCTCCAGTGTTGATATGCTCACGATGAGATCGTATTTCTCATTCGGGCTGAAGTTGAGAACGTCAGTGTTTGTAATCCCCATACCTTTTTCAAACTTGTCAATCACCTCTTTTTTAATTGAGGGGTAATAATGCGGCAATACCGCGCCTACTTCCAGTATACGTTCTCCATTTGAGTTTTTTATATAATCAACAGCGATGGGAATTTCAATGGCTCTTTCATTTGTCCAGGTAAGGCTTTTTTTATGCAAAAAATAGGGAAGTTTTTTCCCTTTGTATGTGAATCTGCCTTGTAAGAGTGGGATGGCAAGCGGTGTTATTGCTGTCAGCGTCCTTCTCTTGATATACTGCATGAAGCGATAGCAGAATATCAAGGCACCTTCCCGTCGTATGACTTTCAGCCCTTTAGTTATGCGGTTGTCATCCATCTCTCTATACTTATTTACTGGCATCTCTCCATATCTTTGTAGGGTCATTCTTTGGTGACTTTTTCATGGATTTTATTTAAATGTTGTTGTTTTGGGCTCATTTGTGTCTGTTGTGCTCCCCTAACATTCTCGTTCCATTCCTTTCCATATAGCATCTATTTTCTTCTTCAGTAACATTTAAATAGGAGTAATTGTTAGGTAACAATCGTTAAGAGGCACAAATGACAAAAGAGGAATTGGTTCAACTGACTGAAGTGGATGTTTTATTTGTATGTCCACCGTTCCATGACTGCAAGAGCGAATACCCCCCATTGGGCATCGCCCAGATGGCGGCGGTTCTAGAACAGAGTAAGATTGGTGTTCAGATTCTGGATTTGGGGGTTTATAACTGGGATGATTGGAAGCAACACGTATCAGAATTGCTTGATCGAGTTCACCCACGCTGGGTAGGTATCTCTGCCCTTACCTCGCAGATTATAATCTCCTGTGATATTGCAAAATATGTTAAAGAAAGGTATCCGGATACAAAGGTCGTGCTCGGCGGCTCGCATCCAACAGTGTGTCCAACGACAGTATTGTCAAACCCCTATGTTGATTATGTCATCCGGGGGGAAGGGGAGTACATTTTCCAGGACTTGTTTCAGGGGAAGGAGCTTGCAGCCATTGATGGTCTTTCATACAAGCACAATGGACGGTATATTCATAATAAACAGCGCCAACTCATAGATAAATTGGATGATATGCCTTTTCCTGCAAGACACCTGTTTGACTTGAAAAAATATACCTGGTATCCGGAAATGAGCCTGATTTCATCGCGTGGGTGCCCTTTCGGTTGTTATTTTTGCTATAAGGGCTTATTTGGGCCGAAATATAGAGTGCGATCCCCTCAAAATATCATCGATGAAATGGTTACTCTGAACAAACAATATGGAGCAACTCAGTTCTATTTTTATGACGATTTATTTACCATCGATAAACAACGAGTGTTGGACTTTTGTAAACTCCTGCAGGAACAGAAGTTGGATTTTAAGTGGAGATGCTGTTCTCGGATAGACACCTTAGATAAAGAGCGTATTGATGCAATGGCGGCGGCAGGGTGCAACAGGCTCCATTTTGGAATAGAAGCAGGTGATCCAGTGATTCTTAAAAAAGTGAAGGGGCTTCACATAGAGAAAATCCGGGAAATTGTGAAGATGGTGCGTGAAGCTGGCATCGCTATCAAATGTTATTATATGATCGGTCATCCTTGGGACACCAGAGAGACCATAGAAAGCACGATACAGCTTGCACGTGAACTTGGCTCTGCAGATGCCCAATTTTCGATTGCAACGCCATTGCCCTCAACAGGTTTATGGGATGAGGCAGAGCGGCTTGGTGTCATCAATGAACGAAGTAATGTTGACTGGAGCAAGCTTTTTGTTCGCGGAGACACGCTAAAAAGACCGGTGATGAGGACAAAGACGGTATCCTCAGAAGATTTACTGAAATATTATAAGAAGGCAGTGCGGCGAGTCTATCTTGATAAGATGCTTTATACTTTGAAACGGCCGAAGGAGTTTATGCGAATCATCAGGGAACGCGGGATTGTGTTGCCTGTATGGGCATTCTATAGAAAGGTTATTCAGATTTCGGTTTAGGTTATTCTTGGTTAGTCTTAATTCCCATTCCCCATTGCAACTTTCACTTTCTCCTCTTTTTTCAGGCTCACTTTTCCCGTCTCGCCTTTCACAAATCTTTCCAGCAGCTCCTTCGCAACAGAGTCAGGAATCTGCCGCGGCGGATGCTTGAAGAAATAAAACGATGCTTCCTCGATTGCTCCGCCTAATTTTCTGTCCATTGCTATCCGTGCGCACCTAATCGCGTCTGCGGCAATGCCTGCAGAGTCAGGCGAGTCTTCAACGGTCAAATCAATCCTGTATTTGCATGGAATACCGCCCCACATGTCGCCGTCAAGCGTGATAATCGCAGTTTTCTCGTCTTTCTGGCCGTTTCGCCAGCCATGACCCTTTTTGCCGGTCATGCCTTCGCCTTCGCCAGGACCAAAATAGGATTCCTGCTCGAGCTTTCTGCCACCCAACAACCCTTCGACTGATTCCTGCTTGCTTGCCAGCTTGTGCTTCAATCGGTGTTCAGCAGTCATGTTGAGGAAGTCAGTGTTGCCCCCCTGATTGTATTGGGAAGTATACTTTATCCTGATGCCGCGGTCAATCGCTGCCTGGATCAGCATCCGGTGGCAATAGGTTGCACCAAGCTGTGCCTTGATATCATCGCCAACTACCGGTAGACCTGCTTTCCTAAACTTTTCCGACCATTCTTTGTTTGATGCAATAAAGCTTGGGATGCAGTTGACAAATGCACAGCCCGTGTCGATGGCAGCCTGCGCGTAAAAGCGTGTGGCTTCTTCAGAGCCAACGGGAAGATAGCTGACGACAATCTGAGTATTGTGCTGCTTCAGCTTTTGCACGACATTGACCGGATCGAGTGGTGCTGGTAAAAATGTCTGCTCCTCATTCGTATGCTCAAGCATATGCGGTGAAACGCCGTCGAGCAATGGTCCCATGTACACAGGCGCATTTAAGTGCGGAACACTTGAAATCTTTTTTGTGCAGTTTGGGAATTCAAATATGGCCTCAGACATGTCTTTTCCGACTTTGCGCATGTCAATGTCAAACCCGACAACAGGTTTGATATCGGTTACCTTATACCCACCAAGATCAACATGCATCAAGCCTACATCGGAACCAGTCTTCTTATAATATTCCAGTCCCTGAACAAGGCTGCTTGCGCAGTTGCCAACGCCAACTATTGCAATCCTTATTTCAGATTTATTTGCCTGATTCATAAACACCTCTAACTTAGGTCTTTGAATATGTCACGCGCAACTTCGAGCTCTTCATACTCATCGATATCCACCCATCGGTACTCGCCGATGTCCACCGCAATCATCTTTCCATTCCTTGAAAACGTGGAAACTGCGGCGCTAATCGTGTCGGGATGATCGCCTGCTTTTTTGATCTCTTCGAAAATGACTGGTGAGCATTTGAATGCGCCGCAGTCAACTGCCTGGAAATCCGTGTTCTTTTTATCAACACTTAATATCTTATTTCCGTCAAGCTTTACCTTTGCCGCATCATCCATCCAGAATATGGTATTGAGCTTCTTATCAACAAGCAATGCGCATGTCCCATTTTCAAGCCTGTGGTCAACAATCTTCTTTATGCCGCCGGCCTGCATCAGATGGTCGGACATGGCAAGGAGAAATTCACTATCAACATACGGCTCTGCGCACAGCACCGATGAGCCGAGCGGCTTATGATACTCATAATTCATCACGTACTTTATTTTTACCCCATACTTTGATCCATCTTCTAACTTTCTCATAATCTTTTCAGCCATGTATCCAACAACAATGACAAAATCAGTAACACCTGCTTTCTTGAAGTTAAAAATGACATGCTCAATCAGGTTCCTTCCTTTCACCTCATAGAGCGGCTTTGGAATAGCTTCACGATTTCGGTTTATTCTCGTCCCAAGGCCTGCTGCAAGTATAACCGTTTTCATTCTTATTTCCCACAAACCAGTCCTATTTATATCTTTCCCTGATAAAAAGGTTAAATACAAAAGTATAAAATAGGGTAGTCTGCCTCCTCCTGGTGAGTTCCGGATGAGCTTATCAGCTAAAGTGTTCTTGATAAATCTGTGTTTGAGTTTGGCAGTTCTGTCCATGTCAAACTAGTGCGAACTATTCGCACTGAAGTCTATGGCAGACTCGCCTGCCATAACTTATTTGGCAGGCTTCTTAGACTTTTAGGACAGAGCCTATCTGCGCATAAGTTATTTAAATAGTGCATTTACTCAGCAGAATATGGGTACGCTTAAAGACTTCATCCACCGGTCATTCAGCATATTTGGGTACAAGGTTTTGCCTAAATATACTCAATCTATCCTTGAGGACAAGCAATTCAAAGCGATCTTTGACAAATGTCAGCTTTATACTATGGCGGAACTTGAGAATGCTTATGCTTTGTATGAGGCCACAAAGTATATTGTTGCATCAGGAATCCCGGGTGATTTCGTGGAGTGCGGTGTCTGGAAAGGGGGCAGCGCTATGATTATAGCCCACACTCTCTTGCTTGCTGGTGAGAAGGACAGAAAGATATATCTTTACGATACTTTTGAGGGTATGCCAAAACCGACACCGGTTGATAGAACAATCGTTGGCTGCCTTTTTGCGCTTGATCGATGGAAGAAAGAGCAACAGAACGGATATAATACCTGGTGTTTCTCCCCACTTGAGGAAGTCAGGAAAAATGTTGAATCAACGGGCTACCCAAAAAAGAATTTTGTATTTATTAAAGGAAAAGTAGAGGAAACAATCCCTCATACGGTGCCACCCTCTGTCGCGCTTCTGCGGCTGGATACGGATTTTTATGAATCCACAAAATGGGAGCTGAGACACATTTATCCACTTTTGCGGCCTGGCGGCATCTTAGTCGTCGATGATTATGGCTGCTGGAAGGGCGTCCAAGAGGCGGTTGATGAGTATTTCCTTGAGCGAGACCTAACCATTTTTTTAAACAGGGTTGATGATACCTGCCGGCTGGGTGTCAAAGTTGAGTGAGAGATCCATCCTTGTTCGAATGTATCGTGTGCTCCATTATGCATACATCAGGCTGGGACTACGGTCTCGTTCTCTTGGAAAGATGAATAGCCTGTTGCTGAGATATCTCAAGTCGGACGCTGTCGTCATAGATGGCCACAAGCTATTTCTCGATCCCGATGATTCCATGCGGCTCTCAACTCGGGGATATTATGAGCCGTTCATCACCGAGCTGGTGAAGAGAAATGTTAACAAAGGGGATGTTGTCCTAGATATTGGCGCACATGTTGGTTACTATACACTGCTCCTTGCCCGTCTTGTCGGAGAGCAAGGGAAAGTCTATGCTTTTGAGCCTGATCCGAAGAATTTTGCCCTGCTGAAGAAAAATGTTGAAACAAACGGCTATAAAAATGTCATTGCTGAACAAAGAGCGGTTTCAGAAAATGCCGGTAAAGCAATGCTCCACATTGGCGGCAGATCGGCGCATCATTCACTTCTTAGAAACAAGTATAGCAGTGACCGTTCTGTAGAAGTTGCATCCGTGCGTCTTGATGATTGCATTAAGGGCAAGGTTAATTTCATCAAGATTGATGTCGAGGGTGCAGAGTATTTTGCATTTAATGGGATGAAGTCTATTTTTAGACGAAATAAAGGGCTGATGATGATCACGGAAATGGTGCCGCTCTTCTTAGATCATCTTCATATAACGCCTGCACAGTTTGTCCGGCTTCTTACTGATTATGGCCTGCGATTGTACCTCATAGATGAAGAAAAGAAGAAACTTATGCCCTTTACACTCAGCATGCTGCGCTCTTATGATCCAAACAGAAAAGTTAATCTAAACTTATTATGTACCAAACGGCCTTTGGGGGTGTTATGAGATCAGTTCCATCAATCAAAGAATTGAAAAAATATGAAAATAAAGACGCGCAAGGCCCAATTCTTAGGGCGTGTGACTTTATTGCCGTTTATGCAGGAAAAGTTTTTTTGTGTCTGCCGCTCACTCCTAATCAAGTGACGCTCCTGTGGATCGTTGTCAAGATGATTGGGCTGCTTCTGCTTGTTCCTGGGGAATATCTGTTGAGTGTCGTTGGTGTGCTGCTTTTCCATCTCGGCTCAATCATTGATGGGGCTGACGGCATCGTTGCGCGCGCACGGCAGCATTTCTCGCTCAATGGTATTTATATGGATTACGTGGGGCATTACATCACCAATTCGCTTGTGCTCATCGCGCTTGCATATGGGGTTGCTGTACAAACCGGCGCATTCGGAGCGTTTGTTCCTGCAGCAATTGGCGCTTTCTGCTTTTTAGTTTCAAAAGCGTCTTCCCTTAACCCCATATGGTACTCAAATCCTGCGCAACGGGCAAAGGCAGAAGAACTGATCTATGGCAAAACGATTGCGCTGAAGAAGTCGAAAAACAAGATTGCTGCGATCATCTTCGATGTTATACGATTAGAAAATCCCTTCAACGTGCTGTTTTGGGGCGTTGCACTTGGCTACCCTGTTATTGTTTTGTGGATTTATGCGGTATCAAATTTTCTTGAGATGGCCAGGAAAATATTTATTCAGTTCTATAGGATATATAAAAATGAGAAAAAGGCTGCTGTCTAAGGCTCCATTTGTTGTTTCTTCTCAATTAAATAATTTCCAACCGCAAGATATCTCAATCCTGATCTTATGAACACATCGAGTGCTTCTTTCGGTCCATGCACGATAGGGAAGCCATGAAGATTAAATGAAGTGTTGAGCAACGCGCCACAGCCGGTGAGTTTCTCAAATTCTTTAAGAATTGAGTAATAGTCAGGATTCATTGTTTTGTCTATAATCTGCGGTCGAGCAGTTAAGTCGGCCTGGTGCACCGCTGCAATCAAGTCATCGTATTTTTCCGTTGTATCAAAGGACAGGATCATATAGGGCGCTGCAATGCTTTTCTTGTTGATGATGTATTCGTCTGCTCTCTCTTTGAGCATGACCGGAGCAAAGGGCATCCAGAAGTCACGCTTCTTTACCATCAGATTAATCTCGCGAAGACAACGCAAATTTGATGGGTCTGCAAGAATCGAGCGGTTTCCCAGTGCCCGTGCGCCAAATTCCATCCTTCCTTTGCAGCGCGCGACAACCTGACCATCTACAAGAAGCTGTGCAAGCTCTTTTTCAATATTCTTTATTTTTTTCCATTTGAGATTTTTTGTTTTTAATTTATCTATCTCTTTTAATACCTTTTCGTTTGAAAAATCGTCTCCTAAATAGAAATCTTTGAGCGGCTGTATATCCGGATCAGTTGCCTTTCTGAATTCTGCGTATGCCGCATACGCTGCACCCATCGATACGGTCTCATCACCACACGAAGGGAAGATGAACATGTCTTTTACTTGTTTCAGCTCCATAATCTTTTTGTTTGCTTTGACATTCATGAAAATTCCGCCCGCGAGCGCGAGCTTTTCTGTTGCTGTTGCTTTGAGACAGTTATCGACCCAGCCAACAAGCACCTCTTCGGTAAATCTTTGTAATCCTGCACATATCCAGTCAAAACGCATATACCTCGTATCTTTCTCAAGCTGCGGGAGTATCGTCTTGATCGCTCCCCTCCTGCTTTTTTTGAATTTCAATGGGTCTTTTTCGGATAAAGACACATATTTTTTAAATGCTTCATAGCCTATTTTATGCCCTCTCTCAGAAGCATAGGGTGCCATGCCCATGAGTTTGTATTCGTGCTCGAGCGGCTGAAAGCCCAGCAGCTTTGTGGTGAGAGAATATACGCCTGCAAGCGAGTGATCGCTTTTTACTTTTGCAAGACGCTGTAACTTTCCATTTTCACCTATTGAAACGGTTGCACACAATCCATCACCTGCGCCATCGTTCGTGAGCACAAGCACTTTCTCGTTGCGAGGAAAATGGCTTCCGTAATAGGCCGTCGCTGCGTGACATAGATGATGATCAAAGAATTTCACCTTATTTCTGAAACCAAGCCTTCTGATGTTCCTCTTTCTTTGCACTCTGCTCATTGCCTTGTAGAGATTGTATAATGGTGTCTTCATGATTATACTTTCAACCCTTCTTCTAATGCCAAACATTCTCTTGTACTGCCGTCCAAGGGCAGTTCCAAAAAGAGGCGAAACGTGGCGGGAGGCAAATGCAATAAGGTCAATCTCTTCAGGTTTTAGTCTCAGCTGTTTCATAAGGAGTTCTATGCTCTTCTTTGGGAAGCCGGACTTATTCTTCTCATAGACAAGACGTTCCTCCTGGATCGCAAATCTTAGTTCGCCGTCTTCAATCAGGCATGCGGATGCGTTATGTCCGTCGTGTATTCCAAGGATTTTCATTTTGGCTTTGCTTGTTGAGAAGGGGTATTTATTACTTTCTGGTGTGAGAGAGGTACCTTAAGATAGGCTCAATAGAAACCTATAAATATAGTAACTCCCCTATAAGCTATTATGGGGTATAAGGTGATATTTGATCGAAAGAATTGCACGGGGGCAGCTGCGTGCGCTATTGTTGCAGACCAGTTATGGAGAATGGCAGACGATGATAAGGCTGAACTTATTGGGGCTCGAAATACTGGGAATGAGATGTGGGAGCTTGAGATAGGAGAAGAGGCTCTTAAATATCATAAGGAAGCAGCCCGCCATTGTCCGGTGAAAGTCATAAAGATTGTAAACGAAAATGGCCATGAGGTGCATTTAGAACGGGTGTGAAGATGGAGCTTTCTCAGATTGGAAAAAAAGAGGTGGATGTTCAGGAGAAGGATATTAGAGAAAATCGACTAAAAAATCCAATGGATAATCTATATAAGAAAAATGTGCTTCTTATCGTTCATGACGTCTATCAGGAGTTTAATGCATTCCCATTAGCGTATGGCTATCTTGCGGCTATGCTGCGCAAGTATGGCTATAGTGTTGAAGTGTACTGTATGGATGTCTTTCATTATACAAATGAACAGCTTGAGAAAAAACTTAGGAACAGTACGTATGATCTTATCGGCGCGGGTTTCATGCCTGCACGATTTGAGGAAACGATTGTGGGTTTATGCGCATCAGTGAACAAGCATAAGAAGGACGCATGGTTCTTCTTAGGCGGGCCGGGACCGACACCTATCTCGGAGTATATGCTCCAAAGGCTTAAGGTTGATATTGTTGTGCTTGGAGAGGCTGAGCATACTCTGATTGAACTTATGGGGGCGAAGCTTGGTAAGCGAAAGCTTGCTGATATCAAGGGCATCGCATACTGGGAAGGGGATAGAATCAAAGCTAATCCGCGTAGACCGTTGTTCCGTGACTTAGATGCGCTGCCGTGGCCAGCGTGGGACCTCTTTCCTATGGAGAGCTATACAAATAGTGTCAAACTTTCTGGTATGGATGAGGAAGAAAAGATGATGAGTGTTATTACTTCACGTGGCTGCACAGATACATGCAACTTCTGCTATAGAATTGAGAAAGGGCTTCGCCTGCGCAGCCTGAAAGAAGTAATCAAAGAGATGATATCTCTCAGAGATACGTATGGAACGACCTTCTTTTCATTTGAAGATGAGCTCTTCGTTTTTCCGAGAGAAAAAATTTTTGAATTTGAGAGTCTCCTTAAAGAGAACAACATGAAGATCAGCTACTGGTGTAACTCGCGTGCAGCCATATTTGACGAGGAATTAGCCGAATGCCTGAAGCGAACAGGCTGTAAATTAGTCAATATCGGCTTTGAGAGCGTTGACCAGAAAGTTTTAGACAATATGAATAAGCGCATAACTGCAGAAGAAAATATCAAAGCGCTGGAAGTTGCGAATAAAGTTGGAATTGGTCTCGGACTTAATTTCCTATGGGGCTTTGAGGCGGATACAAAAGAAACACTGTGGAAAAATGTTGACGCGATAAAAAAATTCAATCAGTTCGATCAAGTGCGTACAATACGACCGCCAAGCCCGTATCCCGGTTCGCCATTGTATGATGAGGCAGTCCAGAAAGGTCTGCTCAAGGGTCCTGATGACTTTTTCAAGAGATTCAAGAATTCTGACCTGATGACGGTCAACTTTACACGATACAGTGATGAAGAGTGTTATAAGATGCTTTTTGAAGCGAATAAAGAGCTTGTGCTCCACCATTTTAGAAATACGACCGGAGACATGCAAGCGGCGCAACAGATTATTGATGGGTTTTATCGGCTGTATTTTGAGGGGGATTATAAGTTTAGAGGAGCACGGCAGTATGACAAGGACTCACATAAGAAGAACATCAAGGATAAAAAGGAGTCCAATGGAGCAACGGAAAGCAGTGTGCAGGTAGAAGCAACTGTTGCATAAAACTTTAATCAAATCAGAGCGCAAGCTCGTCATCCTGCACGTAGGGGATGTGTTTCTTTAGCGCAATGTAAGCCTTCTGCAGTTCCCTTCCGAGGTACGCGGCATGATCAAGCCGGGAAACGAGCCCTTGCTTGATTATTGTCTGATACATCTCCAGCGGTTTTTTCCCTACAACTTTCATCATTATTTTATTCAACTCCTGACAGAACGCAACCTCAATCTCTTTTGTCTTTTCGTTAATGCGAATGAGGAAGTACCCATTTTCATCCATGGTAAACTCCTTTGCATCATCATATTCGGCTTTTATCACCCGCAAATTTTCATCTTTCTTGATCTCTTTTGACACGATTGTTTCTCCGCTCTGGTCGCTAAGACCAATTGCATTTACCGGGCAGCATTCCGCAGCGTTCCGCAGATGCTGCAGCTGCTCTTCAGTCACTTCAGTGTGCAGCTGCCATTCACCATTGTGAAAACTTGAATTTTTCAGCACGGCTTTTTGGCCTTTAAAGTAGAAATAATCTGGAGCTCTTTCAATACATTTTTTTGCCCCAATACACCTTTCCTGCTTATACTCAACAATTACTTTTTTCATGTCTCCCTTTTTCCGGTCTTTGGCTCTTCCAGTATCTTTTTCTCATACAGATTTTTTCTAATCTGATCTTTATTGAGCAATACGACTGAATTTGAACTATATTTTGACAGGTTTGTGAGGCTCATGTTGCCCGCAATCTGCTTTTTTCCATAATTTGATAATAATGAATTGCGCAGTATCAACATATCATCGCGCTCTTCCGTATATGCAGCTTCCTCCGGACTCATCAGTGTCTCAAACAGTTTTTCTCCCGGACGAACGCCTATAATTTTATATGTGAAATCCTTTGGGTTCTTCCCATGCTTTGGCGCAAGCTCCTCTACCATCACTTCTGCCAGGTCTGTTATACGCAATGCCCCCATCTTGAGAATGAATGTCTCGCCGCCTTCCACCATCTCTGCGGCTTTTAGAACTAATCGCACTGCATCCGAAAGGCTCATGAAAAATCGTGTCATCTCAGGAGAGGTTATTGTTAATTCATGACCATCGGCAATCTGCTTCTGAAATATCGGGATGACCGAGCCGGTGGTGGCAAGAACGTTGCCAAACCGCACGCAGCAGGCTTTCACATGGCTCTTACCAATCGGAGCGTTTGTAATTATCTTCTCGCTGAGCAGTTTTGTCGCACCCATGGTGTTCACGGGGTTCACTGCTTTGTCCGTTGAGATGCCAATAAATTTCTCCACTCTTTCTTTGATTGCGACGTCAATAAGATTCTTTGTCCCGATGACATTTGTATTTACCGCTTCGAATGGATCATATTCGCAAAATGGCACATGCTTGAGCGCGGCTGCATGAAACACGATGTCAACCCCTTCCATGGCTCTTATTACCCTTTCTCTGTCTCGTATATCTCCTATCAGGTGTCTCATTCGCGGCGAGCGCACATCCTGGCTCAACACAAAATGACCGTTTTCGTGGTGGTCAAGTATCCGTATCTGTTCAGGATCAAACTGAAGCAGCTGTCTTACTATCTCAGCGCCGATGGAGCCGCAACCCCCGGTTACCATGATTGTTTTATTCTCAAACACCGATTTCATCGCTTTTCGTTTTTCTGTTTTTGAAAAATACACCTATCCCTATCATAATGTCACTAACCTCTTTTTGGCTTATGTCAGGGTATATCGGAAGGCTCAGCACCCTTCCGGAAACGTTCTCCGTGTTCGGCAGATCGCCCTTGTTGTAGCCATACTTGCTATAAAAACGTTCCAAATGAACTGGGCTGAAATATACTTTGCTCATTATTCCTTCTTTATTAAGGTATCGCTGAAGCTCATCGCGAATATATTCAGAGCCTAAAATGAGGGTATACAGCTGGTAGACGTGCTTGAATCCCGTTGGTGGTATTGGGCAGCGAATGCCATTGATTTTACTGAGTTCATCGTTGAGCATACTGGCAATTGCCTGTCTTTTTTCGATCAGCATATCTATTTTTTTCAATTGCGCAATGCCCAGCGCTGCACACATAGTCGGCATGCGATAGTTGTATCCTAATTCAACGTATTCAGCTTTTTCGTTTGTCTCAAAGTAGTTCTTGTCTGATGCTCTTCCATGAGAGCGAAGCATTTTAAGTTTCTCGTGCAAAACCATGTCGTCCGTGACGATTGCGCCGCCTTCGCCGGTTGTGATAATCTTATTCTGGCAGAAGCTGAACATTGCAGCGTCACCAAATGTTCCAATCTTTTTTCCATGTATTTCTGCACCCAAGGATTCGGCAGCATCTTCTATAAGAAATAATGATCTTTTATCGCACAGCTCACGCAGTTTTTTTGTGTCACGCGCGCCACAGCCGGCGTAATGTACAACAACAATTGCTTTTGTTCTGTTCGTTATCTTTCCCTCTGTATCTCTCACGTCTAACCCAAACGTTTCTTTTTCAATGTCTGCAAAGACAGGAGTTGCTCCAGCTAGGACAACTGCATTTACTGTAGAGGGGAAGGTGAATGAAGGAACGATGACCTCTCCTCCCTTTACATCGAGAGCAAGCAGCACAGCGTGGAGCGCCGATGTGCCTGAATTGAATGTGACTGCGTATTTCCTTCCAGCGAATTTTGCAATGTGTCCCTCAAACTCGCCAATCTCGGGGCCGTCCGCCCAGTGGCTCCCTCTTGTGATTACTTTCGTTACAGCGTTAACGTCACTTTCATCGTTATGTACCCTAAACAACGGTATTTTCCAGTTCATGCTGTTCATCCTTCACTTTCATTTATTTTTTCCTTAAGTATTCTTGCCGGCACGCCGGCGACAATCACATTATCTGGGACATTCTTATTGATGAAGCTGAATGCCCCTACAATCACGTTCTTTCCAATCGTCACACCGGGCATCACCACGCTGTGCGCTCCAATGCACGCGTTCTCTTTGATGAGAACAGGCCCCTTCTTGTTGTCTATTGTGCTGATGCTATAGATCGAGCAGTGGCTGCCGATCTGTACGTTCTTCTCTATCACCACACCGTGCAGTGCGTTGATGTACGTGAATGCGCCAATATCTGTCTTTTCTCCGAGCTTTAGGTTTTCCTTGTTCTGGACCATCCAGTTCCATTTAGTTAACTTGCCTTCTTCTATCTCCGGCATCTTCCATTCATTAAATCTTTTTGTCTCGTTCATTTTAATATGTTATCTGCTTCTGAATAAGTTTTTTATTTATGTCCATGCTTGCAAGCACTTGTGCGATACGCTTTCCAGCGCTACCGTCGCCATACACATTTTTTCCAGTGAGTTTTTTCCTAAACTCAGGCGACATCGCTTTTCGGATCGCCCTTGCAATCTCATCCCTGTTATATACGACATCAATAACATTGGCTGTCCGTTCTCTCCCGAGCTGTCTTGTTCCTACATTTACAAAAGGGAGACGGAATAATGGGGCCTCTATTATCCCACTGCTTGAATTCCCAACCAGCACGTCTGTGTACTTGAGCAATGCGATGTACTCGTCGTGGCTCATACTCTTAAATATTTTAACATTTCTGTTCGCAGCAAACTTTTCTATCTCCCTTATCATATCAACACTCCCTGCATCTGCGTTAGGGTAGATGATCACCATCTGGCAGCCACTCTCGCTTGTGGAGAGGAGCGTTTCGCTGATTTGCTGCGCTGCCTGCGCTGCTTCAGTTGTAACCGGATGCTGTAGTATCACGGCTGTCTTCTTTTCTGTGTCAAGACCTAACCTGCTGTAGAGCTCATTTTTACCTGGAAATTTCCTGTTCCGTATAGAGTCTAGGCCTGGCGCACCGACCACGTGCACACGCCATTCTTCCTCACCTAGTTTCTTAATCCTTTCTGCACTCTCCTCTGTTGCTGCAAAATGAATGTGTGACAACTTTGTTATCGCGTGTCGCGCATTGTCATCGAGATGTCCGCCGATGCTCTTGTCACCGCCATGGATGTGAGCTATAGGGATATTGAGATAGTATGCCGCAAGCACCGTTCCCAGCGTTTCAACCCTGTCACCGAGGACAACTACAATATCAGGCTTGCATTCCACCATAATACTTGTCAGCGTTGTTATGCACTGCGCCAGCGCATTTGCCATATCCTTATTGCTATTCCCGAGCCCGAGTTTGATCTCAGCAAGTATTCTGAAACCATCTTCTTTTATCTCACTGATTGTTTTGCCATACCTCTCCTCAAGATGCGAGCCTGTGGCAACGACTACCAGTTCAAGCCTGCTGTCCTCCTCAATAGATTTCATCACAGGTTTCAGCAGGCCATATTCTGAACGCGTCCCGCTGAGCACCATAATCTTACGCCGGCTCATCTCACTTCCCTCGCTATGATAAATGCTTCTGCAGCATTTTTGTGAACAGCCAGGCCACGAAACTGTGCATATATTCTGACGCCGTTCATGCTGCGTGCGTGCGGGTGATTCTTTATCTCGCTTGCGTAACATGCCAGCGCCTTCAGCTTCAGCTCAATGAAATTCCCGATGTCAACATAGACGGTTGGAGCAAATGCGTCATCACCGCACACATAGGTCGTCGATGATGGGACTTCGTAATAGTATATCTTCTTCAGAGATGCGCGTTGTGGCTGTGCAGCGATGAGGCATGCATGGCTTACAATGCGATGATCCTGGTTTTGATCTTTTGGATAATGTGTGTAGAGCACTTCAGGTCTTACTTTGCTGATTATGTCTTTGATTTTGTTGACTATATCCAAGAGTGGAACAGTGTCAAGCTTCACCGACGGGAGATCGAGAAAATGTAAAATATTAACTCCGAGTACTTTGCATGCGCGCTCAACTTCCCCCTTCCTTTTTGCATCTTCTTCCTTTGAAAAGCCGAGAGATGCCGTGCCTTCGGTTATGATACATACTGAAACCTCATCTCCTTCGTGCGCATGCCGTGCTATCGTTCCTCCACATCCAAGCGTTTCGTCGTCCGGATGGGCAGCAATAACAAGTACATTCATATTTATCCACCTTTGCGCGCTGTTATGGCAATGACTTCCTTCTTATCCTCAAAATAACCTTTCTCTTCTATTACTCTCTTCACAGCGTCTTCCATAACAGTGACTGCATTTGCGCGTGCAGTTTCAGGAACGCCTTCCTGAAAAACAAGTGATGAAACATAATAATTTATGACGCCTGCAGCGTTTGGATATCGTATCGTGTTCATAAAAGTGTCTGTCTGCACATTTATGAATCTTTTCTTGATGAGTGGCACAAATTCACTTTGCAACCTTGCTCTCCTCTGAATGGAAATGGGATTGATAGGATAACCACTTGTCTTTGCCTGGAGCTGCCAGAAGTTTTCTGATGTTGCTTGGCCTGGCCCGAAGATGAACAAGTCACCACCCGGCGAAAGAAGGCGCAGGAACTCTCTTAACATTGCCTCAGCGTCATCGACATAGTATGCGGAAAAACCAGAGATAATGTGCGTGAAGCTTCCGCTGACAAATGGAAAATTTTTATTCATATCGTGATGCATCACAAGCGCATTCAGTTTCTGCTCGGTAATTTTCCTCTGCGCAGCCTCCAGCAAATCTTGCTGGATATCACAACCGATGATGAACCCTTTGCTTCCCAGCGTCTTCCCAAAAAGCTCAATTTGTTTTCCACTGCCACAGCCTACGTCGAGCATACGGCTGCCTGCGCTGACTTTAGCGTGTTTCAGCAGCCATGGTTCGATGTCTCTCTCACCATATTTCTTGTATGTTTCTATACGTCTGTCGAGGAAATCCTTCGTTTCAAGATAGCCATATTTTTTTTCTTCCATTTACTTTACCATTTCCCAGGTTATAATCTCGTCCTTTCGTATGTTCCTCACAGCGATCTTGCCAAGCAGCTTTGTGTATGCGGCTGGAGCAATGCCCGTGCCTGGCCGCTTTATGGCCATGTCGAGGGCAGTTATCTGCTGCCCTTTCCCGATATTGCGCGCGGCAGCTATGCTTTTTCTTGCGACTTTTAAGATTTCACGCTCTGCGGCTGTAGGTCTCTTATCAGCGTTGCCCAACATCGTGCGCACTTCTCTTATGGTTGATACCATCTCTTTGAACTCTCCTGGTTCGAGTGATGCTTTGTGATCTGGTCCCGGCATGCTTTTGTCCAGCGTCATGTGCTTTTCGACGACCTGTGCTCCAAGCACTGCAGCAGCTATAGAAACAAATATGCCTTCAGTGTGGTCGGAATACCCCACTTTCAGTCCTGTCTCTTTTGCCAATGTTTTCATCGCTCTGAGGTTTACATCTTGCCTTGGGCAAGGATAGCTTGTCGTGCAATGGAGAAGTATGACTTCACATCCTCTTAAAGCATCGATTGCTTCTTTTACTTCATCAAGAGTGGACATCCCCGTACTTAAAATCACCAGCTTTCCTTTCTCTGCAATTCTCTTCAGGAGCGGGATGTTGGTGATATCGCCTGATGCAACCTTAAATGCAGGAACGAGCTTGTCTAAAACGTCAACGGCCTCCGCAGTGTGCGGCGTTGATAAAAACAGAATCCCTTTTCCATCACAATAGCTCTTGAGCTCTTCAAAATGTCTATCACTCAATTCAAGTTCCTTCAGCATTTCGAGCTGGCTTGTCCCTTTTCCTGTGTTTTTTTCCTGGTATTCTGCCATTTCTGCATCTTTTGTCACCAGATCTTCCGCCTTGAATGTCTGAAACTTCACTGCATCAGCACCAGCTTCCACCGCAGCATCAACCAGCTTCTTCGCTAATTCGATGCTGCCGTTATGGTTGACCCCGGCTTCTGCAATGATAAAACACTCATTCTTTGAATTCAGCATTTGCCATCGACCTCATCTCAACCGGTATACTGCTCACGTATACCGGAACTTCTTTCGACGTTCCATCCACATCATATACTGCGCTTCGTAATCGCCACTCGCCGTTAACCTTTTTCCATATGCGGGGTGTTCTGAATTTGTTGATCGCTCTCCAAAACTGTTCAGGAGTGATGTTCAAGTAGTTGAGAAAGGCGTTGAAATGCATCTTTGGAAACTCGCCGTCATATCTTTTCACGAGCGAAACCCCCTCTTCTCTGGTGATGTGGCCATCCCTAATTTCGTGCGCAGCGTCAGATGTGCACCTGCAGATCCCAAACTTAAGGAATGCGTGATAAAAGTGAAAGCCATCCATCTGGTCGTCTAAGCTGGCGTATTTCGAGTATGTTCCTTCAGACCTTCCTTCGGGATTTGCCTGAAAGCCTGTCTTCTCTGCAGCAAGATAATAGTTCTCCTGGGGAATCCATTTTTTATAGTATGAGAACCATTTGAACTCGGCTCCCCAGCTTTTTAGGTCAGTAGTCTTCGGAGGCTCGTAGAACGTGAAGTCTGATTCATCAAAATCATTCTCTTTCAAATAATCAGTCTCTTCCAGACCATATTTTACAAGATCTCTTATGGTGATCCCCTTAAAATACTGTTCATTCCATAAAGTGATTGGCATGCCGGACTTGTTGAACACTTGAGGGTTTCCGCTGTATTCTGCCTCACCATTCTCGCCAAAGAACACCAGCTTTATGCCTAGCGCTTTCGCCATATGGAATGCATAGCTTACCTGTCCATAGGTAAAAGGCTGCCATGCATCGCCCAACATCTCAAATGACAGCCTTGACAGTTTTCGGTGAAATATCCCGTTCTGCCATGCCATGAGGTTGTTGAAACCGCCGACCTTGATGAAATTCCTGAAATTGGCATATCCCACACTTGTGTATTCAAACGGAGCCCATGTCACCGTCAGGGGGTGCATGCCATACTTGTATTTCAGCTCCCATGACACCCGCGCGCTGTCCTTACCGCCACTGCCCGGGACAATAACATCAAACTTGCCATCTGTGCTTCTATTGGCATCACATAATTCTTTCAGCTCTTTTTCCCTTTGTTCCCAATCTATCTCGCTATTCTTGATATCCGCATATCTGCATGCCCCACAGATACCTTCGCTGTCGAAGGCTATTCTTGGCCGTTGGTTGCTCACCACGCACCGTGCACAAAACTTTATCTCCTTCGGCAACTGCGTGATTTGCCTGTCAAGTATGCTTTTAACGTCCATACTCATATTCTATTCAACTCGCAAAATTTTTTTAACATGTTCAATCCAACCGCTCCACTTTTTTCGGGATGGAACTGGGTTCCTATCACGTTGTATTTTTTCACCACCGAACAAAATCTCTGCCCTCCATGCTCGGTCGTCGCAAGGATGTAGTTGCTGTCTTTTACATCAGGGTAAAATGAATGGACGAAATAGACGTCGCTTTTCTCATTCGTCGATTCGAGCAGGGTGCCTTTCCATTCACGTCCTTGCTTCTCCAGCCCGTTCCAACCCATATGCGGGACTTTGTAACCCGTAATATTCATTTCATCTGGTTTTCTGAATGGTATTACTCTTCCTGGGATAAAGTTTAAGCCCTTATGCAACCCAAACTCCTCGCTTTCGGTAAAGAGCATCTGCATGCCCAAACAAATGCCTAACATCGGTGTGCCCTGGCTCACTTTCTGTTTTATTGGTTCGATCAAGCCGCGTTCCTTTAATCCATTCATGCCGTCACCAAACGCGCCTATTCCCGGCAGCACCAAGCAGTTTGCTGCTAGCGCCTGCGCCGGCCTGTTAATTATTTCAGCGTTTCTCCCTATTTTCTCAAATGCCATGCTTACGCTCTTCAGATTATTGATACCATAATCAATGATGCTTATATCCGTCATATTTTTCTTACCTCTCTACCTTGTTCCGCAATGTGCTCCTTCATATCATCTATTGTGAGCTCGTTATAATGAAGCACTGCAGCAGCTGCAAGCGCATCGATATTGCATGCTTTGATGCATGCGCTGAAATGTTCGGCACTTCCTGCCCCACCTGAGGCAATCACCGGTATCGATACAGCGTCTGTTACCTTCTTTATTAGTTCGATATCAAATCCTTTTTTTGTACCCTCAGTGTCTATTGATGTCAGCAGTATTTCACCTGCGCCGAGCGCTTCGGCTTTCTTTGCCCATTCGATGACATCGAGACCGGTTTTCTCCCGCCCGTTGTCTGTATAGGCCTCCCAGTGCTCTCCCACATTTTTTGCTTCGATTGAAACGACAATACACTGTGAGCCGAACATTTTCGCTGCTTCTCTTATGAGTTCCGGGCGCTTGGTTGCTGCTGTATTTATCGCAACTTTATCCGCTCCAGCTTTAAGGAACTCCCGTATGTCGTGCAGTGTTCGTATGCCGCCGCCGACAGTAAATGGTATAAAAATCTTGTCCGATGCCTGATGCACAATGTTGAGCAGATTTTGTCGTCCATAAAGGCTTGCGACAATATCGATGTATACCAGCTCATCCGCTCCTTGCTCGTAGTATTTTTCTGCGAGCTCGCCCGGTTTTCCTACCACCCGGAGGCATTCGAGGTGAACACCCTTAATAACATTTGGGCCCTTTACGTCCAGGCGCGCAATAATCCTCACTTTTCTCATAACACTGTCAGGCCTCCGTCTACCATGAACGCAGTTCCGGTGATATATGATGCGGCGTCTGATGCGAGAAAAAGTGTAGCTGCAGCAATCTCTTCTGCCTGTGCCATGCGTTTCAGGCATGTCTTTTTTCCGTAGTTCTTAACAAATTGTTCGTCCTGGTTGTCAAATACCCCACCTGGGCAGAGACAGTTCACCCGTATGCCGTGTTTTCCATAATACGATGCTGCATACCGGGAGAAGCTGATGATCCCTCCTTTAATTGCAGCATATGCAGCGGGTGATGTCATGTCTTTTGGGTAGATCTCAAAATCAGGTGCAACAACGCCATAAATCGAACCAAAATTAACAATACTCCCTTTTGTTCCGCGCTTTCTCATGAGTTCGGCGACCGTTCGCGTCAGCAGGCAGCATGTGTTCAGCTGCATATCAATATTCTTTTTCCATGACTCAGCCTTTACGTCTTCAAGATGCGTGTCCCAGTCCTCTGTTCTCGGGTAGGAGAGGTTCACGAAGATGTCTATTTTCCCTGCTTCTGTCATTATTGCCGCGAACACTTTCTCATAACTATTTGCATCAGTAACATCAAAACTGATAAAGCTCACATTCTCAGTTTTGTCTTTTTCATCGCTTTTTATGTCCAATACATAGATGTTCGCACCGGCCTCTGCAAAGGCTTGTACCACTTCCTTTCCTATGAGACCAAGACCGCCGCAGACCACTGCAACTTTTCCGTCGAGCCTCAATTTCTCAAGGTATTTCCCATCTGTTTTATCCAAACGTAAACACCCCGCTGGCTATGAGATGCTCGATATATCGCAATTCATGCTCCCCATCAATATCAAATGCGCTGATGTCATCCATGATGTGGGCAATCGCTCTTTTCGATGATAATGGCGATTTATTCCCGTTGTCCAACAAAAAGTTCCTGCTGTAGAAATAAATCGAGGCATTCATGTCATACACCGGAGGCGCGTCCTGCGTCCTCAGCAGTGCGCTTGCTGGTTTTGAGAGTACAGCAAACCCTTGATCATTCACCTCGATCATGTTAAAGTAGGGGTTTCGCCGTGCTTTTGTCACCGAGAAGACCACTTCGGGATTCTTTTCCATAAACACCTGGAGGCAGCTGTCCAAATCATGTGTCGTCCTGAGTGGGCTGGTCACATCGAGATCCACGACAAGATCAAACTGTTCTTCATAGATTCTTTCCGCACTTTCGAGGGCGTGCCGGATGACGTCTACTTTCCCTGCCGAATCTGATGCAAGCTCCTTTGGCCTGTAAAACGGCACGTCAATCCCATTTGCTTTCGCTATCTGTGCAATCTCTTCCGAGTCGGTTGAGCAGATGATTCGTTTTGCCTTGCCCCACTTTTTGGCGATTTCTATCGTGTACGTCATCAACGGCTTGCCTGCTATTGTGATAATATTCTTATTCCTGATGCGCTTGGAGCCCGCGCGTGCGCATATTGTTATTAAGACGTTCATGTCACGCTCTCCTTTATTTTTGTTATGACATTGAAAACGCGCATTGCTTCTTCCATGTTATTCATCTTTTTCTTCCCTGAAAAAAAATGTTTTAACTGCGCCACGTATACGTCATCTATTTTACTTGGAAATGCGATACTTCTCTCATTTTCCCCATGCACAGTTATCGTGTTATTGATAAGGTCAGCGACTAAGGTTTTATCTGCAAATTCGAGGATGATCTCCCTTCTCTTCAGCCGGCTCATAAAGTTCATATGCAGGTTGCATGGTGTGTTTCCAAATTCCATTAAAATGTCAGCGAAATCTTCCGCATCTGCTGTTACAGCCCCTAACTTTTTTGAATTCCCTTTGATGTTCTTTGGTTCCCCAAAGAGAAAATAAAGATAATCAATTTCATGCGACAAGTCAAGTATTGCTCCGCCACCCATGCGCTTATGCGCACTATAATACTTTAAGCTGCTACCCTTTCTCCAGCCAGGCAGATATGAACTTACTTGAACACGCACATGTAGCGGCTTTTTGTCAGCCGTGTACTTTTTTAGCCATCGTATTACCGGATGAAATCTGAGACAGTACGCGATGTAGCTTTTCGTCTTGTTCTTTTTGACACACTCTACTAACTCACGGATCCCCTTCTGATCATGAGATAACGGCTTCTCTATGAACAGGTCCATGCCTCTCTCAGCACAGAATGTTGCATATTTCACATGCTCAGATGTAGGGCAGGTGATGAAGGCTACGTCTGGATCGAGGCGCTCAACTTCTTCAAGAGTGTGTATCTCTACTATTCCCATCTCGTTCACACTTCCCGTTCTTGAGCGGAAAGCGTAAAGTTCGCAGTTGAAGTTATCCCTGATAAGCTGCGCATGCCTCCTTCCGATTGAGCCAAGACCAAAAAAAATAACTCTCAGACCCCCGAGATTTTTATCACTCA
The DNA here is from genome assembly GCA_964364045.1 of uncultured Methanosarcinales archaeon. Classification (GTDB taxonomy): domain Archaea; phylum Nanobdellota; class Nanobdellia; order Woesearchaeales; family JAGLXL01; genus CAYIKL01. Next base: position 29,154 of record CAYIKL010000004.1, read on the forward strand.
TCCGAGAAAAAATCTCGTTGGTCATTTATAAATTTATACCTAAAAGAGCATAATCTTTATAAAGCACTCGTCGGCACCTAGAACTTCATGGTTTCGAGACCTGTTTTGCAGCGTGAAAATATCTTTGTAACATCTCCGTTGCTTGTGGAAGGTGCGTCTCGCGCAGGAAAGTTTTTCTTAGGAAATCTGCTTGCTGGGATAGAAGGTGTTGAAGGAATACAATGGATTGGAATGACTGAGCAGCTGATTCATCTGTATCATCTTGGACTCATTGAAAAGGAACCCCTTAAGAATATCATTCTTATTGAATTTGATAATCTTGGTTATCAGCGAATGATCGGAAGAAATCTCAATTTTCGCTATGATGATAAGACTTCTATTTATAACTCACCTAATCCCAAACTCCTTTTGGAGCGCTGCTTGGGCGCTGATGGGGAAGTAGTAGTTGAATTTGTCAAGTCGAATAATCTTTGCTTCCCATTTTTAATACATGAAGCATTTCAGGATATCGATCTTTTCCTTGAGGCATCGCCCTCTCTTAAAGTGCTGCGTATCGAACGACATCCAGTTGATTTAGTCTTTTCCTGGTTTAAAAGAGGCTGGGGTCGGAGGCTTGGCACCGATGCACGGGATTGCACGGTGATTCTTGAAGGAAAGAAATGTCCACTGCCCTGGTTTGCGCATGGTGCGGAAGAACTTTATGCAGATGTTAGCGAGATGGACAGGGTCATTCATGCGCTGTTTCTGATTAATCGCATGGCAGAGGCGCGCCAAGCGCATCTCAGTGATAAACAAAAGAAACGAATTCTCTTTGTTTCATTTGAGGCGTTCCACGTTGAACCTGACAAGGAAATTGAAAAAATTGCGGCATTTCTTTGTCGAAAAGTGGGTTCTCTTTGGGTAACAGCAAAACTAAAACAAAAACTTCCTGCAAAACATCCACGTGAGGCTCGGAAAGAGAAAGAAAAAGAGATTGCACGTCTTGCGTCTCCTAAAGCATTTGCTCTTCTGAAGGAAATGGAGAAGAAGTATCACCAACGCTGGGGAGAGTGAGTCCTGTAAACTCGGCTTACCTGCTCATCGCTTCTATCATTTTTGCAACGTTTTCATACGCTTTTCCGGTTATCTTTCCGCACTTGTTCTTGATGTACTTCTTGCTCTTTCGTTGTATCTCCTTGTTACCTGCAAGTGCTGTCTTCACTGCGCTCACAATGTCGCCATCCCAGTCAACATTCACTGTGATCCCTTTTTCCTCTATCCATCGTGTATGGAACTTGCTGCCCAGCAGGTCAATAGTCATCGTGGGCCTGTCGATGATCATCGCCTCGACAGCAACGGTTGATCCAAAATTAGCCATGAGATCGCTCGATTTCATCAGCTCATAAAATTTCTCTTCCAGAACATCGCCGCCAAACACTGAGCCCTTACATCCCAGATCATCGAGAAGCTTTTGATAGTTGTTCATGCACCGCTCTTTCGGAACTTCGCGCGGATGAAGCTTGATTACCAGGTTCATATCTGTCTTTTTCATCTCTTTCAGGATAACTTTCATCCGCCGCAGGTATTCGCTTTCTGAGATAAGATTGCTTTGCACGGCGGGGATAGTAGCGAGCAATATTGTGTTTGTATCCCGGTGCTTTGCACCAATATATTTTGCGATATGGTCAAACACGACGCAACCAACGACAACGAGCTTTTTCTTCGGCCATCCAACAGCCATCGCTTCTCTCCTGAGATAGTCGCTGAACATCAGCTTGTAGAAATATTCATTCTGCACGTCGAATGGTTCCGGAGCGACTATCTCTTCTCCTATGCCGTGCTGCAGTCTCAGCACATTTATTTTTAACTTATTGGCGGCAGCAATCAGACACTTCTCAAAAATGCTGTTCTGTGATGTTATAAGCACTACTTTCACATTCTCTTTCAGAAGCATGTCCAGGAAGATGTGATAATACAACGATGTTACGTACAAGAATTCCTTTGAAAAGAAGAAATTGAACGCATATTTAAAGTAATACCACAGCGATATTCCATTCCACTCAAGCATTCTCTGTTTTTGTTCGACGCTGATTTGTTTCCATTGCTTATGCAGTTCCTGTGCTTCTTTTTTTGCTTTCTCCATAATATTGTCTGTACAGTATTGGTAGATGCTGCACCGGTCTTTGAGCAGCGTATATCTGCTGCTGGAGAGTGGATCTGCAAAAACCACAAAATCTTTGATATTTCCTCTTTCCTTAACCTTATCAATAATTCCCTGGATACGGTAGAGCTTGCCGTCACTGACATGGTTTGTGTAGGTAAGGAAGAGCACTTTCTTTTGCCGGGTTATGTTTGGAGTTTTCTTCAAGAATTTTATTTTTCTCCTTTCTTTCATCACCAGATACTTTCTTGAAAGCACTGAAATGGACAGCTTTGCCATTTCAAGGAGGCTCAGCTTTCTATTGCTCTTTATGCTTTCAAATGTATTCAGTTGCCGTGGCATGACATGGCCTAAAAAGAAGCGATTGTGGAACCACCAGAGCGGGATGCCGTCTAACGTCAATTCGCTAAAACTTTTTCCATCAATTTTTTGATACGGCCAATGGCGCATAAATTCTTCAAGATCCATTTTGCTAACTCTTAAGTCCAGCCTTTATATTTGTTGGGGTTTTCTCGGTTAATTTTATATATAAACATCCATCCTGCCTGCCCATGAACATCGTGCTTATGGTATCGGGAATACAGCCCGGGATGAAAGAGTCTCTCGCGCTTACGACGCTTCATCTTGCCCGGCAATTGACTACAAATGGTCATCATGTTACAGTGATTTCGAGAAACAAATGGAAACAACCCGTGTTTGAGGTTGTTGATGGCATCACTTTTGTTCGGACAAAATCATTCTGGAAATTCCCATTGTACAACAAGTTGCTTGCATTTCCTTTTGCTGTGGGAAGGTTGAAGAGGAAAGACATTGATGTTATCCATGGCTTCAGCGCCTCGCCCGTGTTAGTTCTGCGGAGCCTGATTGCACGAATATTTTATGCAAAAAATGCACGTGTTGTTCATACGTTGAAGTCGTATCCTATCAGGAAAGATGTTAAAGAAAAGAGAGGAAGTGTCATCCTCAGCCGCCTTGGTGATTCTCTCTATCGGCTGCTCAATTACGCTGATGTTGTTACAGTTCCAACAGAAGCGTATATGCAGAAGTTGGTACATAAAGGAGTACATGAAAACAAAATTAAGGTGGTGCACTCTTTTGTTGATTTAGAAAAATTTTTTCCGCAGGATAGGTGTAAGCTGAAAAAAAAGTATGGCTATCAAGACAAGGTGATTTTCCATTACGGCTCGATGTGGGAGATCAAAGGTACAGGTTATCTTATTTCCAGCCTGCCTCTGATCATTAAGAAAATACCTAGTGTGAAACTCGTTCTTGCGCCGCGCAATCCAGAACAGGCATTAGAGAAGTACATGCCAATCGTCAAGAAGCTAAAAGTTGAGGAGCATGTTGAATTCGTGCTGCGTGATATCAAAATCGAGGATTATGTCAATCTCGCTGATGTTGTTGTGCTGCCGTATCCGCATCTTGAGGGGACGGAGGGAAACCCTTCCTGCCTGCTGGAGGCGCTGGCATGTGGGACGCCGGTTGTCTCAACAGCGCTGCCTGAATTGGAAGAATTGTTTTCAGATTGTGCTGTGCTTGTGAAGCCAATGGATATTCGTGCACTTGCTGATGGCGTTATTTCTGTTTTGAATGGCAACAATTCTCAACTAGTTGAAAAAGGACTAAAGAAAGTCAATAAATTTGGAATTGATAAAATCACCAGAGATTTTCTTCACTTGTATCACTCATAGCTTATCTGTTTTTCCCATGCGCTGAAGTTTGTCATTTGCGATGCCAATTATTCTTCGTGCTTCAATAGCTGCTCCTGTTAATCCATTGTCGCTGAAGTATTTTTCGACTAATGGCATCGCTCTTTTTAAAGTCTCCAACTCTCTGAAACTTGCTGCATATCGTTCTATAGTCTCTACTTCGGGCTGCTGCCATACTTCTCTCCATTCCCTGTATGCAGCTATCAGCTTCTCTGGCTCTTTTACGAATCCCATCGCTTCAACACCCATTGCAAAGAATAAGGTACTTTGCAGTAATGCTCTATCCTTGGTGAGCCCACTAAGCCTTCTCATTGCGTTGATACACTCTTTTGCTTTTTCGTATTCTCCTGCTCCCTTGTGCGCGTACATTGCTGTTCCCCAGTTATTCCATGCGGGAAGGTATTCACTCCTTGCTTCAAGTTTTCCTGCATGCTCTTTAAGTATCATTGCCATGCCATACCCTCTTTCCCTGTCTTCTGGGCGGTCACTTAGAGATAACAGCAGGCTCACATTATGCTCCGCTCTCCCCATATAGTTTCCCAATACTGCTTTTACTTGAGGCGTTGCTTTTTCTATATGTGTATAACACCGCAGTGCGCATTCCAGTGCTTTTGCGCCATCACCGTTTGCAAGATCCTGCCCTATCGTTTCTTCCCCTTCGATGTTGATTGCGAGGACTTCTCTTGCTATCTCATCGGCCAGATTCTCTAATCCTTCCCTCGCCCTGGCAAAAGAATCAACGGCAGCTGCAAAATTTCCCTCGTAGAATCGTGCCCGATCGGCGTCCAATACCAAACCGACCAGTTGAGCGGTCCTATTTCCTGATACTTTCAGTCGCTCAATGACTTCACGTGCTCTTTCCTTAACTGTAGGAGTCCTTTCATGGGATGTCCGGAGCTTGTCGAGGTATTCGCTTGCTAATTCTCTCTCTTCTCCTGCTTCTAGTATATTCACGAGACTTGCCATTAACCGCACTTTTCCGCTGCTTGTTTATAAATTTTCTGCACTTAGGCGTGTAACCTATCTCTCCTCTAAGAAAAAATACCCAAGGCTACATAATGCAGCGATAGCGAAACTCAGAGAAAATGGATTGATATCAACATAAAAAATAAGGATTAAAATCGGCATGATTATCACACGGCTTATGTTATAGATGATTTCCCTCCCAACGATAAACCTGAAATATCCTCTCCGCATCGCAAGATCATAGCTCTTTGCTGTCCAAGGGATATGAATTATTTTTTCCGCAATGTTCTTGTAGGAATCAACAATAAAAATTTTAAGGAATGTACCCGCAAAAATTCTACCGATCCATGCAAAAAAATAGAGGACTGTTCCAAACTTGAGCAGTCTTTGTCTATCATATGTGTCCGTAATTTTTCCGCTGTAGTAGACAATCAAAAGTGATGCAAGCATTGATAATGTCACAATAAGCCCTGTTCTTGCAGTGGTTACTACTATGCTTATAAGAAAAACAGGCCATATCGTTCTGCCAATGATTGACTCAACAGCGTACCCTGAAAAGCTGATCAACGTCCCTTTCCTTGCCATAATCTCCTTCCAGAGGTCGTTCTGCGTGAACTTCAGCTTTTCAAATCGCTCATTGTGCAGCGATAATGGAAGCGTTCCAATCAGCAGCAAGAGGGCGCCGGTGGCATAAAGTGCAAGGAAGCCAGCGTACAATGCGATGATGCCTCCGATCAAAGGGGCGAGAACATTGACCAGTATCGTCATTGCTGCGAGGAAGGAGACTTCCGCACCCCTCTTTTTTCTGTTTGAATGAATGATATAGTTAAGGTGATAGGAGTAATTGTAGAAAATCATGCGCCATGAAAACAAGAGTGGAAGAACAAAGAAAAGAATGGGATTTCGCTTTAGAGCGGCCAGGCCGGTGTAGCATAGAATGAGGATGAGCACTGAAATCACCATCGATCTTTTTATTCCTGTTCTTGCGACAGTCTTTGCTCCGGGATAAGAAAAGATGACAAACCATAACGCCATTAAGAAATAAAAAATGAGAATGCTGTATATAGGATAGTCCAGCTTGAAGAGATAGATTGGAATGAAAATGCTGATTAAATCTTCCGCGAATGTCATGATCGCAACAGCCAGATAGAAATTGTTCATCTCCTTGTTTCTAAAGAATTCGTGGAAGCTAAAATTCTCGAGCAGTGACATTCCCTAACTAAACATTATCCTAAATATAAATATTACTTGACTCTTAAAAAAATGTACAGATTTTCTTTCTGCTGTACTGGCACAAACAGCCCTGATTTAGTAATCTCGTTATATCGTTGGTTCAGCATCTCCTGCGCTTTTTCCTGTCCGATTTCCTTGCTGAACTGCCGGAAATCCATCGATGGACTGAGGAGAAGGTAATCATAGTCCGCAGTGCTCAGAAAATCATGGATCTCATCAGCACTTCTATTTATGATGCCTTTTCTGAAGTCTAACTCATTTTGGCACCAATTGCAGCCGCCCTTTCCGAATCCGGTTGCGATCTTTGGCCTGTTCACATAGAGAAAAACTTTTTCGCCATTCGGAATGGAATTAAAAAGGGAAGCGAACTCAAATGCTTCGCTTGGACTTCCGGCAAATGCACTTGATGTTGGCCAGGTTGACGTATTGAGCTGGTATTTCTGTTGCGCTGAGGTAAGCACGATTCCACCAATAGCGATTATCAAAATGGACAGCCAAACCGCCTTTGAACTGGACAGCTTTTTCAGTGCGTAGAGGCCCTCTGCTGTAATAAGCGATATGGGAATTGCCATGAGCATCCATGTCCTAAATGCGCCTCGCGCTACCGATATGGGGAAAGCTGCGCCGTTCACACCCCAAAACGTGAAAATAAGCCAGAATAATGTCACTGCGAGCCATGTGTTTTCACTTTTAACGATTGATGCGCGATATTTGACCAGAACATAGACAACACCAATCATTGCCAGGATTGATATGACGATGCCTATTCCAATAGAATTGTTAATGAGGTTATCACTCTTTGCAAAAAAGAAGTCGCTGAATGTATACGCTCTTGAGGCTGAGCCGCCATAGTCAAACAGTGCATTGAAGATTTTTAGAATGACCGGCTTCGAAGGCCCTTGAGCAGCACCAGTAAAACTTGCAAATGTTGTCTCGGGGACAACAGCATAATATCCCAGAAAATTTTTCAGCCCCTTTCTCAGGATCACTCCACCAAAATAGAACATTGATAGTAACAGGCCACCGATCACCGCCATCATCTCTGCTTTCTTTATCTTTCTGAGCGTAATAGAAGAAACAACAATGTAGATGAGAATCATCGTTGTTATTTTTACCGGCTGCTCAAAGTTCTGTGCTACCCAAATTGCGCCAACCATGATGGCGGCGGTAAATGACCATTTCCAGTCGCTTTTTATCCTCTCAAATGCGTACATTGTCGGACATATCAGTGTAATAGCAAGGGCATGCGCCCAGATGAAGTGGGTGAGATAGCTTGGAATTGCTGCCAAAACGAATGTGGCGAAAAGTGCCTTGTTTCGATCACCGATAAATTCTCTTGCAAAAATATAGAAGAACACAATGCCCAGAGAAATAAGAAGAGCGTTAAAGAACTTCATCGTCCACATGATGTCTGGTGATGTTTGGTGCAGTATACCCAATAAAATGTCATATGCAGGCGGGTACGGGTCGATGTATGACAATGCAGGATCAACATCCCAGTAACCAACGAGTGGAGGATCGTACGCATTCTTTTCAATCGAGACATAATCAACGCCGACCGCATGGCCCCAAGGGTCTTCATCTTCTAAATACGGATAGGAAAATGCTCCGGATGCATAGATGTAAAGTGAGATCATGGCGATGAACACTGTAAAGAGCAGCGTAAGTGTTGATCTTGTTACTTTTGGTTCTGGCATCCTCATCTGTTTATTTTTTATTTTCTTTGATAAGTCGTATATGGGAAGGATGATGCTGAGTACGAGGAATATTTTCCAGTCAAGTGGGATGTGAGCAAAATTCAGGATTACTGAAAGTATTGCGAACACGCCCAGGCCGAGGCCGATGTTGATGAAGAGGCGCTCCCAGAAATTGTCTGACTGTTTTAGCCAGTAGGTTGCGGTAAAGCCCAGCCCCCAGGTGTAGATGAAGAAGAGGATGATTGTTGTAATGCTTATCATTGGTGAGGGGAGAGTTGGGCTGGTATTTAAAGGTTGTTTGAGCTGTTTCTCAGCTGCTGCCGACCGACGCCAAGAGCCCTGCTATTTTATATATAACCTTCTCTCATTTCTGCAAAAATGAACTATCAAAATATAAGAAAAGCGGTGCTGCTCTGGCCGCCTATCCATAAGCTCTACCACTTTATTGTCAGCCAATTAACAGACATGTACATTATTTCTTTTCCCAAGAGCGGGAGGACAGGAGTGCGCATGATGCTCGCAAAAACGATTGCTGATGCGTACAATAGACAGCTGAACCTTGACATGTATAAGATGACACTTCTCTCACGTATTCCAAACATCAACACTGATCCACGCATCGGGAATTATTCAGTGCAGATGAATAAAGACGTAAAGATAACCAAAACCCAAAAAAGAAAAAAAATAATCTTTCTTGTCCGTGATCCAAAAGATGTGCTTGTCTCCTATTTCTTTGAATGGACAAAGCGACGAGAGAACAAGTACAATGGCACGTTATCTGAGTTTATACGGGAAGACTTTACCCTGAAACGGCTCATCCGCTTTATGAACGAGTGGATGGAAGAGAAAAAACGGAGAAATGATGAGGTGCTGCTCGTCAAATATGAAGACCTCCACAAAGATAGGCAAGCACAGCTCAAGAGAATGCTTGATTTTGCAGGGATTAAAGCAAGCGAAGCAGTCATCACAAATGTCCTTGAATACACCACTTTTGAAAACATGCAGAAGATAGAGAAGGAATGTGCATTCAAGGGTGATCATCGCCTGACCGCAACAGATGCCAAGGACAAGGACAGCTTCAAGATGCGCAAAGGCAAAGCCGGCGGCTATAAAGAATACTTAAGCAGTGAAGATGTTGACTATATCAATGCGGAGATAAATGAAAGTTTGAATCCGGGATTTGGGTATTAAAACCATGACGCTTTCTTTACCCTTTGATGCGATGGATGAAACGAAACTTGCCATCAAAGCAGCATTGGAAGCAGGAAAAGTGATCATGGAAGTATACACCTCAAACTTCTCAACAGAAAAGAAAAAGGGTAATGAAGTTGTGACCGCAGCAGACAGACGGAGCGATGCAATCATCCGCACCGTGCTTTCACGCTCGGGCTATCCTATATTATCAGAAGAGAGCGCTGACGACAAGACGCGTTTGCAGCATTCAAGAGTATGGATTGTCGATCCATTAGACGGGACGTTAAGCTTTGTTGAACGGAAAGATGACTTTTCGGTGCTTATCGGATTAGTTGAGGATGGCGTGCCGATCATGGGTATTATCTATGCGCCAGCAAAAGGATTTTTGTATCTTGCTGAGAAAGGAAAAGGCGCGTTCGCGCTCGAGAATAGCACATCACGGCTTCATGTCAATAAGATTGAATTAAAGAAATGTGTTCCAATCATGAGCCTTCACCGCCTTTCTGAAAAGGATGAAGCATTTGTTCACAGCCTTGGCATCACTGATTTTACGCGCATGGGAACCTGTGGCATGAAAATCGTTGAAATCTGCAAGGGCAATGCTGATTTTTACGTCCTCTCGACAAACAAAATCTATCATTGGGACACGTGTGCGCCGTGGGTATTGCTCAATGAAGCAGGAGGAAAATTCACTGATGTGTATGGAAATGCACTTCGCTATAATACTGAGAATGTCAACCACACCAATGGCATTCTTGCCTCAAACGGGTATGTGCATGATGAGTTGGTCAAGAGGTACAAAGAATTTCACCTGTGAGTTCGGAATGTTGGATTGTATTATCTGTTTGTAATAAATGCTTTATCTTTCTTGAATAAAGAGATCAGCTGCTTTGCTAATACTTCAAACCTCTTTTCATCAATCATCACTTTTTTCACGGGCTTCATCTTAACATATTCCCCTTCTTCATCTTTGTGTATCACTTTTTTTCCAAATGTGCTGTCGACGGTATACGGCTGGCCTACATTTCCTCTAAATGGGAATAACTTGATGTGCAGATGCTCTTTCTTTTCTTTCCATGTTGTGCTTTTTCCGTACGTGGCGACGGAGGCAGACTCTTCTCTGATAGCTGAGGCAGCCTTGAAATCGCGTTGCTCCTCTGCCATGATGCTTGTCATCGCTTTTGCTATCCGTGCAAATGCTGTGCCGTAATTCTTCGCTAACTCCGGGTAGGAGTCAATCTGCGCAAAATGTGTCAGATGTGCCTGCGTCATCAGCTGTATGGTGAAATCTTTTTCCGAGCCGCCTGTTTTTGGTGATAGCGTAGCAAACCAACCGTTCTTCCCTTCTCCGATTCTGTAGACAACAACGGCACCGTATCCTGTCTTTTGACCTACAGCCAAGGGTATCTCCCTGCACCAGGCACAATCTTCTCTTTGAGAAACATCCTCATTTAACAGGCTGTTGAATTCTTTCATTTTTAAACAACCTTGATATATTCTTTATCTCTTCTGTCGTTGGTATATGCATCAAGATACCCCACAACAAGGCGATAGTAGCTTTCTTTTCCATCTCTTGGGTCAACTCTTTCCAAGACCCCCGATGCTCGTAACCTTTCTCCAGGCTGGACGAGGTCGCAGTAGTCTCGCGTGTAGAACACTATTTTCTTTACGGGAACTTCCTCATACCCTTCGATGATCTTTGAGCTATTTATCTCATAATAGCCGGGGCGCGCAACCGAGCTTCCATTATCAGTCACCACACCTTCGACGACAGCACTCCCTACTTCCTTGTACCATTCACTCCCCCATCTGACCGTTTCATACGTTTTTTCGACACAAAATATGACGAACAAGACACCGTTAAAAAAACCTTCAGAGCGCTTGTTGATCATGTGCTGAAGGAACTTCTGCTCCTCAAATACCTTGTACCGGTTTCTCTTTTTGTGAAAGTCGAGCCATTCCTGCTCTGTTTTCCACCGTAAATCCGGATGTGTTGCACTTTTAAGATACCTTATCACATTCCAGTAATTTTCCTTGCCATACACAACAATGTTTATGTCTGATTTATGCGAATAATGGCCCATCAGCGTTGAGTAGGTGATGCCAAGGTCCTTAAGCCTTATTCCACTCTTTGCAAGAAATTCTACAAACCTGCGCACGTTGCTGAGGTGCTGGTCAAGTGCATGAAGCGGCATGTTCATCAGCTCCTCTAGCCCTTTTCTTGGAAAGTAAACCCGTTCTATCTCTTCAAATGGCACGATGAAAAACAACCGGTTTCCTTTGTGGATCGGGCTTTTGTAGACATATTTTGGATAATGTTTCTTGAATTCTTCGATGTACCGTTTCAGCTCTCCGGTATCTGACCAGAGGTTGAGCCTGTTCATCTTTTTCCCTCCGATGAACCTATACTGCAGTGCAGTGCTCTCAATCTTTTCGGTCGGAATGTATTTCGGCTTGACGAGGATGCCTTCGCTGGGGTGCTCGTTTGAATAGGCCTGGCACTGCAGGCCGTCTTTCGTGGTTATTATTGAGGCTTCGTAAAAATGCATGTTACACCGTCTTTATGTATTCCTTCTCTCTTCTCTCATTTGTGTAGGCATCAAAGTATCCAACAACAATGCGGTAATATCTTTCACCTTTCTTTGGCGTCACAAGCTCGAGCAGGCCGCAGGCATTTATCGTTTCGCCGGTCAATGCTTGCTGGACGAACGGAATGGAGTATGTTACGACCATTTTTATTGGAATATGCTTCTCGATATGCGGCTTTTCGTGGTCTCCATCTATCACTTCGGCATCTTCTATTTCATATAATCCGGGTCGTACATGGCTATTGTAATGATCAATGACTTCTGCTTTTATCGTTGTAAGTCCCATGGGCGTGTACTGCTCTTCTCCCCATTTAAACCATGTCTCTTCAGGCTCTTCAGTTGTAAATAATGTAAAGACTGTCCCACCAAATGTGCCTTCGTACCGTTTGCGTATCATGTGCTTGACATATTCCTGTTCAGTGAAATGAGCCGACTCGGATGTCTTGTGCTCTTTGTAGTATTCAGCCCATTCTTCTTCACTCTTCCATTTCAGTTTCTCATGCGTTGCTGTTTTGAGATAATTCAATATTTTCCAGCCGTTGTCCTTGCCGTAGATAATGATGTCAATATCCGATCTTCCTGGTGTGTAGTTGCCCAGCAGTGTTGAATGGGTGATGCCCAGGTCGGTTGTCGCGACACCGCTTGCTGCGAGAAATTCAATCAGTTCCCTAACAAGTATCAAATATTGGTCGCAATCTTTTTTGGGCACTTTCATCAGTTCCTGCAGCCCTTTTCTTCCATCATGCACTGTTTTTATCTTATTTTTCGGAACAACAAAGAACCAGTTGTTATGGATGGGTGAATGGTAGATATAATCTGGAAATTTTTTCTTGTACTGCTCCAAATATCCATTTAATCTTTCTTTTTGTGCAAATAAATTAAATCGTATCAGGCATTTCTCGAAAAGAAAGCGGTATTTTAATCCCTCTCCTGTAATTAAGTCAGTAGGAATGTATTTTGGCTTGACAATGATGTAGCCGTCGGGGTGTTCGCTGGCGTACGATTTACACTGGAAGCCATCCACCGTATCGATTAGTGTTGATTCGTAAAAGTGCATTTTAACAGTTTAATTTTTTTGGCAATATACTCACTTCTCCTCCCCAATCTAGCCGAGGTTGGAGGTATTTAAAGGTTTGGTGATTTTGCCGCTTATTTAAGCACATAATATACGCTCTGGCAAGCCAAATCTTTTTAAACTTTCCTCTTTATGGCGCATCTATGGGCATTGTTGTATGGTTCACCGGGTTAAGCGGTTCGGGGAAGTCAACGATAGCGAACGCATTGAAGAAGAGGCTTGAAGAAAAAGGAAAAACAGTCGAGACTCTTGATGGCGATGTTGTCAGAGAGAAGCTGCATCGGCATCTGGGCTTTTCACGGGAAGACATCGGGGAAAATAACCGGCTGATAGCGGAGTTAGCAAAGAAAAGCAGCGCTGATGTTGTGCTTGTTCCGGTCATCGCACCCTACCGGGAAGACCGAGAGATGGCAAGAAAAATAATAGGTAAATGCTTCTTCGAACTTTATGTCAATGCTCCTCTGCACGAATGTATTCGGCGCGATGCCAAAGGGCTGTATAAAAAAGCACAAGCTGGTGAAATCGACCTCATCGGTTTCATCGGTCCAAACACATACGAAGCGCCGGAAACGCCAGACATTGAGGTAACGACACTTGGTACATCTGTTGCGGAGAACGTTGAGGAGATTATGAACCTATTATTCCTTCCTTTTGATGCGCGTGATGAACTCAAGCTTGCAATCAAGGCTGCGCTGAGTGCGGGAAAAGCAATCATGGAAGTATATGCCTCAAACTTCTCAACAGAAAAGAAAAGCGATAATGAGCCGGTGACTGTGGCGGATACACGAAGCGATGCAATCATCCGTTCCGTGCTTTCTCGTTTTGGCTATCCTATATTATCAGAAGAGAGCGCTGACGACAAGACGCGTTTGCAGCATTCAAGAGTATGGATTGTCGATCCATTAGATGGAACCTCGAGCTTTGTTGAAAGGAAAGATGATTTTTCTGTCCTTATCGGATTAGTTGAGAATGGTGTGCCGGTTATAGGAGTTATCTATGCGCCGGCAACAAGATCTTTGTACATCGCTGAAAAAGGAAAGGGGGCTTTTGCGATTGGCGCATCACGGCTTCATGTCAATAAGACTGAACTGACAAAATGCATTCCCATCATGAGCTTTCACCACCTTTCCGAGCATGACAAGGCGTTTGTTCATAGTCTTGGCATCACTGAGTTTGCACGCATGGGAAGCTGCGGCATGAAAATCGTTGAAATCTGCAAGGGCAATGCTGACTTTTACATCAGCTCCACAAACAGAATCAAGCAGTGGGACACGTGTGCACCATGGGTATTGCTCAATGAGGCGGGAGGAACATTAACTGATGTGCGTGGAAATGCACTTCGCTATAATACTGAGAATGTCAACCACACCAATGGCATTCTTGCCTCAAACGGGTATGTGCATGATGAGTTGGTCAAGAGGTACAAAAAATTTCAATCCTGAGCAACGCTTTCACTATCCCACATGTGCTGCGGGTTGTCTTCTCTTTTGATGAAAAAGTTGCCCATGACTAAACAATCAATTCCCGTTCCCATTACACACTTGTAGGCATCGTAGGGCGTGCAGACAATCGGCTCGCCGCGGATGTTAAATGAAGTGTTGATGAGAATGGGTATTCCCGATATTCTGCCAAATTCCTTGATGAGGTCATAATATAGTTTGTTCTGGTGCCGTTTTATCACCTGCAAGCGTCCGGAACCATCGACATGTACCACGGCAGGAATTTTTGCTTGCCATTCTTTTTTAACAGGGTAGACCATGAGCATAAAATCGGTAGGTTCTGGAATCGGTGTGTCACATTCAAAATAAGTTGCTGCATCATCATCGCAGACCACCGGTGCGAATGGCCTGAATTTTTCACGATGCTTCACTTTTTCGTTAAGCAGCTCTTTCGCTTTTTGATTTGCAGGGTTTGCAAGGATACTTCTATTTCCCAACGCGCGCGGTCCCCATTCCATCCTGCCCTGAAACCAGCCGACGACTTTATTTTTATGCAGAAGCTCGGCCGTTGTCCTGAGAAGCTCGTGCTCGTCCAATGTGCTGTATTTTATGCGGTTCTTTTCCAGAAATGCCTTGATCTCGTGATTTGAGAATTTGGGCCCCAAAAATGCATTGTCCTGCACATATTCTCTCTTTCTGTTCAGCAGCGTGTGGTAGATATATGATGCAGCGCCGATGCTTGTTCCACCGTCTGAAGCGTTGGGCTGCATCCATATTTTCTTAAATGGCGTATTGCTCAGTATCTTGCCATTTGCGACACTGTTGAGAGCGCAGCCGCCTGAAAATACCAGATTTTCGCACTTCGTCACGTCATATACATGATTGAGGATCTTGAACAGCACCTCTTCGTATATCAGCTGCAGCGCGGCTGCGATGTCCTTGTGGCGCTGCGTCATCTCGCTGCCTCTTTTTGTGATTGGACCATCGAGCAGCCTGCACATTTTTTTTGAAGGCATGCAATCTTTGTAATGGTAGACAAAATAACTTAAATCCAGCCGATAGCTGCCATCTTCTTTGATATCAATCACCTGACGCAGCTTTTTATAATATGCGTTGGTACTCTTGTTCATATCTCCGTAGGGCGCCAGGCCCATCACCTTGTATTCCGAGTTATTCACGCTGAAGCCAAGATATGCAGTGATGGTTGAGTATAACAATCCAAGCGAATGCGGGAACTTTATCTCTTTCATGAGGTGGATATTGTTTTCTTCGCCAATGCCATATGCCGTCGTTGTCCATTCGCCAACGCCATCAATGGTTACAACCGCTGCTTTCTCGAACGGGCTCACCAGAAACGTGCTTGCCGCGTGAGCCAAATGATGGTGAATAAAAAGTACTTGCCCCTTATAGTGTAATTTTTTGCGGACTGTTCGTGGAACCCGCAGTTTTTCATTTATCCATGAGGGCAGTGCGCTCAGAAATGTCTTGAGCGTCTGTGGAAACATCTCGATGTGCTGCGACAGCATTCTTTCAAACTTAAGAAAAGGCTTTTCGTAAAATGCAACATAAGAAACGTCTTTCATCGTTATCCCCTGGCTTTCCAGGCAAAATGTTATTGCTTTGAGGGGAAACGATGTATCGTGCTTTTTTCTTGTGAAGCGCTCTTCCTCCGCTGCTGCGACAATTTCTCCGTCTTTCAGAAGCGCGGCGGACGCATCGTGATAGTAGCAGCTTATTCCTAATATATACATCGCAACCTCAGAACTGTTTAACGTACCTCTCCATTGATTCTTTCTTCAGGTCAAGGTCAGACCAGTATGATTTTTCGTGCATTTTTCTTTCTAAAAAATGCTTTCTTACAATCTTCGCGCTGATCGCTGTTGTTCCCACACCGATGAAGTAGGCGACAAACAGAAGCACAGCATTGACAACCGCGCTGATGTGCATTCCGAATTGCTTCATGCCTTCATTGAATCCGGTTGTGAAGCTCATCTGAGCAGCCTCTTTATCGCAGCTCCGCAGAGAAGGATGCCGAGAGTAACCACGATTGCGATAGCAGCCATTGTAACGCTTTTTTCCTTTCCTGCGGTGATTATCAAAAAAAAGATTGATGCAAAAAGTGTAGTGCTGAACATAAAGCCAGAGACAATGCCCGGTTTCCATGCAACAGATTTTTTCTCGGTAAACATCACATTTTCCCTGTACACCTCATTTATAAATGTTGTTGTATCTCAACACAATTTTTATATACTGTGCCTCTCACGAGCATTTTCATGGATGCTGAAGAGATAGGTAAAAAAGTCAGCTCGTTTTATAACAAGACACCGTTTCCTGACTACGAGCTTGACCGATTTAACGACAAAGAAGATTTGCGTCTTTCAGCATATCCCTTTGCAAAAGTGCTGGACAGGAGCATCCCTCGCGATGCGTCAATCATTGATGTCGGGACAGGAACCGGACAATTATCTGCGTTTTTATCTCTCCGAAGGGCATGTGTTTATGGGGTAGATTTTTCTGATGGTTCATTAGACAAGGCACACCAGCTGAAGGAGAAGCTGAACCTGGACACCTGGCATCTGAAAAAAGTAAATCTCCTTGACCGACAGCACATCAATGACATCGGCATGCAGTTTGATTATGTGCTCTGTCTTGGTGTGTTGCATCACACGGCTGATCCCTATGGCGGCTTCCAAAATATTCTCCGGCTGTTAAAGCCAAATGGGCATATTGCGATTGGCTTGTACAACCGCTTTGGGCGCATTCCTTTGAAAGTACGAATCCTTCTTGCCAAGACGGTCTTTAAGAACAGCAAATCTGTTCAGGATTGGTTCATCAAGATGCAGCTTGGCGATGTTGAGGACAAGGAAAGAGCACGGGGCTGGTGGAACGACCAGTATTGCCATCCGCATGAGTCAACACACGCTGTAGGAGAAGTTTTACGATGGTTTAAGAAAAATAACCTTGAATTTCTCCAGTCGGTTCCCTCACTTGAACTCTTTGATGAGAGCGTGCTTGATATAGGAGGCGTCTGGAATGCATCGCGTTATCCTCATCTTGCATCACGAATAGGCAAGCAGCTTGCGTGGATTTATACTACTCATCGTGAAGGCGGCTACTGGATCATGTTTGGGAGAAAAGGGCAAGCTTAACAAGACAAATATTTATAAATTGCTCATTTTGTTGCATTTTTATGAAGCGTGATGAGAAAACAGCAAGATGGGTACGTTATATAGGGCTTTTTTTGTTTGCTCTTGGTCTTGTCGGCACCATAGCATCACTCCTCATTGACGTTGAATTCATAGAAAAGTATGGCGTCAAAAGGGAGCTTCGTGAGCAGTCAAAGATGGGTGTTGTTATTCTCAAACAGCAGCTTCTGGTTGAAAGTGTCGTTCTTGGCGTGATTGGCATCATGGGCGTCCTTTTTTCAAGTGCGATTGCAGCATTTTGCAGGCGGAAGAAAAGGCTCCTTCAGAATCTCCTCGTCTTTCTTGCTATGTTGTTGCTGCTCATTGTTTTGGGTGAGATCATCCTGCGTATCTTCTTTGCAGACACAATCTATGGCGAGTATGGCTTTGGTCCTGGATATGTAAAG
>CAYIKL010000005.1:0-10342 GCA_964364045.1 uncultured Methanosarcinales archaeon
GCTTGCCTTTCCAAATCTCTCTTCTTCGTAATCGCGCTTGACTTAGCAGAAGACTGATACGCTGTCATAATCTCTTCCGCCAATGCCTGCGCCAATGACACCTTCGATCTGAACGACTTTCCATATGCACCTTGAGCCATATACCTTAAAACTAAATCAACTCTTCTCTGCGGCGCAACTTCAACTGACTTTGGATAGCGCGCTCCACCATACTCGATCGTGACAATCTCTTCACGGGGGCAAGCTTTTTCAAGACCTAAAACAAACACTTCAACCGGATTCTTCTTCAGTTTCTGCTCAACGATCTCAAACGCATCTTCCACCGCTCTGTAGGCAAGCGTTTTCTTTCCAGTGCAATGCCCAGAGCTTCTCCAGTGCTTTTTACCTTTGTGACCGGGTACCATCACTTTATTGATAAGTCGCTCAACAATGAAAACCTTTGACTTATAGAATCGCTGCCCTGCATATCGCGCTCCTGTCTTCGGCACGATTTTTGGATCTAATGTAATAAAATCTACAACACCCGGGTCGGTAATTTTAATCCCTTCAACATCCCATCGGTTAAATACTTTCAGACTCATCTTCTTGCCTTTTCAATCCTTCCTTTGAGGAGGGCATCTAAACTTTGATCATTGATTTTAGTCACTTTCCATCGTATGCCGGACAAATCTCCCTTTGAACCGCCTTGCCTGCCGCCAATGCCCTCAATCATCACTTCATCATGCTCTTCAATAAGCTTGATTGCGCCATCGCCCGGTGCGAATGCAGAGACCTGCTTTCCATTTTTGGTCAGTTGCACCCTCACACACTTCCGCATGGCTGAGTTCGGCTGCTTTGCTTCCAGCTCGAATTTTGACAGCACGATGCCTTTTGCCTGTGACGTTCCTTCTAATGGATCACTGAGCAGCTTCCGTTCAAACCGCCGGAGTCGCCTGTACCGCTTTCTCCGTTCCCTCAGCCGTTTCGCAACGTTTAATCCATTGGATTTCTTTGACATTTTTTATTCTCCATTTATGGAAAAAATGTCAATGCCTAAAATTGCCCTGCAATTTTTTTGCTTTGACATTTTTTAATTCATTCAACTCTCATGCCCGAAATGGGAAAATACCTCTTCGTCACACGCTCAACCATATTTAAATGTTTCGCATTCCTGCCGATGAGCTTGCCTTTGGCATCGCTCTTCAGCACAACTATACCTTCATCTTCACCAACATCTACCGCAAGTGGATACACGACATTTTTCACAAACTGTGCCATGTCCGCGCTGAACTCGATCACCCGTATTCGTTTCTTCAGCTTGAACTGCAACTCCTTGATAAGTGCGCCCTTCTTGCCCACCGCTTTCCCTACATTTCCTTGCTCGACCACAACATAGAGCACATCATCGATCTCAAAACAATCTTTCACAGTCGCTCCCGTAGCGCGCGAAAAAATGTTCATGATTTCGAGAAGCTCTTTGGTATATGTTATTTTCATGCCTTAACGCCTATGACAGAAATTGAAAATGGCCTCTTGCATAATGTTCCCAATTCTTCATTCGTCAGTTCAAGTTCCTCAACTGCCGCCTTTGTAAGTGAACTGTAATGCCGGATATCATCCTTAGCCTGCGCAGAAGTGTTCGCCGCGAGAAAAATCTTCTTAATTTTTCCTTGCCGGAGCAGCTTCATGGTCCTTTCCAGTCCGATCACTGCCGTCTTTTCCTTGAGCGCTGCCCTCACATCTTTGATTCCCATCATTTCACCTTTGTGACAAGTCCAGGTAACCCTGTTCCCAGAGGCACCGGCTGATTGATCATGACATTCTCGACGACGCTGTTAAGGGAGTCAACCTCACCAACAAGCGCTGCGTTGATAAGATACTTTATTGGCGTCTCAAAGCTTGCGCGTG
The DNA here is from genome assembly GCA_964364045.1 of uncultured Methanosarcinales archaeon. Taxonomy (GTDB): domain Archaea; phylum Nanobdellota; class Nanobdellia; order Woesearchaeales; family JAGLXL01; genus CAYIKL01. The sequence goes on from CAYIKL010000005.1 coordinate 1,888, forward strand.
CAAGCACGCTTGTCTTCTCCCGGACAACACCATATCGCGTAATGCCCTGCAAAAATCCGGAAACGCACATCGTGTCCGCGACAAGCATCACATGGCGCACATCAATGTTTAATCCCTGTGCCTCGATGACTTTATACACTTCATCGATGATTGCCTGCCGCGCTGCTTCAATGCCGAGTACAGATGCAATCTCATGAACGTCGTTTGTCGTTGTTCGCTGTGCATCCACTTCTTTCAGCTCAAGGATATCCTTCATGTTGCTTCCCGCCGTTAGAATGATATACTCCTCTCCTCGCTTCACGGGCAGCACCTGTGCAATTCCCTTTACTCCCAGTATTCGTATTGAACGCACTTTTTCTTTTATCTTGTTTATCTGGGTGATGTCTTCTGTCTTGCCCTTTGCGGAGATTTCTATGGTATCAGTCCCGGTGTTGATGGAAATGCTCTTGATCTTTCCCCTGATTGCTGCTCCGACATCTGCTGCTTTCATTCCGATGTCTTCCAGGTGTTTTGTATGCAGCTTCATGATCAGCTTTTGTTCAAAAACGTCTGTCATAAACTCTTTCACGATATCGCTCACCTTTGTCTCTCTAATGGCAAACGCCATCTCTTTTATTTTCTCTGCCGTGTTATAAGGAGATTTAAAGAATATCTCCATCATCGGTGTCTTGATTTCCTTGCGTGCATCAAAAATTTCAATAATTCTCGGCAAACCTACGGTGACGTTCATCTCGGAGACGCCTGCAAAGTGGAATGTGTTGAGTGTCATCTGGGTTCCCGGCTCACCAATGCTTTCTGCTCCAACCAGGCCAACCGCTTCTCCTGCACTTACCTGCGAGTTTTCGTAGCGCTCTACGATGGTATCCAGTATCTTTTCAAGCCGTTCAAGGCCAATCCGCTCTGAAATGTTTTCTTTGAGTTCATGAAGTAGCTTGTGCGGAATCCTGTTTTCATACTTCCGTATCAGCGCTGCTTTGGGGTCCATTTAAAAACCACCTCGAGTGGTGTTTTGAATGCTATAAATAAGTATATTTTTCTGCATTTATTTGACCTCCTCTATAATGCTTTTAACATCAATCGTTCCGTTTTCGCTCTTCGATACGTCAACACCATCCTCGCCATAGGTGAACTGGATGATGCGCTTACTGACATCCCTCACCGTCTTATCATACTCTACTTTTAAGTCCTGCATTGCATTGCTCAGCCGCCTGTATAAATATCCTGACTTCGGTGTTCTCAGCGCAGTGTCCATCAGGCTGTCTCTTCCGGTCATGCCGCCAAAAAAGAATTCCGCCGGATTCATTCCCTTTTTGAATGAGTGTGAGATGAAACCGCGTGCTGCGGGCGTTAAGTCACCCGGCTTGAAATAGGATAATGTTCTGCCTCTGTAGCCGCGCTCGATCCTTTTGCCTCGTAACGCCTGCTGTCCTATGACTGCTCCCATCTGCGCGATGTTGATGACACTCCCTTTTGCTCCGCTCCGCGCCATGATCACGGCAGCAGTCTCTCCACCGTATTCCATCGCGATAGCGCCACACTTGTTTCTCGCCTTGTTCAGTGCTTCCAGAATACGCAGCTCAAGCGTTTCCGCTGCAGTTCTTCCCGGAAACGTTTCAAGCTTTCCTTCATTAAATGTGGCAATGAGGGCGTCGACCTCATCTTGAGCTTCAGTAATTACCGCCTCTATCTTCGCATTTCCTTCAGGAGAAAGATCGGTATCTGCAAGACCGATGCTAAAGCCCTGCTTGAGAAGCACTTTAACGCCCAGGCGGGAAATTTTTCCCAGCACATCGATGGTAAACTCAGCACCGTAACGTTCATGTAGCACGCGCAGCAGCCACCCTCGTTCCTCGCCCAGCGCAGCGTTGTCCATCACTCCTTCAACGATCTGACCTGAAGTAATGACTACTTTCTCGCCCGTTTTCGTTTTCCCTACAGCATTCAAGTCTGCAGGGAGCAGTGCGCTGAACACTTGCGCTCCACTGACTTTTTTGCCTCGGGCACTCAGCGAACTGAAATCAGTGACACCGGCTGAGCTGAGCAGGTCAATGGCCTCTTCTCGAGTGAACTCCAGCCTTTTTGTTAAGAGGTAATTTCCGGTGATAGAATCCTGGATGCATCCCATGACGGGCAACCCATAGCGCGGCGAGATAAGTTGTGTTTGCACCATCATCAGTATTTCCGCTTCAGCGCGTGATTCTTCTGTCTGTGGGATATGCAGGTTCATCTCATCGCCGTCAAAGTCTGCATTATACGGGTGGCAAACTGCTGGGTGCAGCCGTAATGTCCTGCCCGGCATCACGCGCACTTTATGTGCCATCATGCTCATGCGGTGCAGGCTTGGCTGGCGGTTAAATATTGCAACATCCCCATCCATGAGATGGCGCTCGACAACGTAGCCAGGCGCAAGCTCTTCAAGTATTTCCTCTTTTGTCTCATCGGTAATTCTTTTTCTTCTCCCATCGGGACGTATGACATAATTTGCTCCCGGATAGACACTGTGCCCACGCTCGACAAACGCTTTGAGGTAGTCCTTGTTCCACGATGTGATCCTCTCAGGCACGGTAAGCTTTGTTGCAATCTGATGAGGCACACCAACAGCATTAAGCGCAAGCATCGGATCAGGCGAAATAACAGTTCGTGCGCTGAAGTTTGTCCGTTTTCCTGCAAGATTATGTCGTATGCGTCCCTCCTTGCTTTTGATGCGTGATGTGATCGTTTTCAGCAGCTGCCCGCCGCGATGCCGTGCAGGCGGAATCTGCGTGACTTCATTATCGAAATATGTGGTAATATGATACTGCAGTAAGTCCCATAAATCTTCAATGATGATTTCAGGCGCGCCTGCATTGATGTTCTCGAACAACCGCTGATTGATTCTGACCACATCACCCAGCTTGTGCGTCAGGTCGTCTTCGCTTCTTTCGCCGCTTTCAAGCGTGATGCTTGGCCTGATAGTCACGGGTGGGATAGCAAGCACCGTTAATATCACCCATTCTGGTCGTGCAAATTTTGGGTTTATGCCAAACAGCTCGAGCTGGTCATCGGGAATGCGCTCAAGCCGCGCGCGAATCTCGATGGGGCTCAGCTTTGTCTCATCCTCATAGATCGTTGTGGGCTTCTCAAGCGTGATTTTGTTTTGTTTTTTATTGCAATGAGGGCATTTCTTCCGTGTCTTGAGCTTGTTGATGATCTCTTTTATTTTTTCACGCTGTCCAACAAGGCCTTCTTCCTTGCCCGACTGCAGGATTGTATTCTTGTACCGTGTAATCTTATTTTCAGGAATAAGAACATGTCCGCATGACTTACATGTCGAGCGCAGAAGGTCAACAACGACGCGCGTGAATTTAAAGTGCATGATTGGCCGCGCAAGCTCGATGTACCCAAAGTGGCCGGGACACTCTTTCAGCCGTCCGCCGCAGGTCTTACACCGTAAACCAGGGTCGATAACGCCTAACCGAACGTCCATCAAGCCTCCATCGACAGGATACCCTTCTTTGTCATACAGTTCGGGCGTCACAATTTTCACTGCGGACATTTTTTGGATCTGCTTCGGGCTGAACAAACCGAAAACGATCCGTTCAACCTTCTTGTAAATGAATTCGCTGTGCATATTATTCCTCAAATTTATTTTTTAGTTCTATTTTTGGATATAATCCCAGACTTTTCAGCTCATCAAGCAAAAGTTTGAACGCATAACTCATATCAATATAATTCACTTCAACATCTTCGCCGCACATGCCGCAGTACACTTTGTTCTTATACTCATCCTTGATTGCGACCAATCCGCACTGTTCACATACTGGAACAATGGTTCTGTCAGAATCAAAGCGCTCTTTCAGCAGCAATGAAGCTCCATGTGCAACAAATGTATCTTTTTCCATCTCTCCCAGTCTCAATCCGCCTTCTTTTGCCCGCCCTTCGGTTGGCTGTCGGGTAAGCAGCTGTATTGGACCACGCGCGCGCGAATGGATCTTGTTTGCTACCATATGCTTTAATCGTAAATAATACATGCTGCCGACAAAGATCCGCGCCTGCATCTTTTCGCCCGTCTGCCCATTGTAAAACGTTTCTGTCCCATCATCTCTAAAACCAAGCGTGAGCAGCTCCTGCCGTAGCTTGTCCTCTGGCTCAGCATCAAACAGCGTTCCGTTAATAAACCTGCCACCGAGCGCTCCTACTTTCCCGCCGACGAGCTCGATCATATGGCTCAATGTCATTCTGCTGGGGATGCCGTGGGGTGAGAATATGATGTCGGGAACAATGCCGTTTGCGCTAAATGGAATGTCACTTTGGGGCACAATCATGCCGATGACACCTTTCTGTCCATGACGGGAAGTGAATTTGTCTCCTACCTCAGGTATTCTTTGGTCGCGCACTCTCACCTGTACCAGCTTGTTTCCTTCTGCATTCTCGGTGATAAGAACAAAGTCGATGATCCCTTCTTCGCCATGCTTCATGGCAACTGAGCTTTCACGCCGCGTTGCGCCCGCAAGATTATACTCATCAAGCGCGCTCAAGAACCGTGGCGGGCTCGTTCTTCCAATCACAACATCCCCCTCCTTCACGATCGCTTCAGGATGGATAATGCCATCTTCCTCGAGAAGCCGGTAATCGTGCTCGGTGCGATATCCTTTGACATCTTTATCAGGAAGGCTGATCTCATCCACTAAGCCGCCGCTGTAGCGCAATTCTTCCGCAACTGCAGGGCGGTAGTAGGTACTGCGCGCCAGTCCGCGCTCAACGCTGCCCTTGTTAAGAATCACTGCATCTTCCATATTATAGCCTTCATAACTCATGATTGCAACAACAACATTCTGCCCGGCAGGATGCTTTTCGTATTCAACAATATCATGCACAAATGTCCGCACGATTGGGATTTGCGGTGTATGAAGCAGATTAACATCCATGTCCATGCGTACAAGAAAGTTTGCTGCATAAAAGCCAATTGCCTGCTTCTGGTTCTTGCTTCCTGCATTCAGCCGCGCGCTTGGGCTGAAATTACCATAGGGCACAAGCGATGTTGCGAAGCCCGTGATTGCAAATGGACTGATTTCAAGATGCGTGTGTTCTGCTGTAATTCCCTTCTCATCCCATGCGACCAATGCACCCTCTTCTTCGCGCGCATCGAGATACTCAATAATGCCCTGCCCGAGCAGGTCGTGCCATGTAAGCTCGCCCTTTTCAAGCTGCTTCAAGTTATTTTCCGTCAGCAAAGTTTTTCCTTCTTTGACAACGATGAGCGGCCTGCGTGCACGCCCTTTCGTACAATCAACGCGTATCTCATCCAGTACCTTATCATACCCCACATTCACATTATGCGAGAATTGCCCTTTACGCCGCTCACTGATGATGTGCTCTGCAAAGCCCTTGCCGTCCTCGACGGTGCCTACAAACTTGTTATTCAGGTAAACGTCGCTCATGCGCTCTCCAGTCCGAATTTCTTCAGCGTCGCAAGGACTTCCTGCTCATTTGATTCATGTGATATTGTGCACAAGAGTGAAAGGTTTTTCCTCAAACCAATGTTCGTACCTTCAGGCGTTTCGATCGGACATAGTCTTCCTAAGTGTGTGCTGTGCAGTGCACGTGCATCGAAATTCTCCTGGCTTGAACTTAATGGCGAAACAACCCGCTGCAGATGAGACATTGTTGCAGTGAAGTTTGCACGATCCATGCGCTGCGAAATTCCCTTTCTTCCCCCAACCCATGTTCCCGTCGCCATGGCAGAATAGATGCGTGAGGTAAGCAGCTTTTCTCTAATAATAACCTTGATCGAGGGCAGCTTCCCTCGTTTGATGATGCGCTGGAAATTGTACAGCAAGTCCCCCACCAGCACTTTAAAGTTGACTCTGAACAGGTCCATCAGCAGATCCCCTGCGAGCTTGAGCTTTTTGTTCATGTAATGATCTTTGTCATCTGCGCCAACCACTCCTTCCTGTACATCCATAAATCGCTTCCATACTTTGCAGATATTATGTGCTTTATAGAGCAGATGCTCTGCCTCAAGGCCCAGATTTGGCAGCAGGTATTTGTTCAAAACTTCGCGCATCCGTTCAAGCCGGATCTCCTTTGCCTGTGTGATGCCTATCCTTTTTGCGACCTCATCAATTGCATCTTCCTGATTTTTTATGTCCACAAACTCATAAAGGTTGACAAGCACTTCAGGATACTGCTTGCCTGACACCGCTTTCATGATTTCTTCATCTTTGACCAGTCCAAGCGCTTTGATGATTAAGACGAGCGGAATTTTTTTGACGCGCGTGAATGTCAAGTATGCAATGCCATCTTTGCCCCTGTCAAGCGTATGCGGTATCCTGTATGATCCCGCTTCGGAAAATATTTTGCCCGTAATCTTGCCATCACGTTCTTTCTCCGTCATGAAATTGTTTGGTGCAAGATCTTCCACATTGATAAGAACTTTCTCTGTCCCATTGATAATGAAATATCCGCCGGGATCATTCGGGTCTTCCCCATGCTTGATCAGCTCTTCCTTGCTCATGCCCGCGATATGGCAATATTTGCTCTTGAGCATGATAGGCATCTTCCCTATTTGCGCGGTGAAGCTTTCTCTCTGCACGTCGTTGATGTGTGCAGAAACTTCAAGAAAAATAGGGGCAGAATAAGAGATTTTGCGCAGCCGTGCTTCAACCGGATAAATATTGCGCTTGCTGCCGTCTGCTTCAATAATTTCTGGCTTCCCTACCCAAATCTTCCCGAACTTGATGACAAACCGATCGATGTTGTCCGGAATGATTGTCGGCTCAGCTTCCTTGTTTTCCTCGACAACTTCCTGCATGCCGCGCTCTATGAATGTGTTGAATGACTGGATGTTGCTTTCTACAAACTTGTAATCTTCAAAATATTTTTTTACCAGTATACTCCTGTCCATCAGCGTATAATCACCCGGTAATAGACTGCCTTGCCGAGTGTTGGGCTCTTTCGTGTGATCTTGATGACATCCCCGGTCTCAAGAGAGAGATGGCTTACCACAGGATCGTTCTTCAGAATTTTTGGAAGTTCTTTTACGGTGATGTTATACTTTTCCAAAAGCTCTCCCTTCTCTTCTTTCGTGAGCTTCTTGTGCTCAGGCACAAGCACATGCTCCGACACTTTGAACACCATGTATTCCCCCTTGACTATAACGGGCCGGACGGGACTTCCGGCAAACCTTCGAACCCGCAACCCCTGGATTGCTTCCGGACATAAAAGTCCAGTGCTCTACCAGGTTGAGCTACCGGCCCAGTGAATAGACGCCCTGGCCGGGATTTTCGCTACCAATGGTTCGAACCCGGGTCGAAGCCTTGCTGTGGTTCCACGACAGGGCTTCATGATAGGCCACTACACTACCAGGGCAGCGCTTCTACGACAGAGCTTCATCATGTGATGAATTTGTCTGTGTAGAACGTGTGAGCGGCATGAGGAAGCTCAAAAAAAGGGCACTATTTATAAAGGTTGTGTTTTTTTTGTCTTATCCGCGTTTTGTGACTCCTTTTAAAAAAATCTTTTTGGCCTCACCAAGCCGTTCAAAAACATCATTGTTTAATTGTCATCCGCACCGGTTGCAAGTCTTTTATCCGTTCGTACAATGTTTCTCTGCGGGGGTCATCAAGTAAATGTAACAGGCCAATCACCACTGCCGCAGTTTGTCCGGTGTAGATTTCTCTGATTTTTTCTTCAAACTTAATATCACGTTGACCGATGAGAACCCCCCTGAAAGGATTAAGGGCACATTCGCAGTCCTGCAGATCTGGAGTGCCAGTAAAATATCCATTCACAACGTCGTATAACTGTTCTGCTTCTTCATTGAGTTCCTCTTCTGTGGGAAATGAAGTGATATCTACTTCTTGTGCCGATGGCAAGCCAGCTAATACAATATCTACTTTTTCCTCCAGCGCTTTCAAGGACGCACTGACATGCTCTGGACTGTCGACAAAAAGGACGTGAAAGCCATTTCTTTCAGCATACTCCACGCATACATTCATCTCGTAAAACTCGTCTCGTGGAAGCAGTATTTTCTGCAGATGTTCTATTAACGCTGGCGTGTAGCCCTTTGTCGTAAGCATACTCCATACTTTCTGTGCAAGACGCACTTTGACATCTTGTCCTCGTTGATACCATTCTTCGCATCCTTCAACAAAAAGCAATTCTGGTTTCATTCGTTCAAGAGTAGCCTCTAGTCTTTTTCGGCCTTTGAGGTCTCCATGATTTGTGCCAATAAGGTAAATGGTCATTTGAGCACGATGGATCGAATGAGTATATAAATATTTATTATTTTAACCACTAAGAAGGGATAAAATCCCCGCTGCCGGATTCGAATTTGCCGAAACGATTGTTTCTCCAGCAACCTCCCGGTCTCGGCTGAATATTCTTCATCCAACGCACCTGCGAAAGTCTGATATTATCTACAGCCGGGCGCTCTAACCGTTGAGCTAAGCGGGGATTCGGTGTTCAAACATAG
>CAYIKL010000005.1:10442-46328 GCA_964364045.1 uncultured Methanosarcinales archaeon
GGCGGTAGAGTAAAACCTGGACAGCATTTCAAGGAAAGTTTATTGTGTGAAATCAAGGAAGAAACCGGTCTCGTCGTAAAAATAGGAAAACCATTTTTTGTCAACGAATGGCATCCTGTTGTGAATGGCGAGCAATGGCAGATTGTTGGAACATTCTTCGAATGCCATGCGGATACAGATAAAGTGAAACTAGGGAACGATCACGATGAATACAGGTGGATTGAACCAAAAAATCACAAGAATCACAATACTATAGAAAATCTCAAAGACGCATTTGAAGCGTTTCTTGACAGAAATGAGTAACTCTACTCCCCCGTTGCCACCCTAAACGTATTTGAATAAGAAGTTCTCTTCTTTCCTGCTGCTGAAACAAATGTCGCTTTCGCTCGTGGCAGCTGGAAACTGCCGACAACATTCAGCTTGCTCTTGATCTTGTAAGTAATCAACCGCTCTTCCTTCCCTTCCAGCTCGCTCAGCTGCCACTTGACAAACGTGCTCCCTCTCTTTCCGCGAAGCAAATGTGTGTGCTTCATCGTTCCCATCTCAACATGCTGCTCCATATCCGCAATGCCAGGAATCTGATCCATGATCTCAATTTCTTTTAACACGGTATTGCTTAGGTTTTTGACTGCAAGCGTCACTTTCAGCCCGGCAATTCCGCCCTCGTGCAGCATGACGTTTGATGCAACCTTCGTAACTGCCAATGGGCTTCTATACAACCAATACAAGCCCAGCGCAATAAGAATAATGAGCAATGTTGCAAGAGGCACCCGATAGTTTGTATTTACATACACAACCGCAGTTTCTCCTGCTCCAATCTCCAGTTCCCAGCCAAGCACACGCTTTCCTTCCTCGTTCTTTACGGTCCGCGCGTTTGGCTCTGTCGCTGTGAACAACCTTCTCAGCATGCCGATATCCAGCATCGCTACCTGGGTATTGCGCACATTTCCAAGATTGGTGAACGTGACTTTTCGCTCGGTCTTCAGAAAGCTTTTCTGCTCTTCAACTGTTGGTAAGAACGCCGGTGTCAGCGGCAGAATCTCAACCCTCTTCTCCATTATCTTAAAGATATTGTCTCCCTTTCTGAACTCGAAATAAATGACATACTCTTTGGGCTGCTGTGTGTCCGGCAGCTTGAACGTGAATTCAACTGTTTTCATTGATCCTGGGCCGGGCTCGAGATCAATCTCAAGCGTCACATCAATCACTGAAAGCTCGCCCGCAGTACTCAGCGTCATGCCCGTGAGATCAAGCGGATTAAGATTCTCGACAAAGATTTTCACCGACTGCGTTTCTCTTGGGTCAATGCGGTCGCTCATATCAACGGTTGTTCTCAGCGAGGGCAAATACTCTTTTGGCTCATTCGGTCCCATGTACACTTTGAGGGGCTTCGTGTATTTCTCTCCCTGGTTCGTTGTTGCAACAAGGTTGATGACATACACTCCTGGGGGAAACCTCTCAACAGGCTCGACAGTGACTCTCACCGTTCTTTTATTGTTTGGACCCAGCACGAAAACGCTGTCGCCAAGGGGTTTTGTCTGAACACCCCACTCGATGCCGCTTGCTGTTGTCGATATGGTGTATGTCTGTGACTGTCCTTCGCGGATATTTTCTACGATGACGTCAAACTCCGCCTTCTCACCAAAGATGATGTGGTCTTTGACGGGCTCGACCTCAATTGTTGATGCGGCAAGTACGGATGGAAGAAGCAATAACACCAGAATAATCCACGACCTCATTTTTGCCATGCGAATAATAATTTAATTCTGATATATAAAGACTTCTATAATAAGCGGAAGCGTATCGCTAAATAAGCGCTCACGTGCTTTTCTCACGAACAATCGAAACGCTTATATATCGGATGCTTCACGCTCGCGTGAAAATAAGGAAGGTGATATCATGGCATACGATGATGAAGAAAATGATGATTTCGATGACAAAGAAGATGAAAATGACGAGGATGAGGATTTCGACGACAGCGAATCAGAGCCCGAGGAAAGTGATATAGACGAAGAAGATTTTTAGGTAAGTTTATAAAATGCATGAGGAATAAAGCAGGATATGGAGAATAAAGACTGTATCTTCTGTAAGATAGTTCGCGGTGAAATACCGAGTTCAAACGTTCTCGACAATGGGAAGATCATTGCATTTCTCGACGTGAACCCGGTGAATAAAGGCCATGTTCTTGTTGTCGCGAAGGAACACTACGAGACGCTGCTTGACATTCCTGATAACATCATTAAAGACATGATTATTGCAGCAAAAAAAATTGGGAAAAGCCAGCGCAAGGCCTTGAAAGCAGATGGCTTTAACCTTGGCATGAACAATTTTGCTGCAGCCGGGCAGGAAGTATTTCATGCGCACATCCATGTCATCCCTCGCTTTGAGAGCGATGGGTTAAAGCACTGGCCTGCGAAGAAGTACGATGAAGGGGAAATGGACAAGGTGCGCGAAAAAATAGCAACCTTTTTATAAAGTTTGGATGAATTCTCATCATTATGCCGGTGTAGCTCAGCCTGGTTTAGAGCGCCACAACATTGGCGAAGCTCATATGTCTCTGGGTGACGTGGAGGTCAGGTGTTCAAATCTCCTCACCGGCACATTTTCTTCGTTAGATTTAAATAAAGCAATCCGAACCGTTCATTTATGCCGCGATCGCATAACCTGGTAGTGCGCTAGCCTTGAGAGCTGGTTTCCGAAAGGATATCCCGGAAACTTTTTGCGAAAGCAAAGTTGGGAAATTCAAATCCGGGTCGCGGCGTTTTCATAATGTTTAAATATCCATAAACAATTACAAACCTATGCCCGACGTCCGCAGGATCATCATTATTTTCGTCATCGCAGTTCTCTTTGCTATTTTAGTCAATGTTTCCATCGAAGCATTCTATCCATCACCCGAATATGACGCATACTGCACCCCAGAGCGCGCACCCAAGCCAGTGTTGTACGAAGAGCCTCGTAATTGCACTGAATTAAAAGTATCCCAAGAATTTACTGATGAATGCATTCAGGAAAAAGGAAGTGTTGAATATCGATATGACAGCCGTGGCTGTCCAAAAGAAGTGTATTGTAACACCTGTCACCGTGACCTCGACCAGGCAAACAAGGCGTATAACCTTGTTGTCTTTATCGTCTCATCGATTGCCGGCCTCATCGCGCTTGTTGTTGGCTTACATCTCCCTCAGAAGAAAAACGTCATCAACGAATGGGTCGGTTCTGGCTTTTTACTGGGCGGTTTGCTCACAATCGCAGTCGGAACAATCCGTTATTTTGGTGATATGGGAAGGTATACACGCCCGATTGTTATTTTCATTGAATTAGCTCTGGTTATCTATCTGGCGTATAAGAAGTTGGGGAAAAAATAGCAATCTTTAAAAACAATCCTCTTTCTTTTTCACTTATGCCGCGGTAGTGTAGTCCGGCCCAAGGGAAATCTAGGATTTCCTAGATTCCCTCGCGGGAACAAACATGAAGCCCTCTCGACTCTGGAAGAAAGGCTTCGCCCCGGGTTCAAAAGCCAATGGCATGAAAGTCCCGGCCGCGGCAGTTTTCCAAAAGCAATTTATACTTCTATTACTTTTCTTTTCCCATGAAAGCTTTCCTTGTGCTTCTACTCATTATCACAGCTTGTGCTCAAGCAAATAATGTACGTACTGACTGCCGCAGTGATGCAGACTGCCAATCCGGTGTGTGTAATCTCATGAAAGCGGATAATGGAGTCTGTGCTGCTGAACCTTGTATCCCTGGCGAACGGACAACAACCAACCATTTCTTCTGTAATATCGAAAAGGAATGGCAGCAATCAAAACTGCCCGGCGATTCATGCACATACGATTATGAATGTTTCCGGCAGAGCTGCTTCATGAACCCATCGTGTGAACTAGCAGATATTCCAGCAGTCACATGCACGGATAATGTCTGTGTGTCAGAGTTTCAATTAAATGAATGTGAGCAACAAGGGATGAAAAAAATCCTGCAAAAAGACCAGTTCAATGCAGACTGTTTTGAAAGCCTTGCCCAGCGTGTGCTGCCGACAGTTTGTGCTCCCTGTGGGAATGGCATTTGTGATGATGTTGAGTCGCGCTGCAATTGTCCTGAAGATTGTAAGTGGTAGCTTTATCTATGCTTTGACAACGCAGCTTCATACATCGCGCAGAAAAAAGTATCCCGTGCTAAATCTTGTCGTCGTACGTAAGTGCTTTTTGGTGTTACAATGTCATTCCTGACAACAACTAATTTTCTATCTTCAAAGTCGTCTGCAGCGATTTCTCTCCGCTCAGGTGTGCGTGGCCCAATTGCTTGAACATTAAGCCCAAGTGCTCTGAGTTTTTCAATGTATTGTGGGACTGCTTCATCAATTTTCTTTTCCCGATGCAATTCGCCAAGCATCGCAAGCTCAGAAAAGGTTTCTCCTGGTTGTAAACGTGACACAGCATAATTTAGGTTTCTTTGCCAAGGTATTTTATGAGTTCCCGTGACATATGGCGGGAACGGCACTTCGCCATCACATTGTCCTTCCATCAAGTACACTGCAATGCCATCACTGCCTCTAAATTCTCCATGCGGATAATAGGCATCCACTTTTCCTTCAATTGGAGTGCCTCCAAACCTTTCACAAAACAACTCAAATCTTTCCCGCAATGAAAGTTTTTCTCCAATTTCCAGCGCAATTCTCTCAACGAGTTTGTCCATATGATAGTCTGCAAAGGGCTAATATTTAAGATTTTCTGAACAAATAGTCAATACCTGAGCAAGCTCACTCCATGCCCTCTTTCATCGAATCTTACTGTGGTAAGAGCGCTCTCACCAAAAACTTCATCTCTCGTATAGTGTATTGCCCACGCGTATGGCGTGAGGATAAATCGGCCAGGACCCAGTTCAACCCGTCCCCCGACAGATCTTTCGAGATAACCCTGAGACTGCTGATCAAGCGTGACAATGATGAACGGCTCTTTTTGTACATCAAGTATTAGGTCGATAGAGAATTCAGGAATGGGTTTCGGCAATTGTTTTCCTCCAAATCGCGGCACTTCTTCACACAAGCAGAAAAGCTCTTCAACAGTGCCCGCTCGGATTTCCCCATACGCTCCTACTTGATATATCCCATTGACGAAAGCAAAGTCTGTGGATACTGTAGCAATCGCTGTCTTCCCTTCCGGTAATTCGGGCCTAAGAAACTGAAGAACTACATCACTTTCAGTACGATAATTGTCGAGTGCATCTTTTACAGCTTTCAATGTCAGTCTCTTTGCCATAAACCAGGCACTTTATTCACTGCTATATAATAATTTCCACAAGTTTTTTATACTTTCTTTTGTCTCACGGAGACTATACGGCAGTGGTCTAGTGGTAGAATACGAGGTTCCCAACCTCGGGATCCGGGTTCGATTAACTTCGGTGAAGTTCGACAGTCCCGGCTGCCGTACCTTTTTTCTTCCCATAACATTTAAATAGTGTTTCTCCTTCTAAGAATGAAGGTGATATCTATGAAAACCCTGTTCAGTCTTATCATTATCAGCGCACTGCTTCTTGCAGCCTGTAATCAAACCGTCGAGCAAAGCTCAGCAGTTGACGCTCCGATGGAAGCAACAGTGGAACTGAAAAACGCAGGATTTGTGCCGAACACAGTCACAATCAAGCGCGGCGGCACGGTAACATTCGTCAATAAAGATTCAACCACCCACACCGCAACCAGTGATGTTTTTAATTCAGGTGACCTTGAGAAAGGCGACACATTCGATCAAACCTTCACCAAGACAGGCAATGTGAACGTCAAGTGCAACTATCATCCGAGCATGTCGCTCAAGATCATTGTAAAGTAACCTTTTTTTTAAAATTTCTATGGCACGCCTCATCCCGCAACCTCTCTACAAAAAGATTGTTGAAGTAATTCCCATTCCCTGCATCGATGTCGCAGCGCGATACAAAGGAAAACTTCTTCTTCTCAAGCGTAAGGATAAGCCCTTAAAAGATCAGTGGTGTTTTCCCGGCGGTAGGATTCATAAGAACGAATCATTCAAAGAAGCAGCAAAGAGAAAATTAAATGAAGAAACCAATCTGAACTTCAAATTCATAAAACTCTTCGGCCCGTATGAAACAATGTTTCCCGATGCGCTGTTTGGCGTAAAAACCGGAACGCATACGATTAATACGCTTGCACTTGTCGAGGTTTCAGACATACACCATTTGAAGCTTGACAAAAGCCATTCTGAATCCAAGCTTTTCTCAAAAATTGATAAGAACTGGCATCCGTATGTAAGAAAGGCGCTGAAGGACTGTAACTTTTTTAAATAGACTGTTTTTCTCAGGCGTTATGCGGATGTGCCGGAGTGGTCAAACGGGCACGGTTCAGGGCCGTGTGGCTTAGTGCCTACGCAGGTTCGAATTGAAAAACGAAAACCCTGCCATCCGCATTTAATTTCTAAAGCACGCCGCACTTTTTATACACCTACAAATAGCAAACAAACGCTGTTTTTTGATAGAAATGTAATGGTAGAATCGCTCCAAACCTTTATAAACAAGCCTAAACCAAGCCTCTGTATGAGAGAAGTCTATGAAGTAAAGCCCGCAAATCTTGCAAAGGCACAGGAAGTGCTTGGCAAAGACGATTTGACCAGCCGTCAGAGCATTTACGTCAGAACCGCTGCATCTCTCGATATCAAGTCTGACAAAACATTTATTATTCTTGATGGGAATGCAGATGCGCTCAAAAAGGCAGACGAGCTTCTCAAGACTTTGGCAGTCAAAGCAAAAAACAAAGACGAAATTCTAAAGAAATTCGACGCAATTGAAAACGCATCTGCAGAAGGTTTTGGGCTTTTAGGAATGTAAATGGGACCGCCCGGACTTTCATAGTTTCTATTTTGAACCGGGGTCACAGCGTTTTTCTCCAAGACCCGAACGCTGAAGGATACCAAGCTACCCCACGGCCCCATGTGCACGAGAAAAAGAAGACTGCTTATAAAGATTCCTTGCCCAATCACCCAGAGCTCCTCGGCTATTTGCGCGTTAAATTTAAATACCTTTTCTAGGCCCGAGCTTACATGCTTACCACAGAACAAATTTACTCGATGGAGATCGCACGAATACTTCTTGCAGATGATCGACTCACTATTCGGAATGTTAAAGAAAAGGTCAGTGCAATAACCGGCACTCCATTGCGAAAAATACTCGCAAAGTCAGAAAAGAAACAGCGCGCTCCCTACATGCGATCGCTCATCTACTTTCTTTATGAACAGCTGGGTCTCGATTATGGTTGGATCCAGCGGATGACGGGGCGCACCGATCATTCAACGATTGCAAAAGGAATCCAACAAATGCGTGGTTTCATTGACGAGTACAATGAGACGACGAGCGACCCTGTTAACTTGCTCCCAAGACCAGCGCCGTACATTCATTCGGTCGCTCTTGTAGGACGCTTGATGACAGAATCGGGAGTTGAGTCACACAATATAGAATTAAGATTAAGTGACGCAACCGGCGTGAGTCCCGAAGAGATCCGCGGTAGATCAAGAGAAGCACCGGTTGTTACTGTGCGCCAGATTCGTGATTACGTGCTTAGAGCGAGATTTGGCTTGGAAATTTCAGACATTGTCCGGGAAAAGGGCAGAGATTACAAGTCAGTTGAGCAAGGAATAGAAAAAATTGAAAGTTATGTCATGGGAGCCCGTGAACACCTCGCTCAACGGCGTCGTTCATAAAGATTTAAAAACAATCATTCTTCTTTCCTAGTTACGCCGGCATCGCATAACCTGGTAGTGCGGCGGTCTCGAAAACCGCTGTCTTCGGACGTGCAGGTTCAAATGGAGCATCTGAAAATCCTGCTGCCGGCGTTTTTATTCATACCCTTCCTCTTTCTTCGCCAGCTCAATAAACTTCTTCTCATCCTTCACCACATCATAAAACTTCAGCGAACTCCTCTTAATCGGATACGAAACCAGATTCCAGTCTAACTTATCATCCTGCACCATGATCTGCACATACCTCTTCCTTCGAGGAAATAAGTAGCCTTCATCAAGGTAATACTCATCTCTCCACGAGCCGGGGCGCAATATCACTCTGCTTTTTGTCGCTTCGACATACTTGTCATGGATGTGCCCCAGCACAAATATCTTGTTCCTCAGCCTTCTTTTCTTGAACACCGAGACAATATCCTCCATCTCCCAGTTTACTGCACGCACACGGCTGAAAATCTCCTGGATGAAATTTATAGGGAATATATAGGTCGGATCATCGTAATAGCGCAATGGGTAGTAGAACACGCTTTTGAGAAAATAGCCTGCTACTGTTCGGTTGACTTTCTTTCCAACAGGCCTATAAAGCGACAGCAACAGCGGAATTGGTTTGATGCGCTCAAGAAAAGGGTGTTCCTCTTTTAAGGGTATCAACGAGCTGATGACTGTAAATGCCGAAAACGTGCTGTTCAATATCTTTTCTCCCTTATGCTGCACAAACAGGTTCTTTGGATTGATGACGTTGGCAAAATCATACTGATGGCCGTGCTCGACATGCACGCCGTGCTTCTGATATGTGAGACCGGGAAAATGAACCTGCCCTATACGCTTGTTTATCTCTTTTCTCACTTCAGGAAACGCAATCTC
This sequence comes from uncultured Methanosarcinales archaeon, assembly GCA_964364045.1. GTDB lineage: Archaea > Nanobdellota > Nanobdellia > Woesearchaeales > JAGLXL01 > CAYIKL01. Next base: position 19,043 of record CAYIKL010000005.1, read on the forward strand.
CAGGTCATGGTTGCCCATGATAAAATAGACTTCTTTGCCTGCGGAACAAAACGCTTTGAGCGCATCAAACACGCGCTTGTGCGCATGAAATACTAAATGAAGCTTTGCAACCGCAACATTTGCCGTCACATAGCGTGTGTATGTCGATGGCAGTTTGTACGGTGCTTTGAGAAAATCGAACGTGTCGCCGTTCAGCACCAGATCAACCGGATGCTTCCTGTCTTTTAATGATAAAATCAGTTCAGATAATGCCTTGTCACTGATGAAGTCATCGGTGATGCTTCCCGCGCCAATTTCGATGTCGCCGAGGACGATGATCTCTTTTTGCATGAATGGCAAATAAGTATATTAGGTTTTTAAAGTATACGCTGGATCATTCGATGAAGTTGATATTTCAACTTAAGTTTTAAAAAATAGTGTCCGAAAGTACACATCCTCCATCTTATGCCGGACACAGTTTATGAACTTACCTATCCAACATCTCAATCTCAATATTTAAACCTTCCGGAATAGGAACCCTCATCACTAACCGTAATGTCCGTTCATCTGCACTCAAATCAATCAGTCGCTTATGAATCCGCATCTCAAACCTGTCCCAAGAACGCTTCCCTTCAAACGCAGGACTTTTTTTTGTCGTAATCTTTAACCTTTTCGTCGGCAATGGCACCGGACCGCGCAACTCGACACCTGTCTTGTCCGCAATCTCCTTAATTGACTGGCACACTTGGTTAACCTTATCAATCTCAGTACTTGCTACCTTGATGCGTGCTTTCTGTGCCATTTGTTTGCCTCATGATGATGTTAAATCATCATGTAAACTTTATTTCTTCAGGTCTTTTGCAACAATCTCGGTGCACATGCCTGCAGCTACCGTCTGCCCTGAATCACGGATTGCAAACCGTGCCATCTGTGGAACGTCCTTTTGCTTTTCAATCACAACAGGCTGGACTGGTTTGACCCTAATGATTGCCGCATCACCATTCTTGATGAAGTCAGGCTTTTCCTGCAATACCTCGCCTGTCGCTGGATTGAGCTTCTTTACAATCTCGATGATCTGACATGCAACCTGCGCCGTGTGAATATGGAACACTGGTGTGTAACCAACTGTCATGACACTTGGATGGTTCAGCACAACAATCTGTGCCGTAAACTCAGTTGCAACCGTTGGAGCTTTGTCCACATGTCCGATAACATCGCCGCGTGCAATATCCTGCTTTGCCATGCCGCGGACGTTAAACCCAACGTTATCCCCTGGTTCAGCTTCCTTGACCTGTTCGTGATGCATTTCAATTGTCTTACATTCGCCGACAATGCCCTTCCCTTCGCGTGCCGGGACAGCGATGATCTTGTCGCCAACTTTCATGACGCCTGTTTCGACTCTTCCCACAGGAACCGTTCCAATGCCGGTGATGTTATATACATCCTGGATAGGAAGTCGTAATGGTAAGTCCCGTGGCTTCTCGGGCTCTTTTAAATTATCAATCGCCTGTACTAATGTTGGGCCCGTATACCAGCCCATCTTGTCTGATTTCTTCACAACATTTTCTCCGTGAAGAGAGGCCATAGGCAAAAACTGGATAGTGTCCGGCTTATAACCCACACTTTTCAGCAGCGTTGAAACCTGCTCTTTAACTGCCTTAAATCTGCTTTCTTCATATTTTGCCATGTCCATCTTGTTCACAGCAACAATAATTTGTCCCACGCCTAATGTTTTGCTTAAGAACACATGCTCTTTTGTCTGAGCCTGAACACCATCGCCGGGATTTCCTGAAACAACGAGAACAGCAGCATCAGCCTGTGATGCACCGGTAATCATGTTTTTGATAAAATCCTTGTGTCCAGGTGCATCAATAATAGTGAAATAATATTTTGCTGTGTCAAATCGCCGATGTGCAAGGTCAATCGTGACTCCACGCTCCTGCTCTTCCTTGAGTTGATCCATGACGAACGCGAATTCGAATCCCTTCTTGCCTAGCTCTTCCGCCTTTTGCTTGAGCTTGCGCATTGTCTGCTCATCGACATTTCCGCTGTCAAACAGCAGCCTGCCTACTGTCGTACTCTTTCCATGGTCGACATGACCGATGAATACTAAGTTAATGTGTGGTTTTGTCTTTGCCATTATTCCTCCCTCTTTAGATATGCGTAGCTGTGTTTAGCGGTTGTTTATAAAGGTTACGGAAAGTTAAGCAGAATACTAAGCTCCCAGCTGTCCTTCCTTCAATCCTTTCCGCTGCACAATCTGATCTCGCACTTTCTGCTGCAGCTCACTCGGCACTTTCTGGAATTCCTGATCAATCAGGGAAAAGTTACCTCTTCCCTCAGTCGCGCTTCTTAAATCAGCCGCCCAGCCGAACATTTCTGCAACCGGCATGCGCACTTTCAGGATTGCAAGCGAGCCCTCCTGTGTCATGTCAATCAGCTGGCCTCGTTTTGATGTCACTAACCCTGACAACTCGCCCATGAAGGTTGCTGGCCCTTCAATGCGCAGCACCTGGAACGGCTCATACAAGACTGGCCCGGCCTGCATCATCGCTCCCCTCACTCCATCGCGCACTGCAGGGTACACCTGTGCAGGACCACGGTGAATGGCATCTTCATGTAATTTCACGTCAGTGAGTGTTACCATCACATTGACACAGGGCTCACGTGCTAATGGCCCTGCGCTCATCACGTTTTCAAACATTTCGATGATCATTTCGATTACTTCGATCATATGCACTTCACCGCGCGTTGCTTCGATGAACACATTGCCGTTGTATATCGCCTTGACTTTGTTCGCGCTCTTCGCATCCCAGCCGAGACTACGCAGCCCTTCGATGAGCTGCTCGTCTTTCTTCTTGAACCGCCCGATGGGTATCTTACCATCTTTGATCAGTTTTGTAATATCCGCTGGAACCGGCTCTACTTTGACATAGAATTTGTTGTGCTTGTTCGGCGACTTCCCTTCAACTTCACCGCTCACGCGTGTGATCGCTTCGCGATACACGACAATCGGCTCGCCTGTTTTCACTTCCACACCCTTTTCTGTCTTAATGCGGTTCTCAACAATCTCCAAATGCAATTCGCCCATGCCGCTGATGATATTCTCTCCCGTCTCTTCATTAATCTCAACGTGCACGGTGGGGTCTTCCTTGCTCACTTTCCGCAACACTTCTACCAGTTTAGGCAAATCGCTCGGCCGGGCTGGCTCAATTGATTTTGAGATGACTGGCTCGAAGATGTGGGTGATTTCTTCAAATGGCGTATCCGGCTCAAGTGTGAGTGTTTCCCCAACCCACGCTTTCAGCCCAACGATGCCTAAAATATTTCCTGAGCTCACGCTTTCAACCAATTCCCGCTTCGCGCCATTTGCAATAAATATCTGCTGTACGCGCTGCTTTTGTTTTGCACGATTCAATTGAACTTCCATGCCTCGCGTTATCGTGCCTGAAAATAATCGCCCGTACGCGACTTCTCCAACCTGCGGCTCGATGACTATTTTAGTCACAACAAAGCCCAGTTTTCCCGAAGGATCACAGGTAATCAATGCTTTTCCCAGTTCGCTTTCCGGCTCGCCATGCCATATTTTTGGGATGCGGTATTTCTGCGCTTCCAGCGGGTTTGGCATGTGCTTTACCACCATATCAAGGACAACTTCAAACAGCGGCGCAGTCTCAAACAATTTCCTCTCCCGCTCTTGTCCTTCATATTTCTGATACACTTCAATGACGTCTTTGAATGAAACGCCCTTCCTCTTCATGAATGGAACACTTAATGCCCAATTCTCGCGCGCTGCGCCAAACGCAACGCTTCCATTTGCAACATTCACCTGCCATTTTTCACCATAGCCTGGCTCTGCAATCTCACGAATGAGTTGGTTGACATGTGCGATGATGCCGATAAACCGTTCCTGAATCTGTTCGGGCGTCATCTTCAGTTCAGTAATCAGGCGGTCAACTTTGTTGATGAACAGCACCGGCTTCACGCGCTCCCGCAATGCCTGTTTCAGCACTGTTTCTGTTTGTGGCATTACCCCTTCGGAAGCGCACACCAGCAATACCGTTCCGTCAATCGCGCGCATTGCTCGTGTCACATCACCGCCAAAATCAACGTGCCCGGGCGTATCGATAAGATTGATGAGGTATGGATGGCCTTCATGATCGTGAACCATGGACACATTTGCCGAATCAATCGTCATGCACCGGTCGATTTCATCCTGCCTGAAGTTGAGCACTAGCGCTTCTCCCGCAAGGTCCTGTGACATCAATCCTGCTGCTGCAATTAAGTTGTCCGAGAATGCAGTTTTTCCGTGGTGGATGTGAGCGCTCGTTCCGATATTGCGGATATGTTCTCTGTCTCCGATCAGACGCTTGATGCGCTCAACAAATTTGCTTTCGACCATTAAGTCACCAGGAGAACCTCAATCCTCTCCTCATTCCTGACCCTCCATTTACCGGTAAAACAATCCTTCATCCACTCTCATGTATGCATGCAGCTCCTCTTTTCCAAACCATACTTTTATTTCCCTTTCAGCTTCCGCTGCAGTTCCTGCCGCATGAATCAGGTTCTGTATCGGCCTGCCTTTCTGGTCTGCCATCACATATGTCTCGTGTGAATAATCGCCGCGAATTGTTCCGGGTGCAGCATGCTCCGGGCTTGTCGCGCCGACAATTTTCCTCACTGTTGCAACCGCATTGTGCCCTTCGAGTGCGAGAGCAACAACCGGGCTCATTGAAATGTAATCCATCAATTGCCGCCGTATCTTTCTGCCGAAATCCAGCGGCTTTTCCTTTAATTTTTCACCGCGCTCAGCAGCAGCTTTTGCTGCCTTTTCGCCAACGCTTTTCAGCCATTCCTCGTCATCAGCGTAGTGTCTTCCCGCAAGCTCCTTGCTTGCATAGACCATCTTCATGCCGATAACTTTTAATCCGGTTGTTTCAAATCGTTTGAGTATTTCTCCAACCAGTCCGCGCTGCACCGCATCCGGTTTGATTAAAACTAATGTCTTCTCTTTCATTTTTGACACCTCAAAAATGAAAGCTTAAAATCCTCAGATTTTTTTGCTTTCATATGTCCCCTTTTTTGCGTTGCTTGCGCGATGTCTGTGTCCATTTCAATTTTGCTGGTTTTCTCTCCAGCTGGATGGCATTTTTCTCGCATTTGCTCCCGCAGAAATAAAGCACTCTTCCCTCTTTCTTGACATACATCTTCCCTGTTCCCTGCGCAATCTGCGCTTCGCAAAAAGTGCACTTCATTATCCTCTCCTGCCGCTGGTTAACCGCTGTGCTTCAATCTCAGTCTCAGTCAGCATCACGGTATCTCCGACACGTATAGGTCCTTTGACGTTTCTTCGTATCGTTTTGTTCTTGTCGCGCCCGTCCAGTATCAGGCATCTCACCTGTAATCCTTCTCCTCTCATGCCCGTTCTTCCCACTATTTCTTTTACTGTTGCAGGCACTGCATATGCGAACTGCACTTCGCCCTTCTGTTCCGGCTCAGCCTCTTGCGGCTTTCGTGGTTTCCCTTCGTGCTTCTCTTCGCGTTTTTCTTCTGCCATCATTTCCCTTTGATGATATCATCAATCAGCTTCTTTGCGTCCCCTTCCTGCACAATAGCAATTGCCGCCGTTCCCAGCTGCAAACCTGCGCTTGCGCCCAGCTGATCTTTCGTCGGCACTTCAAAGCAGGGCACATTCTTTTCTTTTGCTAACAACGGAATGTGCATGACAATCTCCTTTGGATTGACATCTTTCGCAACAGCAACTAACTTCGCTGTTCCACGTTCGATTGCTTTCGTGACTTCATTTGCTCCTTTCTTCAGTTTTCCTGTCGAGCGTGCAAGTTCAACAGCTTCTAGGACTTTATCAACATTGTCGTTTGCCATTATGTATCTTCTCCGGAGCAGAATTGCCCCTCATTCCACCCGTTTGGGTGTCATTAATCATAGGTTGAGCTCAAGAAAAGGAAGGTGTATTTAAAGGCTTTGGTGAGGTTTAAATAGAACTTGAAAAAGTTTATTAAGCCTACTTGCCTTTTGTAACCAATGATAAATAGGTTGCTTTTGTTGCTGTTAATCCTTGCTCCCACTGTTTCTGCTGTTTCTAATATACAACATACTTTAAATGGAAATGTATTGACGTTGACGTATGAAGGAACGCCGCCGTTTTTTATAACTATTCGTGGTGATCAAAATATTGGACAGGATGGCGGCTATGTCTGGGCGAAGACAGATGCGAAGACGTTTAGTGTTGATTTGGTATTTGCGAATAATCCCTCAAATACATTCTATTATGGCGTGAGAGACACTGGTTGGAGCAATACTTTTAATTTCGGTACCTCACACACGTGTAACCAAAATAACTTCAAATTTGCGTTTGTCCTTTTAGGAAGGGACCAGGCAGATATCAGTCAATCAAAAATTGATAAGCTCAACAATATAAAATCAAAGTTTAAGACGGATTTCGAATACGCTACAGGAAATCTTGCAACCGCAGACGTTTCCTATCCTGTCCAGACAATGATTGATGATGGTCGGCTTATGGATCCTGAGAAAACTGGGTTTTATCGGCACTGGATAGCGAATAAATTTTTAGAATCAAATCCGGACGAATTCGATTTCATTGTTGGCTTCACTGGCTTTACAGGAACAAATCAACAGGATAACTTTATAGTAGACCCTGACGTTTACGGGATAGGCATTGACGGTGTGGTTGATACAATAAATAACTTAGAGAGAACATATGGCTTTAAGCAAAACGGGGTAATAACCAACCGGCTGAAGTCTGTTGTCTATTGGAGCACAATCGGTGGTTTGGACGCGTATGATTTGAGTCATTCGAATGGACTATTGCATGAAGTCGGACATCACTGGTGCTGCTATGTCGGTGATAACTTTGCGAAAGGAACTAATAATGCGCAGTTAGAAATCATTCAGCAAGGCATCCATTTCTATCGAGGCCTGAAATCGCCTTTTACGACGGGAACACCGATGAATTCTGATAACTGGGTTGCCAATGGTGATGGAAGCTATAGAAGAGTGAACGCAGAAGGACCTCAAAAGTATCATCCCTTCCAATTATACTTTATTGGCTTGTTAAATAGAAACAACTATGATTTTGCTAAGAAATTTACAGTATACAATGCAGGAGTCGTAGGCGAAGATTTTAATGACCAGCAAGCATCTCCCTACAAAGAAGTAAGTATTAATGATATTATAGCTGTTGAGGGAGAAAGAAGGTGTAGTGCTGGCAACTAAATGCCCTCACATCTCTTTAATGGCCTTCTCGAACTTGTTCGGATCATTCATATACCTATCAAACGCCTGACCAATTCCTATCTTCTGAACGAGTGTTAATGAGTTGGGCACAAGTTTGTACCGTTCATTAATGCTTACAGCTTTTAAACCATCATCAACAATCTCAGCTCCACGCGGTATCTTCAGTTTGGCGCACAATTCTTTTGCAAGCACGTGACTGATTGCTTCCGACAACCCCTCATCGAGCAGTTCTCTCTTTTCCACTCCATGCTCTTTCTCATACTTTGCAGATGGCACCGCCATTCCAACAGGGATCAATTCTGAAAAAGGTGCGTTCAAAACCATTCCGGGCTCTGCGGCAGCAATCATGATATACCACCAATTCATTACGCCATTTGCCTCACGGTTCATACGAAGGGCTCCTCCAGCACGATGTTGAGCCCTACCAAGCACCATCGTTTCATGTTTGCCATTAGTAGACGCATAAAGTTTTTGAACGACAAAGACACTTTGCCCAACAAACCCTTTCTTTGCAAAATCCGATCCATAGTTATCACCAAGCTTCACTGGAACCCATGATACTGCTTCTCGTTCAAGGCGCGAAAGCTCAGGATGCGAATAAAGATAGTCCGTAGCTTCAGCGCAATATCGAAGAACGGACTGCGCGATAACCGGTTCATCGGGGACCATAAAATATCTCTCTTTGACGGTGAGCTCGTAATGCTTCACATCCGGCATTCCCGATTCACGTATGCCTTTGTGAATTAGAGCGTCAGTCAGACTTTCCTTGGTAGCCTGAAAACGCGGATTGTTCTGGGACAGCGTCCTTTCTGGTCCGACGGGGACATACAATTTTTCAATTTGTTTCCAGTTTGCATTTTCGAGCGGCACAGGAGCTCGTTGGATAAATGCCCATTGAGATGAATCCTCCCCCAAGAACAGTTTATATGCAAGCCCTCCAATGAGCGCAATTCCAGCACCTGCTGCTCCAATCAGAAAATTCCTCCTGTCTCTTTGAAGTGTTGCTTTTTCATCCTCACTGAGCAAATTAAGTTCTCTTCTCAACTTAAAAATATCATGCGGAGTGTACGTTTCCTTCAGCAAATTCCTCGCGCGCTCGACTATATCAGCATCAGAGAGGCCATGCGCTACTCCTTGTTCTATAAGCTTACGGCGCCTTTTATCAGGGTTCATATACTTATTTTTACACCCCCATTTATAAATGTTACGAGAAATAATCACTATGCAGTTACGTCAACAACTCCTCAAACTCTTCCACCGTTAAGTCAGGAAACAACTTCTCACTAAAGACAATGCGCGCTCCTGGCGTGTCCCACAATAACAGTGAGGTCAACCGTTTATGCACGCCATTTCTTATAACCAAATCAGGCGGAATAAAATATGATGAATAGAGATTATCTTTAATCATCTCTTTTTTCAGTAAATCGGGATCCATCTTTCCTGCCTTAATCTGCCTTCCTAGCAGTTTAAACGCATCCAATATCTCATCCTGCCCGTCATAGTTGAGGCAAAAATTCACAAAGAAGCTGTCATAATCTTTTGTCTCTTCGCCAATTTTTCGTATCGCTGAAACGACATTCTGCGGCAAGTCATACCACTTCCCTAACACCGTCACTTTTATCTTGTTCCTGTTAAACAGCAGCCGCACCGTATCTTTCTCCAGAAATTCAGCGAACGTGGCTATCAGCGGCTCTGCCTGTGGTGTTGTGCGCAGGCTGGGCGACATGATAAAGAATGTTGCAATCGGAATGTTCAACTCTATCTGCTTTTCAATTAAGTGATACGTCCGCATGAAACACTTGCGATATGCTTCATCTAAGCTGATGCCGTTCTTCTCTGCCCACTTGCCGATGCCTTCAAGGTCAAGCGCAACATGCTTCGGCAATGGCAGCTTTTCCTTTACTACAATCGGCTCCTCAATTTCCTCTTCTTTCTTTTTCCAGAACATCTACTCGCGAATAGTAACCCTTGTTAATAAAATTAACTGTCTGAACTGAAATCTTTATAAAACCTTATGGTATTGCAAATGCGTGATTGAAACAATTCTCTACAGTGTTGCATTCGTCGCATTACTTGCAGCCTCCATCAACGACATCAGAACGCGCGAAGTGCCTGACTGGGTGAGCTATGCGCTGATAGCTTCTGCGCTCGGACTGCGTTTGCTCTTTAGCATCGCAAAATTTGACTGGTCTACTTTGTTAAGCGGCATTGCCGGCTTTCTTGTTTTTGTCGCGTTTGGCTATCTGATGTATTACACCGGCCAGTGGGGCGGCGGTGACAGCAAGTTGGTTATGGGAATGGGTGCGGTGATAGGACTGAATTTCACATTAGCGCTCTTTTTCATCAATGTGCTGTTTGCAGGCGCACTCTACGGTGTTGTGTGGATTGCTGCACTTGCCTGGATTCATGCAGCAGCCGTAAAAAAACAATTAGCACGAAACCTGCCCTTAAGAAATGTCCAGTATGGTATGCTTTTTTTTACGGTTCTCCTCATTATCCTCTCATTGGCAATCTCAAACGATGCATTCATACGTTTCACATTCACTCTCATTTCATTTCTGCCCCTGTTGTCATTTTATCTTTTTCTCTTCATCAAATCAGTCGAAAAAGTTGCACTCTACAAGCAGGTTCATCCAAAAGAATTAACTGAAGGCGACTGGCTGGCACAGGACATCGTTGTCAATGGCAAATACATTGCAGGAAAAAAAGATTTAGGGGTAACCAAAGCACAGATAAAGCAATTATTCTCACTCTATCAGAAAAAAAGAATTAAAAAAATAATGGTAAAGAACGGCATTCCATTTGTGCCGAGTTTTTTGATTGGTTTTATTCTTACTGTTATCCTTGGGAACTGGGTGCAGGCACTTTTGTGATCGCTACGGTATCCTCCTCACCTGCTTCCATCTAAAATCATCTTTTACCGGTTTTTCTTCCTTTTTCTCCTCAACAACGACCTCTTTCTCTTTCTCAAATGCGCTGGGATGGATGCTCTCGGCCTGCTGTTTGATTTGGTAATGTGCAATCTCAACCTCTTCCTTGCCTGGCTTTGTGGGCTGCCACTCCAACTTCAAGCCATCATTCTCATTCCTCGGGATGACATGCACTGAAAAGTGGGCAATCGATTGCCCTGCTGCCGTGCCGTTTTCAACAACAATGTTTGTCCCCTGAACGCTTAATGATTCAAATATTGCTGTGCTCAGCTTATTCGCAACTTTGAATGCATGCCCAACGACAAAATCAGGCACTTGCTCGATGATTGGGTAATGTTCCTTGGTAAAGAGCAAAATATGGCCTGGAGACGCAGGCTTCAAATGCAGCACTGCCGTTACTTTATCATCCGTATAGAGCTCTTCGCTTTCAAAATCTCCGTTCAGTATCGCACAAAACTCGCAGTCGATCATGTGAACAAGCGCGCGATGTCATCCAAGCTTGCGCCCTCTTCTTTTGATTTCTTTTCTTTTTTTCCTGTTTCTTTTACCGCAGTTTTTTTCTCACTTTTTTTCTTTTCTATTTTCTCACTTTTCTCAGCTCTCTCACGTTTTTCAACAACAATCTCTCTTTTGATCCCAAAGAGCTCATTCACCTTGTTCTGCACCGCCTCATGAATCTTGCGCAGGGCCTCCTCTTTGATCTGCCGCTGTGGAATAGTCAATCCAATCTTATCGCCCTCTTTTCGCGGAATGATATGGATCATGAAATGCTGCGCCCGCTGCCCTGCCGCCAACCCATTTGCAACAAACAGCATCGTTCCCTGAACCTTTAGCCCTTTTAGAACAGCAAGTGAGAGTTTTTTGGTGATGATGCCTAAATGCGCGATTTCATCTTCAGGTATTTGTGGCATGATAGAATAATGCTCTTTCGGCAGAAGCAAAACATGTCCAACGCTTGCGGGATTTATATCAAGCACTGCAATTGACTTGTCGTCTTCATACACCACCTTGCTTTCCATCTTTTTTGCAGCAATTTGGCAGAAGATGCACTGCTTTTTCTGAAATTCTCTCAGCTCTTCCGGGCTCATGTTCTTGAGCTTCTCCATGAGCGCTTTCTGCTGATCTTCATTAGCCATATTATAAAACACTTTTTTTTGTTATTTAAATGTTGTGGAAACCGAAGGTTTACACAGCTTAACCTGTGAATTTTAATGTTGTGCCAGAGCAACCTTTTTATATCCCCTTTCCATTATCTTACGCATGAAATCAAAAAGAGGCCTTTCTCCGCTGCTCGCGACTGGCGGACTGATCGTTGTTGCCATCGGCTTGGGCATTATTGTCATGAACTTTGGACGGGCTCAGATAGAAGTGGCGGCGCAGTGCGCAGTTGATATAGGGCTTAAATTCACGATGTTAAATGACAAGCCGCAGGTTTGCCTTGATCGTAATAAAGGCCAGCTCTTCTTCATTGCTGAGAATGGCAAGCAGATCCAGGTTGAAAAGCTGCATCTCCGCGCCATCGGTGAGAAGGAAGTGCTCTCCCTTGATGTGGATGACTCAAAAGTTGAGAAAATTGGCACCATCCTCAAATATGTTCCCTATGATGTGCAGAGGTATGGTGAAGTGCGCCAGCTGCGCCTTATCCCAAGTGTGTTGCTGTATAACGAGGAAATCACCTGCCCTGAGCAGGCAATTGTCAGCGAAACCATGCGCGACTGTGAGACATGAGCATTGAGATTTATTTGAATAAAACGGTCGAGCAGAACGCTTCTCTCCACTACGAAAAAGCAAAGAAGGCAAAGCAGAAGCGCGCGCGTGTTCTTGAAGCGATTCAACATACTGAGCAAAAGCTGCAAGCATTGCAAAAAGAAAAAGACAGCGTTTTGCTGGATCTGAAAAAAGAAAAAAAACCATTGCGCAAAAAAGAATGGTATGAAAAGTTCCATTGGTTTTACAGCAGTGAGGGATTCTTATGCATCGGCGGGAGAGATGCAACCTCAAATGAGATTGTGGTAAAGAAGCATGCGGAAAAAGGCGATGTGGTTTTACACACTGACATGGCGGGTTCGCCTTTTTTTGTCATCAAAGATGGCGAAAACGCATCGGAGCAGACGCTGAATGAAGCTGCACAGGCGACCGCATCGTATTCCAAAGCATGGAAACTTGGCCTGCCGACGCTGGATGTGTTTTACGTGAAACCCGAGCAGGTGACAAAGAAAGCAAAACCGGGTGAGTTTATGGGCAAGGGTGCGTTTATGATTTATGGTGAGACCAAATATCTCCATCCATTGCTCGAGGTTGCCGTTGGAATAAAGGATGGTCAGATCATCGGTGGTCCAGTCGATGCTGTCAAGGCGCATGCAGAAAAGTATGTTCTTCTCGTTCCGGGAAGAGACAAGATGTCTGATACTGCGAAGAAAATAAAGTATTTATTGAAAGCGGATGATCTGGATGAGATTACACTCTTTATTCCGCCTGGAGGATGTGGGGTGAAGAAATGAAACTCTCTTTCCAAGAAACTGCAAAGCTTGCGTCCAAGCAATTGGCGGCATGTTGTATTGGACGGGGACGAAGATGAAAGCGGTGAAGGAAAAGTTGTTCTGATGAAATTTCCCTACTGGCTGAAAGGCGCGCTGATTTTAACAGGGCTTGACGTGGTGTATTGGATATTCACCATAGCTGGTGCAGCTCAATCTCACACTCCACGAGGAACCGCTCGGGTTCTTCTTGCGCTGCTCGTAGGACTTATTTCACTTATTCCTGCGTTTGTTGTCGGTGCAGTGCTGGGACTGATTGTGGGGTATGTGGTGAAGAGAATGAACTAGAAAGACCAGTGAAAAGATTAGAACTGGAAGTAGCTGAATTCATTTTGATTTTTTCTTTGCCCTTTCTGCAAGGCGTAATAACTGTTGTGCCACTCTGCGAAGATCATTACTAAACTCTGCCCTAGAATTATCCTCCCTATAAGGTACCCCCAGATTTGCCTTCCAAGAAGCCCTTCTTCAATTACATATCCACCGTTAGTAAGCCTCTCAACCAACGACTAAGGTTCTTCCATAATCCATTACCCACCCACCGATTTTATAAACCTTTGCCACAAATAGCCTCCATATGAAACTCACCTTCGCTACCCAAAACAAGCACAAGTTCCAAGAAGCAAAAGCAGTTCTGGGCAAATACAACATCCACGTCGAGCAGCTCAATGTTGAAAAAGTGGAGGACAAAGAAAAGTCTGTGCATGAGATAGCAAAATCTGCTGCAGAACAGTTCGCAAACAGATACAAAAAGCCGATTATGGTCGATGACACCGGCATTTTTTTCAAAGCATACAGCAACTTTCCCGGCGCAAATCCGAGATTGATGTTTGAGTGTTTGGGCTATGAAGGGCTGCTCAAGCTGCTCGCTGGAAAAGAGCGCCATGCGTACTTTCTCTGCTGCGTTGGTTTTTGCATGCCAAAGAAAAAGCCCGTTGTTTTTGAAGGGAAGCTAGAGGGCAACATTACATTGGTGCCGTTTAACATGGAGAAAGATGTGATGCCATATGAGCGTATTTTTGTTCCCAAAGGCGCAACAAAAACATTGTCTTCAATGACACGGGAGCAGAAGAATGATATCAGCCATCGTGCGAAAGCCTTTGAGAAGCTTGCTGCTTTCTTGAAGAAACATCAATTATGATTTCCTAGGGTTACAAGTTATGTAAAACAGCGCTAACGGCCAATTTCGGGGTACATCCCCTGCTGTTTTCTCTTGGCAACGCATTCCAATCCACTCGTAATGAGTTCTTCAAGTGCTTGTCTATCTTGTGTTTTGGAAGCTAAAAGAACTGCACCCAGCCGAATGTCAGGATCAGTGACCCATACTTCCTCACGAACGTACTGCCATGCTGCACGAGGAAACGCTCCCCTTTGTCCGGATAACACATAATTGCGCCCACAGATTTCTCCGGTATGTTCGATGCTCTTCCCCAGAATACCATCGACCCATTGTTGACGCCAAGTTCCAACGGCAAGATATCTTACTTCTGGTGTTCCAGAAAACATAAGAAAATCGATAACATTAGTATCATCAGAGCGAGATGCTTCCTCAGTTCTTTCTGCTAATACATGCCTGTCAGAAAAATTAACATTTGTACCTTCAGAAGTGATCACATAGAGGATTTTGGATCCAGCTTCATATTTCCCTGCACTTGCGAGCAGTACAACGTCACGGTAACTGCGCTCCGCTTCGCGCCGCTCAGGACCCCTTTTTCCCTCAAGGCCAATTTTGCGCGATGATTCAAGTGTCCTGACCTTGGCATTTCCTTTTCTGTCAAACCCGAAAACAACACCAACGCGCTCACTTGCATTTTTCATGTTTTTGTTTATTTTTAAGAACGGATTTATAAGCATTGTGAAACTGAAGAACAGGAACTTGCAAATCACAATCTTTTTATACCTCTCTCCGTTAATTTTCTGAATGGCAACAATCGGCTTTATCGGCTGCGGAAAGATGGGCTGTGCATTGATGAGCTCAATCATAAAAAACACAACCCATAAAATAATCGGCTCGGACAAGAGTGAAGAGTATCTGAAAACCATAAAGCTCAACATCCGAACAACCACCGATAACAAAGAGCTCGCAAAGCGCTCTCAAATAATTTTCCTCGCAGTCAAGCCGCAGGACATGAGCGCTGTTCTTAAAGAAATAAAGCCTGAAATAAAAAATCAATTGATTGTCTCGATTGCCGCCGGCATACCTATGAGAAAAATCTCCGTAGCTCTGAATCACAACAAAATCATCCGCGTCATGCCCAACACGCCCTGTTTAGTTGGTGCAATGGCTGCTGGGTACAGTGTTGGAGATGTTTCACAAAAAGAATCGCAGGAAATAAAAAAAATCCTCAGCAGCGCAGGCATCGCGTTTGAAGTTGACGAAGAACATCTCGATGCAATCACCGCTTTGTCAGGCTCAGGTCCTGCTTTTTTTGCTGCGTTCATCCAGCATTTCACCGATGCAGCTGCCAAAGATGGGCTCCCAAAAGACATTGCATTGAAGCTTGCCTGCCAGACTGCATTGGGAACAGGAAAGTTATTGCTCGAGAAGAATATGCTGCCCGAAGAATTGATAGCAATGGTTGCTTCCCCTGGTGGGACAACAGTTGCAGGCCTTGACGTTCTGAAAAAGAACAAGTTCGATGCTATTCTCACACAAACATACAAAGCTGCAGTACAGCGCTCAAGAGAGTTAGCATGAGCATCAAACAACAGGCGCAACAGGCAAGAAACGCATCGCTGGCGTTGATGGCACTTGATGGAAAGACAAAAAACACTGCACTCCGAGCTATTGCACAGGCGCTGAAAGAAAACAAGCAGAAAATATTTGCTGTAAACAAAACAGACGTTTCACAGGCACATCTCGCATCATCGCTTCTCAAACGATTAACGATAGACGACCCAAAATTGCACGAAATGATTCGTATGATTGAAGATGTTGCCAAGCTTGAAGAGCCATGCAATAAAACATTAGAAACGATTGAACTCGACAAAAACCTCATCCTTGAAAAAGTCTCTGTTCCTCTTGGTGTCATCGGTATGATCTTTGAATCGCGCCCTGACGCACTGGTGCAGATCGCTTCTCTCGCACTTAAGTCGGGCAACGCAGTTATCCTCAAAGGGGGCTCAGAAGCAAAGCATTCAAACAAAATGCTTGCGGAACTCATCCACGCCGCGTCGGTATCTGCAGGCATTCCCAAAGGCTGGCTGCAGCTGATTGAAACACGAGAGCAGGTCAAAGAGATGCTTGCATTGCATGATGATATCGACCTCCTCATCCCACGCGGCTCAAATGAGTTCGTGCGCTATATTATGGAAAACACAAAGATTCCAGTGCTCGGGCACGCAGCCGGCATCTGCGCAATCTACGTTGACAAAGACGCCGATCTCACCCAGGCAGTTGACATCTGTCATGATGCAAAAGTGCAGTATCCTGCCGTCTGTAATGCGATTGAAAACCTGCTCATCCATCAGGAGACTGCACACGATTTTTTAAAAAAAATGGTGCCGAAATACATCAAGGCAGGCGTCGAGCTGCGCTGTGATGATCGCTCATATATCTTTTTAAAAAATAGCAATATCAAAACCAAAATAAAGAAAGCAACCCAAACTGACTGGACAACCGAATACAATGATTTGATCCTCAGCATTAAAATAGTGAACAGCACCGCAGAAGCGATCGCTTTTATCAACACTCATGGTTCCCACCATACCGATGGCATCATCACCAAGAACCGGGCAGCCGCTGAGCTCTTTATGCGCGGGGTTGACTCAAGCTCCGTGATGTGGAACTGCTCGACGCGCTTTGCCGATGGCTACCGCTACGGCAAGGGTGCGGAAGTAGGCATATCAACTGCAAAGCTCCACGCACGCGGCCCAGTGGGCGTTGAGGGCTTGTTGATCTACAAATACAAACTGAGGGGTGATGGGCATATTGTGAAGGATTACGTGGGAAAGGACGCAAAAAAATTCACCCACAAAAAACGATGAGAATTGTTATAAAACTCGGCACCAATGTATTGACCAAGAATGGAAAGATTGATCGCTCGCTGATTGGCAGCATTGTTTCCCAAATCGCTTCCCTGAAAAAAAGTGGACACCACTTTATTATTGTCACCTCCGGCGCGATTGGCTTAGGCGCTTCTGAGCTGGGCATCACCGAAAAAGTGCGCGAGATGAAGCTCAAGCAGGCAACTGCGGCAATCGGGCAGATAGCATTAATGGAACAGTATCGCGCATGCCTGAAGAAGCATGGGCTTAAAGCCGCACAGCTGCTGCTTTCCTACTCAGACTTTTCTGACAGAAAGAGATATCTCAATCTCCGCACATCAATCGAGACGCTGATGAAACTTAACGTCATTCCCATCATCAATGAAAATGATCCCGTTTCAATCGACGAGATAGGGCCGAGTTTTGGTGACAACGATAAGTTAAGCGCGCTTGTAGCATTGAAG
Source organism: uncultured Methanosarcinales archaeon (assembly GCA_964364045.1). Taxonomy (GTDB): domain Archaea; phylum Nanobdellota; class Nanobdellia; order Woesearchaeales; family JAGLXL01; genus CAYIKL01. The sequence continues at coordinate 36,212 of CAYIKL010000005.1, forward strand.
ACCGATGCAGATATGCTGCTCATCCTTACCGATGTTCGTGGCTTGTACAATAAAAATCCAAAAACAAGCAACGATGCACAGCTTATCAGGGTAGTAGACAATATCACGCCAGAAATCGAGCATGCTGCACAGAAGTCTGGGAGCACGTTTTCTGTGGGCGGCATGAAGACAAAGATTTCAGCAGCAAAAATATGCATGGATGCAGGTTGTGATGTGGTGATTGCATCTGGGCGTGAAAAAGATGTTATTGCCCATGCGCTCAACAATGAAACTGGAACTCGATTTGTTTCGCGCAAAAAGATGAGCAACCGGCAGCGCTGGATCCTGCATTCCCAGCCTAAGGGCACCATCACGCTCGACTGCGGCGGCGCAAAAGAGGCACTGCTCAACAACAACAGCCTGCTGCCTGCCGGAATTGCATCATGTGATGGCAATTTTAAGAAAAATGATGTCGTTGAGATAAAAGATGTGGGCAAAGCGACCGTTGACTACTCGTCTGATGAGATCGAAAAGATCAAGGGAAAGAAGCTCAGCGAAGTCAAATCCATCCTGGGCAGCAAAGGGCATGTGGTGGTAAAGAAAGAGAATATGGTGCTGTACGAGCGTTGAGTATGGATATGGATCAAATTCAGCAACTGATGCATCGGAAGCATGATGCGCATAAAGGCCAGTCTGGCCACGTACTTATTATTGGCGGCTCTGAGGATTATGTTGGCGCCACTGCATTAGCAGGGATTGCTGCATTACGTTCAGGCTGCGACTTGGTGACGATCGCAGCGCCTGAAAAAGTTGCCTGGGCTGTGAATGCTCTTTCTCCCGACATCATGACGAAAAAGTTGAAAGGGACGTATCTTGTTCCAAAGCATATCAAAGCGCTTCTGCTTGAAACTTCAGAAATCGCCAATCGCAATCTACCTGCTTTAGCTCGGAGTAAGATGGCGATTTCTGAGAGTGCTCAAGAACACGCCCCGCGCGCGGCGGTTCTTGACAAGTACACAGTCATTGCATTGGGAAACGGCATCGGATTGCGGTGGGGAACGAAAAGATTCTGCAAAAAATTAATGCGCGCAACAAAAAACAAACTCAAAGTGATTGATGCCGATGCGATCAAGCTGCTTTCGCTTCAGGAAATTCAAAACGCAATCATCACTCCGCATGCGCGTGAATTGGACATTCTTCTTGAAAACTCAAGCCTAGTCAAAATAAATCAAATAAAAAATAAAGAGGAAAAAGCACACACGCTCCAAAAGCATGTAGGCAACAATGTTCTTTTGCTCAAAGGTCCCATTGATTATATAATCTCAAAAGATGAAATCAAAAAAATATCTGGCGGCAACCCGGGCATGGCAAAAGCTGGCACCGGTGATGTGCTTGCAGGGCTCTGTGCAGGCTTTCTGGCACAAACACATGATCGCTTCAAAAGCGCTGAAGCTGCATCAACCATCAACAAACAGATTGGCGATTCTCTCAGCAAGAAGCGCGGCTATTCGTTTATTGCCTCAGATATGCTTGGGGAAATAAAAAAGTTTAAAAACAAATAAGCTTTCGTTTCTAACAATGATAGACGTGTCACGGGGCATTCCTCTCCTCTTTGAAGTTGGTTTGGTCATTATAGTTGCGACAGTGCTCGCATATATAGGAAAAATCCTGAAGCAACCCTCCATTATCGCATACATTCTTGCCGGTATCGTTATCGGTCCAATTGGTCTAAGGCTTATCGAGAACAGTGATGTCATCTCATTTTTCTCAGAATTGGGTATCATGTTCCTGCTCTTCATTGTCGGTTTGCAGCTCGATGTGAAGAAATTGAAGGGCGTCGGCATGCCATCGGTGGTCATCGGTCTCGGCCAAATCATCTTTACAACCGTTTTTGGCTATCTCATCGCACGGATTTGGTTTGAGCATCTTCCCGCATTATATATCGCAATCGCCTTAACGCTATCGAGCACAGTTGTTGTGGTGAAGCTGTATCTTGATTCAAACCAGATAGCAACCCTGCATGGGCGTATTGCACTTGGCGTCTTGCTGTTGCAGGACATCTTTGCTATCTTTGCCTTAGTCTATTTTTCGACACTGGGCCAGTTTACGCCATCAACGCTCATGTTTAATGTAGCGCGCCTTGTTCTTTTTCTTGCATCAACCATCCTTATTGCGTGGCATATTATTCCACGGCTCTTTAGTGTCGTTGCAAGCTCGCTCGAGCTGCTTTTTCTTGCAGCCTTATCCTGGGCTTTTCTTGTTGCGATGAGCGCCGGTTATCTCAATCTTTCACCTGCAGCCGGCGCATTTATTGCAGGAATTACGCTTGCAAGCACTCCCTATGCCTTGGAGATCAGCGGCCGCATCAAGTCGCTGCGTGATTTCTTTGTCACTATCTTTTTTGTTTCATTGGGGATGCAGATTCTCCCTGAGCCATTGCGGATGTATGCAGTTCCGAGCATCGTCTTTTCGCTCCTTGTACTCCTCGGGAAACCCCTGATCATGCTTATCATTACGGCGGTCGATGGTTACCATAAGCGCACGGCCTTCCTCACCAGCATTTCCCTCGCACAGACGAGTGAATTCTCACTTGTTCTCGTAGCGCTTGGGCTCTCTCTTGGGCATATCTCAGCAGAGATTGTTGCCATTATTGCCACCATTGCGACACTCACGATCAGCATCTCAACATACTTTATTACCTATAATGAAAAGCTGTACGAGTTCTTTAAGCCGCTCCTTTTCTGGAAAAGCAAGCACCACGAGCTTGAATATGGTGCAAAAACCGATGCCGAGGTCCTCTTGTGCGGCTACAACCGGATGGGCTATTCGATCCTTAAAAAACTGAGGCTAATGAAGAAAAGCGTGTTTGTCATCGATTATAACCCTGATGTAATCACTCACCTGATTGAGAAAAAGATCCCTTCGCTGTACGGCGACGTGTCTGACATGGACGTTCTACATCATGTCAGACTGAAAAAGATAAAGCTTTGCATATCTACTCTTTCCACATTCGATGATAATCTATTGCTTCTGAAGCTGCTTAAAAAGGTAAATCCTCATATTCGTGTCGTCTTGACTGCACAGCGTATTGAAGATGCGATGCAGTTGTACGAAAAAGGCGCTGACTATGTTATCATTCCTCATTACTTGAGCGGCCAGCATGTCGCATTCCTTATAGAAGATTTCAACATAAACCAATTCGTTCATCATAAGAGAAGGCATCTCACCGAACTGAAGAAGCATCCGGTGCACCAGTAGCACATCAGTAACTTAATATACTTCTCTGTTTAAGTGTATTGTATGGCATTCACTCTACCCCCTGTTGAGCGTGCATCAGTCCACCTTGACATCGCGTTCCACCGTGCGAAAATAAAAGCTGAGCTTGTGAAGAAAAAGCTTAAGAGGGGCAAGCTGACCATCCATCATATCCGAGAGATCGAACGAGCACGCTTTAAGATGGCTTCTGAAGCGCTCGTCAAAAGGATTACGAAGATTCATCGTTCGTTTCCAGAAATAGAGAAGCTGTCAGTCTTCTATCAGGAATTGATGAAAGCAACGCTTGACGTGGAGCAGATGCAAAAATCGCTTGCCGGCCTTCTTTGGCTCGAAAGGAAAATAGCTGAACTCACAAAACAGCACCTGAAGAAGCTCAATAGATGCTCGGTGCAAACTGCAATCCATACCCTCCGTAGCGCATTCTATGGCAGACTTTCATCTGTCTGCACAAAGCTCGACAATGAATTTGTCGCGCTGGAGCGCGCACGGAAGGCTATGAAGATATATCCGATACTTCGTGATTTGCCCACCGTTGCCATTGCGGGCTTTCCCAACGTCGGGAAGACCACATTGTTGAGCAAGCTCAGCTCATCAACGCCTGAAATTGCGGAATACGCATTTACCACCAAACATATCAATCTCGGCTATATCCAGTTTGGACATAAGAAAATACAGCTGCTCGACACGCCCGGAACATTGGCACGGCCTGATACGATGAATGCAATCGAGAAACAGGCAATGCTTGCAGTTAAATATCTCGCACATGTCATTGTCTATGTGTTTGATCCAACAGAACCGTATCCGCTGGATAAGCAGGAGCAGCTGCTTGAGATTCTTAAAAAGGAGAACAAGCCACTGCTTCTCTACATCAGTAAGTCAGATCTCACAGACCAGCATGTTCAGAAAACAATTGCGGAACTAAAGGAAAAGCACAAGGAAATTATTTCTTCGGCCGAGCTGCTGAAACAGTCGCTGCAGAAACTGGAGTTTTGACTTCAACGATCCTGCATGCGCACGGGAGTTTCCTATTTGCACGCAACAGTGCAAGCTTTGCCGCAGCCGCATCCTTTTTCGCAACTTTCACTTCAATAACAGTGTCTCCTTTGAAGACTTGAGCAGCCGCGCTGATGGGCTTGCCGAATGAGGCACTCATTCCTGTCGACATGCGGTCAGCGCCTGCTCCTGATGCCAAAGGATTTTCCCGAAGAATATGGAATGGATATTTTCTGATGCGGAAATAGTATGCATTTTTCCCCAGCTTTTCAAGCACACGGTTGGATGTCTGCCGCGCGCTTTCCAGCGCATTATGCCTCACTTGAACATCCTGGTTTGACACGAGATGGAGCGTAAGATCAAACGTGCCGTTCTGATCGCCGTGCTCAAAGCGCACGATCGTGAGGTGCGGTCTCACCTTCACAAAACTTTTCTTCTTGTACTTGCTTATTCTGGTATATGGGCGTTCAATGCGCTGATATGCTGCAAATTTTCTGATTCTGACCATAAGCGGTGATGGTGATGAGGTGTTTATAAATGTTGCTTATGAAATGAGGTATATCCCAATGCTTAAATATTGCTGTTGAGATACTTTTCGTTAAAGAACGCAATTCCGATATATTAAAGCAAATGCAGGTCAAGAATGTCATTGCTGCTTAAGATAAGATATTAATTGCATCAGATAAGCAAATGTTCCATCTGCCGTTGACACGAACGTGATTGCGTCATCCACTGCTATTAGAACTCGCCAAAGAAATGAGCTAAAGTACTTACACGTCGCCTTCCATTTCCTGAATATGGAACTTGAAGCAAGCGCGGCTGTAACATCAAGCAGAAATGAATGATATCTACATTATTCGTAATTACCCAAACATCTTCCTCATATGCTCAACAATGTGCATTTCCAGCTCCTGTTTTTTCTTTTCCAAATCTGCGTTTCCTAATCTCGTTTGTTGAGCAAGCTTTGCTGCATAAGCTAGCTCAAGCCTGCTTTTCAGTTGCTTCTCCTTATGTTTGAGTTCACGTTCTACCTGCCGTTGATGCGCTTTTTCCATTCCCCTAAGCTTTTCCTGCAGCTCAGCATGAAGTTCTGCCTTGAGGCGATCAGTGCGCTGCTTAAACGCGGCATCGAGCTTGTTGCGATACTGTTCAATGGCACTGCGCGCCTGCTCCTGTGCACGGGAAAGTGCCTGCCTTTCTTGTTCCTTCATCTGCTCAGCCCTCTGCTGTAGAAGCGCTCGCTCACGCTCAGCAGCTCGTTCCCTTTTCTTTTGCTGTAACAGCGATGCTTTTTGCTTCCGTTGGAGCAGGACCATCTTCTTGTGGACATTGACACGCTGCTGGACAAACCATGCGCGCATCGCACGCTTATGTCTCTTGACTTTTGCAGTTTCCTCTGTCAATGAGATCTCCAGTTCCCATCCATGTTCACGCATTTTTTCCCTCTCTTCCGCAAGCGCAGCCTGAAGGGACTTCCCCTCCCCGACCAGATGAGCCTGCTCTTTCTTTCTGAGCTGCTCAAACCTCTTCTGCAATGCTGTGCGCTCCTGAGCAAGAGAAGCCTGCCGTTTCTTTTCTCGCAACAGGACACTGTCTTTTGTGCGCTTCAGCTGCTTCAATTGGTTTTTGAGCAGTTCGCGCTGCACATGAAGCTGTGACGAGAGCTTTTTCCTTTCACGCTTCCGCACCCGGCTGTCTCGTAAAAGCTGAAATTCACTCTGCAGTGCTTCCCGTTTCTTATCGAAGTCCTTCAAGAGCGATTGCTCCCGGGCAATGAGGTTCTTTTCCTTCGTTTTGATGGATGCTGAACGCCCGTCAAGCGCTGCTTTTCGTGCTGCAAACTTCCTGTCCAGCCTCTCCCGATAGTGCTCAATGTGTTTGTGCACGGCTGCCTTCGCAGTGATAATTTCCTGGCGCTCTGCTTCTCTCATGTGGGCATATTCATGCTCCAGTGATTCTCGTACAGACGAAAGCCGCTCATGGATTCGTGCATGCCGCCTTGCAAGCCGCTCCTCACGCTTTCGTAGGGACCGCAGCTGGGACTGCAACGCACCCTGCTTATCCGCAAACGCCTTCCGTACATCCGCTTCTTTTTGCGCCATGCGGGCAGCGAGCCTCGCTTCTTTCTGCCGGTAGCTCTGATGAAGTCTTGCAGCAACTCTCTTTTTCTTCACCGCTAATTTCTGCGCGCTCTCAATAATCAGTTTCTCTATTGCCTTTCGCTTTTCGGCAGCAAGCCGCCGCTGCAGCTCAGCGTCAAACTTTTGCCGCATTTGCTTATGGAGCTCAGAATGGAGCTTTTCCTTGTACAGCGTATGATACTTATGCACAAGGCTTCTGTATTTCTCAGCAAAGCCTTGTTCCTGCATACGGGAAAGCTCCTGCAATTTTGCTTCCAGGGCTGCATCTTTTTCCTGGAGTGCTGCAGAAACATCCCTGTCTTTTTTTCTCAGCTGTGCTGCAAATTGCAGTTCTTTTTCGCGGAGCTTTCTTCCCAGTTCAGCCTTCATTGCCTCAGTAAAATCCTTGTACGTTGTATTCACAAGAATTCCAACGCCTGAGCCGAACTTGGCCTTGGCCATGATAGTCCGTTCCCTTAGTTTCTCCTTCAGCTCCTGCATCTGCTTGCGCAAATGAGATGTCGCACGCCCTGGCCGATCAGCACGAGGGATTGGGTGGCATCGTGCGCGTATTTTCCTTCGCAGCGCGGCAAGCTCTCGTATTATTTTGGGCAGCGCACTGACATCATGAAGCTGCGCCCGTATGAGTTTTGCATCAGCTTCAAAGCCGCACGTGTCAAGAAGATCCAATTCTCTTCGGCAAGACTCAAGTTTGGCAATATTCCTGCTTAGTTCTTCAAACTCAGCCTGTACACCCCTTTTTGCCATGAGACAGTAAAATCACGCTTTATTTTTATATTCTTCGGTCGCTCCATATTTCTTTTTCATTTTCTTAAGCAACTGTTGTATCTCCGCGTCGGTCAAGCCTTTCAAGCGATGCTCCAGCCCGAGCGTGTTGTAGCCTTTCTTTTTCCATTCCATGAGCTTCTGTTCCATCTGCTGTGTGTCATCCTTTGCCTTCAGCCTGCGCATCTCGTTCAGCTGCATTTGATGCACGTTTTTAAGGGCAGATACTTTTTGATGTACCTCAGTACGAAGCAATTGTGGGTTAGCGTCGCTCTTTTTTTGGATAACTGCCCGCTGCTCGTTCAGAAAATCTTGCTGTCGTGTCAGCTCCGACAACTGGTGCCCTTTTAATGCAAGGATGACTTTATCCCTGTCATGAATAAGAGAAATAACCAGGACAATGAGCGCAATGAGTACAAGAAAAAACAGTATGGGAACCCATGCGCCTTCGAGAAAGGCGAATGCGCCCGGAACCCTCTCTGGCACGATTACCTTAAATGGATATCCTGCAAGCGCAGTGTCATCTTTAAACCGGACGCGCGCAAAAAACATGTAATAGCCCGGTGCCATTTCTGCCGGAAGATTAACTTTCTGGACAAACGTGATCTCGTTTTCAACCGATTTCTGCTCGATCCAGTTCCATATGACCTTCCCTGACCTGTCCTCAATCGTATATTCTATCTCAACGCCGATAACCCCTATCTTTTTTATGTTGATAATGCTCAATTCAGCAATGAGCTCATCTCCTGCCAACAGCTCATGGTATTTTTTTGGGATAACCAGCTGGACATCAAAATAATCTCCTGAGATGTGCACGGGCTCCGGCGGAAGTTCCTCTTCCTGAGACTCTTTTTCAATGGCGGTGACCTTTCTTGGCGCGCCTCCTCCACCGCCTCCGCCACTTGGTCCGCTTGGTGTTCCGGTTTGGCCTCCTCCTCCGGGCGCTTCCGGCTCTGCACCTGGTGTCGCTGGCCCTCTTTGTCCTATTAAAAACTTTGAAAAGTGTGGTGCAATCCCAAAAAACTGGGCAGGGTCATTCGTCCCGTTGATGACTTCTGTTGTAAGGTTTTCCCATCCGATGCTGGTATTTGTAAGGTTTTCCAATACGGTGCTGGTATCATTGTACGTAAACAGGCTGACATTGTCAGGCGGAAGATCCCCCAGCCGTAACTGTGACAGGTTGAAAAATATCCTATAGCTGCTGTTCGGCACGCTCTGGTTCACTTTAACTTCAAAATACTCAAATTTAGTTGTGCCTGCCTGAGTTGTGTTCGGCTCTGGTTCAGTCCAGGCTAAAGGATAATTTTGTCCTGAAGGATAATGTTGTCCTTTCAAGCTTATATTGATCTGCCATCCCGACGTAAGGTTTGTGATGGTATGCACCACTAAAGGGACAGTATCGCTGGCAAAGCTTGCATTGCCGGAATCAGAAACGAGTACGCTGATCTCCTCCGCCCCTGCGATGGCCAGAGAGGCACTTGTCGTTGCCTGTGTCGCCCAGCCGTCAAAGACAGATGCTCCAATCACTGCAAGATAATTTCCCTGAGCGCCATAAACGAGAAAGAAAGTGCCAAGTAAGCTAAGCACTGCAATCAGCACGATAACATTTTTTTCTTTCATCCACGTTCATGTACATTTCTGAGCGATTTTCACCAGAGCCATCCTGGGCACGTGCACCACTCATCATCGTAGCTTTTTAGCCTTTTTCCTTCTGAACATGAGCACCCCTATGGCTGCTGCCAATGCAAGCAACACCACTGCCACGACCAACATGCTATTTCCCGGTGCTGCAACAGGAGCCGGAGGTGAAGCGATGACCAATGGTGTGACTGCAGTAATGCCCGTGCCTAACTGTACCATCTCGCCTTCCTTGTCAATGCCAACCTGGGTAAAACTGACTTTAATATCTCGCCTCTCTTCTGGCTTCATCGTATCTGGGACTCTTATCCGCAAGTTCACCTTCACGTTTTTTTCGCCCATAGGAACAAAATATTCTAAGCTCTCATCGGTTATTTCAGCGATATCCGCCCCCTCGATAATCCTCGCTTTTAATCTCACATCTTTTCGTTCATCAGTGTTTTGCAGGAGAAGCTGCACTTCCTCAACTTTGCCGGGAGTAGTAATTAAAGGGTTTCGGTCATAAAATAGAGTTGTAATGCCGAATGCGCTCACCATCTGAGCGATAAGTAAAGCCATGATGCATCCAATGATGAGTTTGTGCTTCATTTTTTTCACCCGTCTAGGCCACCGTAACAGTCCATGCAGTTGTCCAGTTACCTGTAGTGTCATACGTCGCCCGTGGTATTTGAGATGGAACCAGTCGCAGGCAGACGAACAGATCTTCCTGGCCGCTGGTGCCATTCCTCAACACTAAGCTGTTATTCCCTGCAGTAATGTTTGCAAAGTTGAGCGGCTGTGGATTTGTTGTGCCACCTGTACTATTCAGCAGCTGTGTGCCATTACATTCATAACAGTTCACTCCAGCTCCGGAATTACAGTCTGCTGTAGCAGTGGCGTTGAAGTGCTGTATGCTGAAATTCTGGGCCTTGATGAGCGACTGCGGATACGTAGGGGAATATGAAGGGGTACCATTGCCTTCCAGATCAGAGCCTGATACGCTAACCCCTCCAAGCCCAATGTTCTTATTGCCCGTGTTGTTGATCATGATGGGATCATTATTTGATGTCCTGTTCGTATACCCTAAATCCAGGGTTGCCCATGTAAGTGCAGATGGCGCCATAATCATGGCAGTTGTCTGGGCCAACTGGAACTGCGTTGAGCTATTTTCGCCCGTATAAGCGAACGAGTCCTTAACTGAAGCGTTGATTGTCCAGGCTCCTGAAGCATCCCAGTACCATATGTAGACCGAACAGAGATACTGGATGGTGTTTACATTTATTGTACCGTTGGCATGGCATGTGGTGTTATACCTGCTTTCATTGGTGAAGTACAGGTCACCATCC
>CAYIKL010000006.1:0-42894 GCA_964364045.1 uncultured Methanosarcinales archaeon
GGCTTTCCGGACATCGACCAAAAAATAGCATCCATCGCTCTTTTTGTGGGCCTTTGCTGTGGCATGCTCCATTTTCTGTACTACTATGCCCTTACAAAATATGAAGTGTCACGCATTATGGGGCTATTTTACATCTATCCGGTATTTGTTGCACTTTTTTCATTCTTATTCATCGGAGAACGGCTGTCGTTGGTTCATTATACGGCAATCGCCATTGCGGTGTTCAGCACCGTTTTTCTTGGGATAGAAAAGCACAAGGAAAAGTGGCGCATCTCTCACCTTTTCTGGATCATGATGCTCGCTTCAATACTCCCGGCTGTCATCGATGTCAGTGATAAATATCTTTTAGGCAGCTATACGTATTGGGAAGTTTATCTTTTGGTCATGATTCCAACTTCAATTGTCAATATTCTTCCCATCCTGAGCAGAACTGTACGCCGTGACCTGTACCAGCCAGTACATTTTATTTTTCCAATGCTTGTCATCGAAATCACTGCTTTTGGAGCTGGCTATTCCTTTTTAAGAGCAGCTTCAATTGCTCCTATTTCCCTTGTCTCTACCTATGGCACACTCCAGCCGGTGTTTGTATTTGTACTCATCCTCATGCTGAGCCTGTTCATCCCTTCCATTCTCAAAGAGCCAATGACACGCCACGCCATATTCCACAAGGCCATAGGAATTGCTGCGATCGTGGCTGCGGCGGTTATTCTGAGCCTAGTCTAGGGCTTGTTTCAGCTCCAAAGCAACATTTAAATACCAATCTACATTGTATAGAGCAGGATATGGAAGGAAAAAAAGGTGTGAGCACTATCGGAACTTCTCAGCCTCAGGAATTTTCTCCGCTTAATGTGAAAAAAGGGATTGATATGTCGGCAATCAAAGCACAAATTGAGCGCGAGCTCAAGGGCCAGCAGCATCGGCAAATCAAGCGCAGGCATCATGAGGAAAAAGGCAGCCACATCTTCACGGGCATTCACGGCTTTGATGAACTGCTGGATCATGGCATTCCTGTGGGTACGGCTATATTGCTTGCCGGCGGCGCTGGAAGCGGCAAAACGATCTTAGCGCTGCAGACACTGAACTATCATGCAAAAAACGGCAAGAAATGCCTCTACATGAGCTTTGAGGAAAGTGAGGATAAGTTAATCCGACACATGGAAGATTTTGGCTGGGAGCCCAGGAAGCTCATTCAACGAGGCAATTTGCTTGTGAAGCGCTTTAACCCATTTGAGATTACCCGAAGCGTTGATGCGCTGCTCATGAAATCAAAGGGTGAACTGCTTATCGATGTGCAGCCAATCATCTTTCCCGACAATTTCAAGCCGGACCTTATCGTAGTTGATTCATTGACAGCAATCGCGTCTGCATTTACGGGTAAAGAAGACTCGTATCGCATTTACATTGAGCAATTGTTCCGTTTTTTTGAAGAAATCGGAGCGACATCGTTTTTAATCACCGAAACACATCAGGTGCCTACCGTCTTCAGCACAACGGGGGTAGAAGAGTTTTTAGCTGATGGGGTTGTTGTGCTGTATAACATTAAAAGAGGCAATATTCGGGAAAGGGCAATCGAGGTTCTGAAGCTGCGCGGGGCTGGCCATCAGAAAAAGATTGTGGCGATGAACATCAGCAGCGATGGCCTTGAAGTGTTTCCGGAACAGGAAGTGTTTGGTGGAGTGGATTGATGCCAAGAACGCGCCTATGCCTGCTCGCTCGCATTTTTTGGCACGGGCGGCGGCGTTCTCGACATTTTAGAAATCTTTATAAAAGGAATTTACTGCCTTCCTGAAGATGATGCAAAAACTGGTGGATGAGCTGCGCGGCTTGCCGCGAGATTTCGTTGTTCTGGCAATCATGCCCGAAAAGAGGTTTGAAGCGGCCAATATGCGCCTGCTGAAGTATCTTGTTGATGATCTTGGCTATCATGGCGCGTATATCGCGATGAACAAGCCGTATCATAACGTGTCGAAGATCATGCAGCAGAACAACATCGACCACAACAAAGTCCTTTTCATTGACTGTGTGACAGGGCAGAAAGCAAAAGCACAGAACGCAGTTTTCCTCAACTCGATGGAAAGCTTGACACAAATCGGCATCTGCCTCGATCCTGTCTATAAGAACAAAGATCTCTCATTCGTCTTTCTGGATTCTCTCGATGCGCTGTCAGTGTATCATGACCAGCGCATGGTGCTACGCTTCGTTCGAAACATGATTGAGCGGGTGCGCGAGCATCAAAAAAGCGGCGTGGTGCTTGGAGTGCATGAGCAGACGGACAAGCGTATTGTTGATGAGCTGGCGGTTGTCTGTGACAAGGTGATTAACCTGAGTGATGAGCAATGAAAGCGATGCCTGAAAAGCTCATGAAGGGCGCGTTTATTTCTGTCATCTCGGAGATGCATTACAGTGAATCTTTGATAAGTCTTCTGAAGCTGCTCGACAACCGTGCCATCTGTTTTGTCACATTGAACAGGCCGGCATCGGCGCTTGAGCGAGCATTTCAGCACTTTGGCGTTTCGACAAAAAAAATGTTCTTTGTCGATGCAGTAACCGGTGGCTTAGGGAGGGTTGAGGATAAGGAAAATGTGCTGTATGTATCCTCGCCCGAGGCGTTTACTGAGCTGAGCATTGCGGTGAACGAGATTCTGAGGACAGGCAAGTTTGATGCATTGCTGTTTGATTCCCTTTCAACGCTTCTTATTTACAGTGGAAGTGAATATCGTGCGGAGCGCTTTGCTGCTTCGGTGATAGAAAAAACCAAAGGGACGGGCTCTTTAGGCGTGTATACCTGCCTTGAAGGGGATGTGCAGAGCAACCTGATCAAGCGCACCTGCATGCATGTGGATGATATCTTTGCGGTTAATGGGCAATGGTCATCACAGCGGCTTGTCGCAGGCTCGTCGGCTGTAGCGCTGCTGCTGGGTGCATTGTTTGTTGGTGCATTGGCACAAGGAAGCGGCATCACTGGGGCAGGCGTGAGTATTCCTGCAGTGTCTCCTCTTGCCGGGCTTCTTCTCGCTGCTGCGTTGGTGCCAGCGGCTGGGGCAGCGTATCTTGTGTATAGGACACGGCATTTTAAAGTGGTTCCTGCCTCGACGCTTCAAAGATTTAAGGTTGCAAATGGTAATGGGTCACAGCTGAGAAAGAAGTACAGAAAAAAGATTTCTGCGTGGGTTGAGAAGGCGCTTCATCTGTTTTGATGTTTTAGGTTATCTCTTGTTTTTGTTATCTCTTATTTTTCGCTTTAAAAGTGCGAATATATGGTTATTATATCAGTAATCTATATTATGTATTAAAATGCGAATATTTATAAAGGAAAAATGATTTTCTGCGGTAAGATGGTCAAAAAGAGGGCAGAGCATACTATTTATCAGTTCATTAAAGATTCGTCCAGGCCGGTTTCTACGCGGGAGATTTCAGAAAAGCTCAAAGTTGCGTGGCATACGGCTGACCGGTATTGCTTGAAATTACAGCTGAAGAAGAAGGTAGATTGCTTTACCATAGGCAAAGCGACGGCATGGTTTGTGAAATGAAAAGGGGAATAACATTCGTGGTGCTGGCAATTCTCACAGTAGTTCTGCTATCCGCTCCTGCTTACGCCAACGTCATAAGCGCCACGCAGGCCGATGGCCTTATCGTGTATCAGACGCTGAACAACCAGACGCCGCTGTACAGGCTGTGGAATGTTTCAAACAATTTCACTACAGTAAGAGCCAACTCGCTGAATACTGGTGCTGATATCAACTGGGTTGTTGTACGGGCAAACCATGAGCGCGATGAGATTATCATGGGCATCGAGGATCAGGCTAACGATGTAAATATCCAGGTATATAATGCCACTGCAGCAACATGGGGCGCACTGCTCGAAGTCAGCAGTGATGTGCCAAACTCTGCGCATCGCGCGTTTGATGTCGCCGTTGAAGATGTTTCAGGCGATGCGCTCATTGTGTACGAGAACAGCAGCCTCGATACAAATCATGGGCTTGCATACCGGATCTGGAATGGCACGAGCTATTCTGATGAGCTGCCGCTGGATTCAACGTTAGCTGACAGCTCCATTCACTGGGTGCAATCAACACCGAGAAAGGGTGGTGATGAAATTATGGTTCTTCTTCATAACAACGTAGGAGATCTGCATGCCGCACTGTGGAATGGCACCGGATTTGACACTACACGGAACATCACCTTATCAACATCCACTACATCAAATGCAGAGCCGCATTTTGCGTTTGCATGGGAGGGTGCCAGCGATGACGGCTTGGTCGTGTACGGATCGGGCAATGATTTGGTCTATCGTTCGTTCTCGCTTACAGCGCCATACTGGAGCACTGAAACGACGATTGCGCTGGGCAATGGATTAAGCGCAGCGCGACTGTGTTCTGAAGAAGATTCTGATTTTGTTGGGATGATCTGGATTGATGCCGGCAATGATGTGAATGCGCGGATGTGGGACGGAACCCAAATTTTGGCAAGTCCTCCTTCTGAAGATGCTGCAACTGAGGCGACCGGCTCAAATAATGCCAATGTTGACTGTGCTTGGCTTAATTCAACGAGCGCATTGTTTGGGTTTAGCGATGTTAGTGTAGGAACCACAGGACTGCTCTCCATGGATTACTTTAACTTCACAAGGCCAAACACGTGGAGTGTGAGTGACCTGACAACAGTGCCCACGACAGTTACATTTGCATCAGATGACATCGAAGGGTTGCGCTTTGCCGAACATCCGACGACGAATGAAATCATGGTCGTTGCGATGGATATCACAGAAAGTATTTCTCTCCTTCGTTGGAATGGCACAGGCTTTGCTTCGGTTGGCGAATCGCCCATTGAAACAGGCACAGAGGTCGCAAACGGCGCTCAGGAAGGCACCATGTTTGGCTGGAACCAATATGACTCTTCGCCGAATGTGACACTCGTTAATCCTAATGGTCAGAATTTTGATGAAGCTGCAACAGTTGACATTAATGCTACGGTTAGGGAGAATGTTCTTGTTCGCTCCGTTTTAGCAAACATCACGCTCCCCAACGGCACGATCAAGCAAGTCACGTTAGCCAACAGAACCGGCAATGCAACCCATTTCAATATTTCATTTTCGGTAACTGGCCTTAATGGCATCTACACTGTCCGCATCATCGCAAATGACACCAGCACTCATCGCAATGTCAACAGCACTGAAACAACAACATTTGGCATCGGCGATTATGTTGCGCCCAATGCCACAGACGTCACGCCGCTTAACAATGCAACATTTGAATTCCAAGCGCGCTTTGAGATTGCTGTTAACGTCACTGACGGGTCGAACATATCCATTGTGCTGGCAAACGTCACATTGCCCAACGGCTCGATCAGACAGTTAACACTATTGAACCAGACCGCTCTCAATGCCACATCAAAGCATAACACTACGTTTAATGTCACTGATCTTCATGGTGCCTACCACCTGCGCATCATCGCCAATGACACGAAGAACAACGTTAACAGCTCGCAATTTACAACATTTATTGTCGGTGATGTGCTTGTTCCCAATGTCACCAATGTTACACCACTCGCGGGAACAGATTTTGAGCTTAATAGTCTTATAAATATTACAGTAAACGTCAGTGACAATGCAAATGTATCCAGGGTTGTCGCAAATGTCACGCTCCCAAATGGCAGCATATCACAGCTGACGCTGCTGAATTCAACGCGTGTGCACTATAATGCTACGTTTTCAGTCACATCGTTAGAGGGAACATATACTATCCGCATTGTTGCAAACGATTCCGCAAACAACGTCAACAGCAGTGTGAACACCACATTTACAATGGGTGATACGGTTGCTCCTAATGTTACGATTAATGCTCCGGCGAACAATACTAACTTTTCAATAACTTCACTTTTGTTTAACTTCACTGCGACTGATGCAGGTTATGCAACGCTCAATTGCTCAATATTAATCAACGACACCGTCAACAAGACGAACACCAACGTTGGAGGCAGCCAGCTGACAACGTTTGAGATAACGGGCTTTTTAGACCGCGATTACAATTGGACGGTATCATGCAATGATACTGCTGCTCATGTCAATACCAGCGTTGTGCGCTATTTCACTGTTGACACCGCATCGCCTCAATTCAATTCGTTAACGACTGTCCCAAGCCTAGAGCCCAACTTAGACCCAAACCTTAACATCTCGGTGTATGCGAACATCACCGATAATACGACAGCGGTCGGAACTGTTATATTCCAATATAAATTGAGCAACGATACTGCTTATAGAAACATTACTATGATGTACAATACCGGTGACAGCCTGTATAATGCATCGTTTAACGCCACGCAAAACGGCACCTATAATCTTCGCATTTGGGCGAATGATTCTGTGGGCAATCTCAATGAAAGTGCTGTCACGAACATTCTTGTGCAGTTTGACCGCAACTGGACGCGAGCTCCTGCACAATTGGCTGCTGTGCGGACGAGCTTGAATCGCAATGTCTCGCTGGGGAACATCACTATTAATAATACCGGCGATTATGCGGTTCAGTTTAACATCAGCTCTGATTCAGCGAAGACGTATTTCAACGAGAGCTCTAACTTTGCTGTCCTTGCGAATAGCGTCAAACAGATAGAAATTCTTGACAATGGCACGGTTGCTGGCGTAAAGTCAATCACACTGAACATCACGACAAATGATACTCTTGCTTTTCCGTCATCGCAGACCACGACTGCATCGATTGTTGTTGCAGAAGGGCAGCCGGTGTTTGTGTCACGATTCACAACACCGAGCACTGGCGCATTATCTGTTACCCAAGGTGATACTGCCGTCGAGTTTGTTGCTACTACAGAAAACATTGGTGAAGGAAATGCTACCAATGTCGTTTTCCACTTCAGGATTCCTGATGCATGGACGGTAACATTTGGCGAGCTGTCCAGAAGCGCAGCTGAGTTTAATTCCGGTGAAAAGGAGACGCGGACCATAAGAGTTACCATTCCATCAACCTTTGCTGCGGGTGATTATGTTGTGTTTGCGAATGCAACGGGTGTCAATGGCTCAGGATATAACATTAGCACTATAAATCTCACATTTGGAGATACGCTGCTTGTGACGGTCAATGCGCTTGCAGCATTGGGAGGAGGTGGCTCGTCTTCAGCATCCAGCAGCACCAGCAGCTCATCGACAAGCACGACGACAACAACAGCAGGCGGCAGTGCGGGTGGTGAAGTAGCGAAAAAAGCATTTGGCGATGTCACAGAAACCATTGAATCAACTGAGGTCTTCTCCGTCGTCCGTGGCCTGGGCGAGGCAACGCCAATATCCATTGCAAATCTCTATGAGCATGCGCTCATGGAGAACATTGAGTTGGCGGTCGTTGGGTTTTTGGGGCAGTATGTGGTTGTTTCCCCACCCGTTGAGCTTTCGGGCATCACTTCCCTTCAGCTCGTTCCGGGTAAAACGGAATTGTTTCCGGTCGCTGCGGATGGAAAGATGCACCAGCTGACGGTTGATGAGCTGTTTGAAAGCACAGCAAAAGTAACCGTTGAGTCTGAGCCACAGCAGCTGACGCTGACAAAAGGCAAGTCGCGCTTTGCGGATGTCAATGGGGATGGGTTTGGTGACATTGCATTGCACCTTGTTGAAGGCGGCGGCAAAGCTGATGTTCGTGTCTATCAGGTGCGCGATATGAGCAGGACGACACTTGGCTATGGGGAGCAGCTTGAGTATTTCCTCGACATCATTGCACCATCATACCTGACACGGGCAGACTTTGAACTGGAACTCATGATTACTGCGGATGTTGTAGCAATCAATGAGACTGCAGCGGGATTTGCGCGCAAGGCAATTACTGAGTTTAGGAAATTATTATTTCAGGTGCGTGAGGTAGGGGAAGAAGATGTGCGTACCGATATTGGTTCTGCACAGCAGGTGATACAAGCGCTGGTTGATGCTGGATTTTCTGTTGTTGGGGTAAAAGCTCTGCTTGAGCAGGCTGAGCAGGCCATTGCTGAAGGCAATTATGAGCTGGCTGCGGAGTACATTGAGCGGATTCAGGAGATGAAGGATGAGGCGTTTGCGGCACATGATGCCATTCTTGAGGCACAGGCGCAGATTGAGCGTGCAAAGGAGAAGTGGCTGTCTATTCCTCAGACGGAAGAGGCGCTTGAGCTTGCGCGTGTTGCGTTTGAACGCGGAGATTTCAGCACCGCGCTGGAAAGGGCACGAGCGGCGCAGCTCCAGTACGTGCTTGAGACAAAAGGGCGTGTGAACTTAGTATGGCTTATCGTACATTACTGGTGGGCGCTGATTATGGGGGCAATTGTTGCTTTGGTGCTTTTGTATTATGGATATAAATATTCCATTGTTGCGATCGTCAACCAGCGCATCCATAATCTGAACAAAGAAGAAGATACAATCACCGAACTGATCAAAGAGGCGCAGAAGAAATATCTTGTTGATAAATCATTGTCGGTGGGACAGTACAAGCGCTATCTAAGCAATTATGAGAAAAGGTTGACAAAGATACAGCAATTACGCGTAAAACTGCGCAGCATGCGTGTTGCCATTCTTAAAGCAGAGCAAGGATTGGAGAATATTCAGCGCGAGAAGAAAGAGATACAGGAATTATTGCATAAGAATCAGCTTGATTATTTTGTGAAAGGTGCAATCAGCAGGAGCAGGTTTACCTATGTTTATAACGAGAACAAGGCACGGTTGGCGGAGATTGAGCATGAAGAAGCGGTTTTAGAGGAACGGTTGTCGAAGGAAAGCGGAACAGCACGGTATTCACTGTTGAGGATGGTAAGGTCTGTGGTTGAGTGGTTTGGTCAATTGTTTAGGTCGAAAGAATTACATTTTGGG
This sequence comes from uncultured Methanosarcinales archaeon, assembly GCA_964364045.1. Classification (GTDB taxonomy): domain Archaea; phylum Nanobdellota; class Nanobdellia; order Woesearchaeales; family JAGLXL01; genus CAYIKL01. The sequence continues at coordinate 8,834 of CAYIKL010000006.1, forward strand.
AAACGCAAGCCGCTGCCGGTTTCTGTGCATGTTCAGAGAGCGCTGAAGGAACATCTCTCTTCCGTTCAAGAAAGCGTTCCTCGTGTTGCTCATGCATTGCACACCGTTGTAATGCCTAAAAAGTCAGGTAAAGAGTGGGTTCCTATCAAAGCATCGGAATCCGCAAAGCTTAATGCACATTGTGAGAAGACTGGGCTTGAGCTGCCGCGTAAACAAGTACAACGACGAGATGTATTTGCTGCGCAGTCCCGTGAGGCGTTTGATACAGAGTTACTACGTATGCTGGGAACGGTTGAGCAGGAGCCGGGGAAGGAGATGACTTATCTTGAATCGTTGTCGCTTCCAAGAAGACCAAAGAGATTGACAGAAGCAGAGCTACGCAAATGGTATCCTGGAGCGTTTGAGATCATGCCGCGACAGTCGTATTCGCTGGGTTTCCATATGCCGATTCAGCAAAAAATAAATGAAGCCAATGAAATTTTGAATCTCAGCGATGCCGTCACTAAATATCCATTCAGTGCTGAACTCATGGAAATGCTGCAGTCAAACGTTGAGGTAAAGAAGGAAGAGCGCAGGAAGTTTATCGATACGCTTGATTATGATCTGTTGAATCTTGTGAAGGCAGAGAATAAGTTAACGTATGCAGAGGGAAATCAGTTTTTGAAAGGATTTGATAAAGGGTTGTTGGGTATGCTGAAGGTGAAACGATGAAGATAGTGGTTGTAGTCTTGCTTGTACTGTGCATAGGTACTGCTGCAGCGTTGAGTGTTGCAGATGTTGCGCCGGAAGGGTTTACATTTGTTGCTCCTGAAGATACATCGCACTCGGCTGCGCTGCTTTCGCTTGGTGATGCGCGCGCTGTCGTTGAAGATATGCAAGCACTTCATTTTGGCGTGAAGTTTATGAGTGATGCACTTGCGGAAGCTGAAGATGCATTTGAACAGGAAGATTACATGAGGGTGTTTAAGCTGGCGCAGCTAATTCAGTATATTCATGATGACAGCGTCTATTTTATGGATACTATGAAGCTGATGGAGGGAAAGGTTACCGTGATGGAAAGGGATGGAGCTGAGATGGTCGGTGTTCATGCATTAATGAGCGAGGCGATGGGTGCTTTTGAAAAAGAGCAGTTTGATGAGGCGCATGTAATGATGGGAGAAGCGGATGTTGCAATGAAGCAGGCAGAGGCTGATTTCAGGCGAGCAACATTGATAAAAAAATTTAGCAGGAACTTTCTGCTGCGCTACTGGTGGCAGATTATTGTGGTTTTGGTTGTTATTGGTGTTGTGTCGGTGCCTGCAGTGAAGAAATTCAGGAGAGCGCTTTTGAGAAGACGCGTTGAGAAAGTGAGAGAGGAGCTTCGACATGCACAGGAACTTATCAAGCGACTGCAGCATCAGTGTTTTGTTGAGAAAAGGGTGACAACTGAAACGTACAAAAAGAATGCTGAGCGTTATGAGGATAAGATTGCTGAGATAAAACATACGCTGCCGGTGCTTGAGGCACAGTTAAAGGGGGATTGAGAAGATGCGATGGTTAATAGCTGAAGAACAACTACGAACACTACGGCTAAAGGATGCTGTACTTATTGCAGTTCTTGCATGCGCAGCTGCTGTTTTCATTTATATCCTGGAAATGTCTCTGTCTCCTGCTGTTCTGTATTATGTCTTTGTTGCTGTTTTTATTTTTGCAATGAATTGTGCAGTGTATATCTTGAAAAAGGCAGGCGTTGCGCTTTTGTTTTCCGTTTCTTTTGCTGTACTTACGTTTGGTGTTGATGATATAGGCATTTTTGGCTGGAAAAAAGTAGTTGTGTTTTTGATCGCTGCCTTGATTTTTGAGGCTGCTTTTTTGGTATTAAAGTTGAGGCTTCATTCCGTGCCTGTTGATGTTGTTGTTGGATCGGCGCTGATGCTTGCTGCGTTGCCTCTGCTTGCGGCATTTGCTCTCTCGCCCAGTGTTGTGTTCAGCTTTCCGGTTGCGTTATTGAATTTAGTGCTTGTTTCATTTGTTGCCGGACTTGTTGCTTCGCTGGTGGGGTTTTTGCTGTGGCATTTTGTTTCACGGATGAAATTTGTTATACGGCTGGAGGCGTATTTTGGGTCACTTTAGGAGTGACTTTACTTCTCCAAAATAAAGAATCCTGTCAGCAACAACAAATACCTCAAAATTATCAATCGATTTCAGATATGGAGAATGCGTCTTATCTGACAGGATATCAGTTCCTTCAGTCAGCACGTTAAATGACGGCTGGACAATCAGTGTTTTCCCTTTCCATTTGCCTTTCAGGAAGCATTTGAACTTTTCTGCCCTTATGTTGCTGCGGATGGTTATCGCCGGGTGCTCGTGGCCGATGATAATCGTTTTTATGTTCTTATCGTTTGATTCATCATCTATAATGTCGCCATGCGCTATCAGAATGTCGCCTAATCTGTAATTTTGCACTATTGTTATATTCCTTTTCTGTGCGATGGGTGTCAATTTAACGTCATGGTTTCCTTTTACAATAATTATTTCTTCACTCTTTTTTGAAAAGTAATCAATTAATTTTAGTATTTCACGCCATTCTTGTGTGGAAATAATGCCGAATTCGTGCTTTAGATCGCCGTTGATAATTATTTTTTGCGCCGCTTTTATTTTTTTAAATATCTCTTCTAAACGTGCCATCGTGTCTTTGAATTGGAAACGCGGAATTAATGTTCCTCGTGATGTGAGCATTTCTTCGTATCCCAGGTGAAAGTCGGAAAAAATAAGGGTATTGTGCTTTGGCAGGCACAATGCAAGGTCGCGTATTTCAGTATCTTCGGTTAAGTGCGTAGTGAGCATCGCCATCATTTAAGAAGGTTCGTACTTCTGTGTCCTTCTATCAAGAAAACGTTTGCCTGGTTTGTTCAGGTCTTCTAAAATGTCTTGTATTTTCTCAATCGGATCTTTGTAAATGGCATCTTCGTCCTTTAGGCCTTGCTCCCATTCGAGTATGACATCACTAGGCTTGCTGATCTGCTCTTCGGTCTTCTCCAATTCTTCGGGAACTTCATCCTTCTTATATTCTTCTTCTAATTTATATTCCGATAAAGTTACGTCTGGTTCTTCCTTATCTGCTTCTTTATCCTTCCCCTCTTTCTCTATCGATGTTACTTCGGGTGTAGACTCTATAATCTCCTCTATCAATTCTTCTAGTTCTAATTCCGCCTTCGCCTTTTTTGTCATTTGCTGTTTTATAGTCTCTTTGATTTATAATGTTTATGTTTTTGGCTTATCTCTTTTGTCTACTTATCAAGAAAGTGGCTCTGGATTGTTGAAATCGCGTGCGATATAACGGACCTTCTGGACCGGTTCTTTATATCGCGTCTTAGTCCTTTAGGCCTTGCACACTTCCTCCCCTCTCCTTGAGGTGGTTTTCCGTCTCGTTCTTTTTCATTTTGTTTTCCATGGTAGATCTTAACTTTTATCATTATACCTTTTAAGGAAATTTTATAAATGGAGCTTCGCATGTCATCGTCATGGTTAAAGTTGCAATCACTACTCAAGGATGCAGTCACAATTATTCTGACAGCGAGCATATGGCGGGATTGCTGAAGCAGGCCGGGCATGAGCTTGTTGATGAAGACAATGCTGAGGTTGTGCTGTTCAATACGTGTACCGTGAAGACGCCTACAGAGAATACTTTTTTACGGACATTGAACCAAATAAAAAAATTGAACAAAAAAATAGTCATCGGCGGCTGCATCCCGCAGGCAGAGCCAACGCGGTTTACCAATTACTCGTTGATCGGCACGCGGCAGCTTGATTCTGTTGTTGAAATTGTTGAGAAAACTGCCCATGGTGAGCGAGTGCAGCTGTTGACGAGGAATGCGTTGCCGATGCTGTCTGCGCCAAAAGTTCGGCGCAATCCCTTGATTGAAACAATCCCTATCTCCATCGGCTGCTTAAGTGCGTGTTCTTTCTGCAAGACAAAGCATGCGCGCGGTGCGCTTGAGAGTTATCCGGTCGACACTATTGTGAACAAAGTGAGAGAAGTAACCAATGAATGTGTAAAGGAAATCTGGCTCACCTCGGAAGACACGGGGTGCTATGGATTTGACAAAGGAGCAAACGCTGCGCATTTGTTGAAAGAGATCTGCAAGATTAAAAAATATTTTAAGATCCGCTTTGGCATGGGAAATCCTGATCATATTGTTCAGATAAAAGAAGAGCTGATTGATGCCTATCGTGATGAGAAAGTGTACAAGTTCCTGCATATCCCTGTGCAAAGCGGGAATAATGGCATTCTTCGACAAATGAAAAGGAATTATACGGTTGAGCAATTTCAAGAGATTGTTGCTGCTTTTCGGCAAGCATTTCCTCGCATTGTGATTGCAACTGATGTTATCTGCGGCTTTCCGGGTGAGACGGAAGAGCAGTTTATGGATACGATACAGTTGCTTGAGGAGGTTAAACCTGATGTGATGAACATTTCACGATTTTGGGCGCGGCAGGGAACGGCTGCTGCACAGATGGAACAATTGCATAGCGGTGAAATAAAAAAGAGAAGCAGGATGTTGACGGATGTGTGCGAGCGGATTTCATTGGAGAAGAATAAACAATGGATTGGGTGGAAGGGAACTGTTTTTATCAATGAGCAAGGAAAGAATAACACGCTCGTTGGGAGGAACTTTGCATACAAGCCAGTGGTTGTACGGGGAAATTATAAGCTAGGTGAGGCACTTGAGTTTGAGATTGTTGATGCGGGTGAGTGGGATTTGAAAGGAGTGTCACCTCGTACTTAACACTCTGTCATGCTCTATGCTGTATGGGCACCCGAAGCATCTTTCGATGGTTTTTATGGAGGAAACATTTATATACTTCACTCTTTAGAGTAAGATATAGTACGCATTACTGACGATGAGAGAGCACTTGTTTCTCAAAACATTTAGCTTTTTCTAGAGGAGTGCTACGGAGCAATAACATGAAGTTTGAAGAATTCGGATTAAGTAAAGAAGCTATAACAGCTATTCAAAAGTTAGGCTATACACAACCCACACAGATACAGGAACGTTCTATCCCGCATATCTTAGCAGGTGAAGATGTCGTCGGCGAGTCGGCAACCGGATCAGGTAAAACGCTAGCATTCGGCTGCGGCATTGTGGAGAATGTCGTTCCACGGAAAGGGGTGCAGGCATTAATCCTCACACCAACGCGCGAGCTTGCTGAACAGGTAAAAGAATCGTTGCGAAAATTATCCTATCACAAGCAACTGAATGTTGTCTCCATCTACGGCGGCGTATCGATCAATCCACAAATACAACTCTTATCACGGGCAGATGTTGTGGTCGCAACACCCGGAAGATTATTGGACCATCTCAGGAGAAATACCATTAACATTTCTCGTATCAAAGTGCTTGTTTTAGATGAGGCAGACAGGATGTTTGATATGGGATTTATTGACGATGTGGAGCAGATCATCGGATTGTGCCCGGAAAAACGGCAGACATTGTTTTTCTCTGCAACGATGTCCTCGCGCGAGATTGATGTTGCACGCCGGCATATGAAAAATCCAGTCAATGTGTCTGCAACACGCATGGTTGACCCAAGCAAGCTCAAACAGGTCTATTATGACGTGCAAAAGAACATGAAGCTGTCGCTGCTAGTGCACTTACTGCAGCATGAACGCGCTGGATTGGTCATGGTATTCTGCAATACACGGCATACGGTTGATTTTGTCGTCAAGAATTTGAGAACAAATAAGGTTGATGCAATCGCAATCCATGGCGGCCTTTCGCAGAACAAACGCACGAAAACAATGCAGATGTTCAATGGTGCTCGCGTCGGCGTGCTAGTATGCACCGATGTTGCAGCACGCGGATTGCATGTTGACAATGTTTCGCATGTGTATAATTATGAAATTCCGAATGATCCGAAAGATTACGTGCACCGCATCGGCAGGACAGCACGTGCGGGTGAGGAAGGGATTGCAGTCAATATTGTCTGTGATTTTGATTATGAAAATTTTTCACGCATGCTTGAAACGTATAAGAACTTCAATGTTGAAAAATCAGAGATACCGGACATGAAACGTGTCATGACGGTAAAAACTGAGGATCGCTTTAGTGGCGGCCGGTTTGGTGGAAGAGGTTTTGGTGGACGCGGCAGACAATTTGGAAGAGGTAGGCAGGATAGCGGTCGATCTGAAGGCCGTTTGGGACGCGGTGATCAACATGGTCATTCACGCGAGCGTTCGCATACATCTGGCCCGAAAAGGTTTCATCAGAGAAAGGCGCCATCGTATTAACGTACACTCTCCACATTCACACATAGCCGATCTTCCCATATCATTTCAGGACAGGAATGCAGCATCGTTCTCATGTATTGCCTTCGTTTTTCATATGTTTTTGTGTCTTTTGCCTCAAACTTAACAGTGATGTACGGGCCGTTCTGAGAGCAGCGGAATATGATCATACCATCATCAAAGTCAGCACGCGTGCCATCATCGCCAGGAATAACTGTGTTATCTGTTATTTTTGCATTCGGAAAATCGTTCTTAAACTTTTTTGACATGTTGTTGATCACCTGGTACTTTTTGTCATCGGGACAGCCAATCTTTATTTCAGGAGATGAAATATACTTGGGAAAGCTCTCGTATAACTGGCTCAATGACATGTTTCTGTCGGACAAATACTCCAGCAATCGTAGTATTGCGTATGAGCCGTCGTCATGGCCATAAGCATTGTCGTTGAAAAAGAAATGGCCGGATAATTCGCCGCCAAATGCAGCGCCAACTTCGGCAATCTTTGACTTGATAAACGCATGTCCGGTGAGCCACATGATAGGGATGCCGCCATTCTGTTCGATCACTTTTGTCACCACCTGTGAGCACAGCGTGTTGTGCACAATCTTTGAGCCGGGAAAGCGCTCGAGGATTTCTTTTGCAAAAATGGCAACCAGCACATCGTTCCAGAGAATGTTGCCTTTCTCATCAACCACACCTATCCTGTCGCCATCGCCGTCAAATGCGACGCCAATATCTGCTTTTTGTTGTATAACTTCTTTGCTGAGCTCGGTGAGAAAGCGCGCTTCCGTCGGGTCAGGCGTGCCTTTGGGAAATCGTCCGTCAACCTCGAGGTTTTTCCCTATCACTTCACAGCCAGCGCGCTTCAGCAGTTCGGGAATGTACATTCCGGTGGTGCCGTGGCGGGAATCAACGACCACTTTGAATCTTTTCTTTAGCTTGATTCTTTTCAGGATATCATTGAAGTAATCTTCCTTGATGTCTGCTGTGGTTATTCTTCCAGTTTCTGCTCTAATGTATTTCTCTTCTTCAACATACCCCCTCATTTCCTGCAATTCTTTGCTTTCCGTCGTTTTAGAAAAGCCAATTGCCAACTTAAATCCGTTGTAATTATGAGGATTATGTGATGCTGTAATCATTGCGCCGCCGTTTGTCTGAAATCGGTATTGCGCAAAGTACATCATCTGCGTCATGACCATGCCAATGTCAATCACATCAACACCAGTAGAAGTCAAACCGCGGATGAATGCTGCCTGAAATTCTTTTCCACTCACCCGGCAGTCTCTGCCTACAACGGCATGACGGATTTTTCTTTTGTGAAGAAGTGTTCCGTATGCCTTTCCCAGCGCTTCCGTATTATGCGCGTCTAAGTCTTTGCCCACAATGCCGCGGATGTCATAATTTCGAAAGATAAATGGATTAATCTTCATGACCTATCCCTCGCCAGTGCTTCAGCGCCCGGTCGTAGCGCTCAATGTTTCCCGTATCAAACCATTGGCCGGCAAAGGGATAGCCAAACAAGCCGCCGTTATATGCGACAATGGGAAACACATCTTTTTCCAGCATCGCCTGGCCATCAGGAATCAGGTCGAGCACCTGGGGCTCTAAAATATACAAGCCCGAATTAATCAAATTGCTGGGCGCCTCATCCATGGGCGGCTTTTCAATAAATCGCAGGATGCGCGTGCCTGAGACTTCTGCCACACCATAATTGCTTGGGTCGGGAACGGTTGTCAGTGCGATGGTTGCAACTGCCTTATTGCTTTTATGCACGTCATACATCTCCTCAAGATTAATGTCTTTCAGCTCATCGCCGTTGGTGACAATGAACGTGTCGGTGAGCAGGCTGCGTGCTTTCTTTAATGGGCCGGCGGTGCCTAACGGCGCTTCGGTGTCTTCTTCAATGTATGAAATGCGCACGCCCAGGCGCTCGCCGTCGCCAAAGTGTTTCATGATCTGCTCTTTTTTATAGCCGACGCTGAGAATAATCTCTTTAATGTCGAACTTTTTGAAGAGATCGATCAGGTGCTCAACAAGCGCTTTTCCATGGACAGGAATAAGCGCCTTTGGAATTTCGTGAGTGATCGGGCGGAGGCGTGTGCCCATCCCGCCGCATAAGATAACGGCTTTCTTTGGGCAGCGTTTGCCTAAGGCTTTTTTCAAGAGAAGCTCAATCGCGTGGGAGCGGTTCTTTGCATTTTCTTTGTCCACATGCTTATCAATGTCTGCAAGAATATCCTGTTCAAGGGTAATCGTAATACGCTCTTTCATTTTTACACCATAATCACGGGCATATATAAATATTGTGACAGTATGATGTTGTATTATTGCGAGAGTGTGAGAATGTATGAAAAGATTTAAAAGATGATGTTTTATTTGGCGGCTTATGCAACCCGTGTTGATTAATGGTCTGGGAACGGTCGGCAGCAGGATAGCACGACTGCTGTTAAGCATGGATATTCCCATTCATGGTGCGAAGTATTCTGCTGCTCCTGATGATATCAAGACGAAGGAAATTCTTCAGCTGTATAAAGAGTTTGGACGGTTTCCTGTGATTGTTGGAGCGGGCGAGAATTACGCAGAACGGGTGGAGAAGTGCAAAGCGGTAGGCTTTGATGTGCTGCATCACGAGCTTTCGCGGTATAAAACCATCATTGATGCAACTGATGGAGATACTACAATAAAACATATGCATGATTATAAGAAAAATAGCAAGCCATTTCTTGTGCAAGGAGGGACAGAATCAGAGCTTGTTCATGATTTTGTCTCTGCGCCTCGCGCGGTCTGTGAGAATTATGAATATGATAAAGGTGCGCGGCAGGTATCCTGTAATTCGACGTTCTGCGCAACTGCATTAGGCTTAGTGTTGAAGCTCGTGTCTGCAGATGATGTTGTTAAGGTCAGCGTGAAGTTGCAGCGAAGGTGCAGGGATCCGGGAGAAAAGAAAGAGCTGAAGGCAGATCCTGAGATGAAAGACTCGCATCATGCACAGAGTGTTATCGGTGTGCTGCCGCAATTGAAAGGCAAGATTTTTTCACAGGCAAACACAAACACCTGGGAGCATTTTCATCATACTACTCTGGTGATTGATGTTGCACATCCTGTGGCAATTGAAAAAATCAAGCAGTCATTTCGTGAGTATGAACGCTGCATCTTTTTGGAGCATGACCTTGGCAGTGCTCTTCATGGCATTGAGTTACTGCGCTCGGTCAGCGAGAAATTAGGCGTGGCTGATGCGGATACTTTGCTGCCCATCTACAGCATGCGGCAGCTTTCTCCGCAGCGCATAGAGATTACTGGGTATACGCCGCAGCGAAGCATTGTTGCGCTCAGCTGTGTTGACTGGCTCTGGGGTGCGTTGGGCATGAAGAAGAGTTGGCGGGAAGCGTTTGCCTTTACGAATGAAAATGTTAAGTGGCACGGGTATGCTGTTTTGGATCTGAAGCGGGCGTATGAGAAGGCGCTGGAAACGCCGGTTGCGGTTCACGGATAACTTTATATATCGCTCCCTTCTGCTTGTGGATGGTGATGGTTATGAGAATGATATTAGTGTTGTTGGCGATTCTGATTGCAGCATGTGTTCCCCTTGTTGAAACGCAAGACACGCCGGATGTCGCGGCTGTGGAGAAGGCTGAAGTGGTTGAAGAAAAGGAAGAGAAAGTAGATACAAAAACTGAGAGCCCACTTACCGGTGCAGTTGTTGCAAGCACGGAACTGTTAAGTGATGTCAGCTGTGCGGAGAGAATGATTACCCTCACATTTACGAACACTGGCAGTGAGCGCATCAAGGTGAGCGATGCTGATTTTATCGTGAACGGGCAGCTTGATATCAGCCCTGAATGTGATGCAGATACATTAGCTGCAGGAGAAAGCACATTGTGCTCAGGACTTGATGTGCTGGGCGTAGGCAAGACAAGCGTTGTCCAGGTGATCATGCCTGACAGGGAACAGGGATTAAAGAAAGTAAGCTGTGAGTAAGTTTTTATTTTTTTCTACAACTACTTTAAATATAACTGAGTTGTGGAGAACTTATGCTTAACCTTCCCGGTTATACAATCGCTACGCGGTATCAAGTGGGTCAACTACCGGATGGAAACTTTGCTTATGAAGATAAAGTTGGTCCGTGCGGAATTGCAGGGAACATTGGTAAGCTCGCTGAAGATTTGGTTAAATATCATAAACTTAATTATTCGAAAGGCGGAAAAGTGCGTCCCCTCCAATTTCAAAATGTGAATTCCGAAGCCTGTATATTTCCCGAAAATTCTACCGAGCCTTCCGAAAGTGCACCCTCGGAGAGAGTAACGCTCTCGTTATCACCATAACTCTTTATGGAACTCGTTAAAAAAGTGCATGATGCACTTGACAAGCCAAAGTTGGCTTAATTTAAATATAGAAATCTTTATAAACCAACCCTATTTTTATCGGTCTGTGAGAGAAGGGGAAAAACAATTGGCATTCCTTCTAAAAAACGTATGAAATCGTTGTTGCCAAGCCTGAAAGAACGGAAAAGATATATCGTATTTGAAGTACTTTCAAGCGTAGCGTTTAAAGAGGACGAGGTGTCTGAGGCTATCATGCAGGCAATGCACACCTATGTGGGTGATTTAGGCATGGCACGAGCAGGATTACAGTTTCCAAAATGGAAAGAAAACAAGGGCATCGCGCGGGTAAACCACACCTCAGCAGACCTTCTCAAAGCATCTTTTACGTTTATCAATTCAATTAAGAACAAAAGAGCTATCGTTCGTTCACTGGGCACGAGCGGCATTCTCATAAAAGCCCAGAAAAAATACATGGCAGGGTGATTGATGTGGAACCGGTAAAGATGACTCAAAAGATGGGGTATGATCGCAGCATCACGATGTTCTCTCCCGATGGGCGATTGCTGCAGGTTGAATATGCAAAGAAGACAGTCAGGCAAGGAAGCACGGCAGTTGGCATTGCGTGCAAAGACGGCATTGTGCTCGTTGCAGACAAGCGTATCGTTGGAAAACTTGTCGTGCCTGAATCGGTTGAAAAGGTCTTTCAGATTGATGATCATATAGCAGCAACCGCAGCAGGCATCATTTCAGATGCGCGCGTTCTGGTTGAGCGCTCCCAAATCAAAGCGCAGCAGCATCGTGTTACGTACGACAGCGGGATTGATGTGTTAAGCATTGTCAAGGATATGAGCGATTTGTGCCAGTTTACAACACAAAGTGCGGGTTTGCGCCCGTTTGGCGTGTCGCTGCTTGTCGCAGGCATCGATGGCGATGGGACACCTACCCTTTTCATGACCGATCCAACGGGAATCTTTTTCCGCTATCGGGCGGCAGTCATTGGCGAAGGGGAAATTGAAATAGAGAAGATTCTTCAGAAGAAATACCGGCTGAACATGACGGTTGAGGAAGGTCTTGCATTGGGCGTTGGTGCGCTTGCAGCGTTTGTTGGCGCAGAGCTCAATATTGATCGACTTGAGGCTGTTGTCGTTACAGTTGCAGAGCGCAGGTTCACGCAAATTTCAAACGATGAGCTGCGTGAACAGCTTCAGAAAGCGAGGAAGGCAGTGTAATATGGGCGAATTTAAACTCGGCAAAGAGCGGCTGCACCTGAATCTTGCGCGGCTGAAGAAGGAGGGGGACATCTTTGAGATTGATGTTGACCCGGATCTTGCAATGAAGTATAAGAAGGGTGATACGTCCGTAAGCATTCATGAGGTGCTGAAGGCAGAGCACATCTTTAAGGACACGCAGAAAGGGTTGAAGGCAAGCGATACGGTGATGAAAGCGCTTTTTGGCACCGACAATGTGATTGAGGTTGCAGAAGTTATCCTTAAGAAAGGTGAGATACAACTGACTGCTGAGTATCGGCAGCAGTTGAGGGATGCTAAGAAGAGACGCATCATCAGTATTATCCATGAGAATGGCATTGATCCGAGAACAAAAATGCCTCATCCGGCTCAGCGCATCGAGAACGCGATGGATGAAGCTAAAGTCAAGATTGACGAGCACAAAAATGCAGAAGATCAAGTGAATGACGTGGTTGATGCGCTGCGAAAAGTATTGCCTATAACATTTTCAAAGAAACACATATGGCTGCATGTTCCTGCATCGTTTGCGCCAAAGTCGCAGGGAATTATCCGTTCGATGAGCAAGCTGTTGAGCGAGGAGTGGAAGAACGACGGCAGCTGGGAAGTAACTGTTGAGATTCCCGGCGGCCTGCAGGAGGAGTTTTTTGACAAGCTCAACAGCATGACGCATGGTGGCATACAGTCAAAGATTGTGAAAGAATAGGAGGCACTATGAGTTTATTCGTTAATACAAAAGATATTGTCGCGCCGGGCGAGGCGCTCGCAGATGGCATGGATTATCTGCCTGGGGCATTCACTTACCGGCAGGGCAAAAAAATCCTCGCAAAAAGGCTTGGATTAGTCAATGTCGAGGGAAGGGCAATCAAACTTATTCCGCTCTCGGGAAGGTATCTGCCGAAAGTAGGTGATACCATCATCGTTGAGGTATTTGACATCACCATGAGCGGCTGGTTAGTGCGCACGAATTCCGCATATCACGCAATGCTCAGCACGAAAGACATCTCGCGGTTTGTGCGGCGTGATGAAGATTTGACAAACTATTTTGACATCGGTGACTGCCTGCGCGTGAAGATTGTGAAGGTGACATCGCAAAACCTAGTGGATGTAAGCATGAAAGAGCCTGGATTGACAAAGCTGAGCGGCGGGAAAATCATCAAAGTAAATCCGCACAAAGTGCCGCGCATCATCGGTAAGCAGGGAAGCATGGTATCACTTATCAAAGATAAGACGAACTGCCTGATATCTGTCGGACAGAATGGTGTTGTCTGGATCAAGGGAAAGCCGGATGAAGAGCTGCTTGCGATCAATGCAGTCAAGAAGATTGAAGCTGAGGCACATCTTGAAGGGTTAACGGAAAAAATGACGCAGTTTTTATCAAATGGTGGAAAAAATGGCATATAAAAATCAAAGATTTTTAAGAACCATTAAAATTGTGGTTTATGGGGTGAATTTTAATGGTCTATAAGAAGAGACTGGATGGAAGAGGATGGGAAGATACGCGCCCGATTGAAGCAAAAGCAGGCGTGATCAAGAATGCCGATGGTAGTGCTTATTTTAAAATTGGCAAAACGACCGCATATGCTGCAGTGTATGGGCCAAGAGAACTGTATCCGAGATTTCTGCAGAATCCGAAAACGGGGATATTGCGGTGCTTTTACAACATGATGCCATTTTCAGGCATGGGCGACCGGGTCAGGCCTGGAGCGAACAGAAGAAGCAAGGAAATCAGTATGGTGATGGAAAAAGCGTTGGGCTTGGTTGTTGACCTGCATGATTATCCAAACTCAACGGTTGATGTGTTTGTCGAGCTGTCTCAGACGGATGCAGGAAGCAGGTGTGCAGCAATATGTGCAGCTGCAATCGCGCTAGCTGATGCAGGCATTGACATGAAAGATATGGTGAGTGCAGTTGCGGTTGGGAAAATTGACGACAAGATCGTTGCAGACCTTGATTACCATGAGGAAGCATACGAAGAAGGTCCTGTTGCGGACATTCCGGTTGCGATGCTGTACAATACGAAAGAGATCACATTGCTTCAGATGGATGGAGAAGTGTCAAAGGAAGAGCTGCTCAACGCACTTGAACTGGCAAAGAGGGTGACTGAGAAAATTGCGCAGATCCAAATCAAAGCGCTGAAGGAGAGGTATGCACCATGAAAGAATTAAAAGAGCACACACTCAGGCTGATTGAAGAAGGGAGAAGGAATGATGGGCGAAAGCACATGGATTACCGGGAACCGGTTGTCGTTACTTATGGCATATCAGGAACAGCTGAAGGAAGCGCGCAGGTGCAGATTGGCGACACCATAGTCATGGCAGGGGTGAAGCTGAGCATCGAGACACCGTATCCCGACACGCCCGATCAAGGGGGCATCATGGTTAATGTTGAACTTTATCCGTTGTCCAGTCCTGAATACGAGCCTGGGCCGCCGGGTATTTTAGCAGTTGAGCTTGCGCGTGTTGTTGATCGTGGCATACGCGAGGCAAAAGCAATTGATCTGAAGAAATTGTGCATTGAAAAAGGCGCAAAAGCATGGACGGTGGGCATCGATATTGTCACGGTCAATGATGCAGGTAACCTGTTTGATGCATGTGCGCTTGCTGCGCTTGCTGCTTTGAAGGACGCATATTTTCCTGTCTATAAGGATGGTGAGCTGCATTACGAGGAAAAGTCAAAGAAGAAGGTGTCCTTGTCAAAAGAGCCAGTGTCTGTTACCGTCTATAAGTTTGGAAACTCATATGTGATCGATCCAAATGCAGAAGAGTCATGTGTGTATGATGCACGGTTGACGGTTGCAAGCACGGATGACGGGATGCTAAGCGCGCTGCAGAAGGGCGGGGATGCACCGCTGACCGTTGAGGATGTTAACAAGATGATTGACATTGCGATAGAAAAGGCAACATTTTTAAGGAAGAAGCTGTAATGGTGGGTTTTATGGCTGAAAAATACACCAAATATGAGAAAGCGCGCATGATTGGCTCGCGTGCATTACAATTGTCAATGGGTGCGCCCTTTTTGGTGACGCTGAGCGAAGAAGAATTGAAGAAATTGCGGTTTAATCCGATCGAGATTGCCAAGAAAGAGTTTGATGAAGGCGTCATTCCGATCGCCGTAAAGCGGCCAATGCCGAAACGCTTACATCATGAATAATATCACTCCTGAACGGCTTGCCAAATATTTTGACTATACAAAAAGAGCGTTGGATGAAGCAAGGAAAGCAGTTGATGGGTCTTCTCGTGCAATGGAATTTCTGGATATGGCGTCGCGGTATTATTCTGATGCGGTGCATTTTCATTCAAAGAGTGATGATGTGACTGCGTTTGCTGCGTTAAATTATGCGCATGGGTGGCTGGATGCAGGTGCACGAATCGGGTTGTTTAAGGTTACGAATAGTGAGCTGTTTGTTGTTGATTAGGCATGGCGTTGGAAGCACGGCTTTCAGATGGTGATGTTGTCGGCTTGTTTTCTTGTGCTCTCGAGAATATCGTGAATCCTGAGGGTGGTCTCATATGTAAAGATGATGCACATGAACTCTATCGCTTTATGACGAATTATTTCAAAGAAAATGGTACGGTTGTTACTGCTACTAATCTTAAGAAAAAGTTTGATGAGAAACTTGTTACGTTGTTTACCGACTATCTTTATAGTCGCTATTATTCATCGACTGCTACGCGGCACAGCGCATGCTCCTATTGGTATGTCCCAGCAACTGCCCTCGTCGTTTCAGGAGGGGCACGGTTTCTTGGGCTTGAAAAAGTTGGCAGCATTGGTTTAGATCTGGCATTCTTTACAGGTTTGGTCTGGCTTGGATATATTGCATACAGTGAATATGTTGTACGCTCTGCCCGCAGAAAAGCAGTTGCGGATGCTTCTCATTACATTCAGTCCCTTTCGGTAGAACGCTTTGAACATCTGTTGTTACGTGCTGCTGAGCCCTATCGGGAGAGATTTAAGGTAGAGACGAGGGTGTGAGTCTTGCTCTCTTAGAAGTTTTTTATATTCTCCTATTTAATGAATTATAAAGTGCCACGCCTTGCTCGGTAACTCTGTATCTATCATTATCTAACTTTAGGAAACCATGCTCAACGATGGCATCAACTGTGATTTGCAGTGCTAGCTCGTTTGTCACTCCTTGGCTCGCCAACAGTGCTGTCAGCGCTGTGCGTGGGATGGTTGGAACTTTCTCTGGATAATTTACTTGGTCTCCAGGTTGTACTAATTCTTCTATGTCGTAGTAGAGCGTCCAGAGGTTTATGCGTGCAAGCGGCGTAATCATCAGGCCGTTTTCAATGGTTACTTCGTCCATAACTTGTCAGAAATTGCGCTCTCTTAAATATGTAACTATTGTCATTACCAACTAGTAAGAAAATAATAGAAAGGTTTATATACCTGCTCGTTTCTCGTGCTTAAAAGTGGTTCTGAGGGGATAAAATAATGATCGTCAAGAAAGAAATGCTGAGCAAACTCAAGGATTTCGGGTTAAATAGTTATGAGAGCAAGCTGTGGACTGCGCTGTTAAGCAGGGGAGTGTCAACAGCGGGCGAATTAAGCGATATTTCAAACGTGCCGAGAAGCAGGGCATATGACGTTCTTGAAAGTTTGGAGAAGAAGGGATTTATTATTGTGAAATTAGGCAAGCCGATCAAGTATCTGGCTGTTCAGCCGCGGGAAGTTGTTGAGCGGGTGAAAAAGCGTGTTGAGGAAGAGGCAGAGTGGAGGGCGAAAGCACTGGAAAGCCTGAAAGGCTCTGAACTATTAGAAGAATTAAACATATTGCATAAGAATGGCGTGGAAAAAGTTGATCCGACGGAAAAGAGCGGCTCGTTCAGGGGCAGAGAGAAGATTTATGACCATTTAACGACCATGATCAAAAGTGCGCAGAGCAAGATCACAATGATGACCACTGCAACAGGATTCCAGAGAAAAGTTGATAACTTCAAGCATGATCTGGAAAAGGCAGTGAAACGAGGCGTTGCGGTGCGGATTGCTGTTCCTGCGACAAATGAGGTCAAAAAGCTGGCAAAGCAGCTGAATGGCGTTGAAATCAGGCATACGGACAGCGATGCGCGGTTCTGTTCTATTGACGGCAAAGAGCTCATGCTGATGCTGATGAATGACAAGGATGTTCATGAAGGTTTTGACAGCGGCGTGTGGATAAGCACTCCATATTTTGTCCAGAATTTCGAGCAGATGTTTGAGAATGAATGGAAGGGAATGAAGCGAATCTGAGGTTCTGTTTATTAGGAATGGGGCATATGGCAGATCCCTGTTTCTGTTGTTCGTGTTCTATGCAGTGGCAAGCCTTACACATGTTCACTCAATCGTTATTCTCTTCTTGTTTGAAACACCTATGATGACCTCTTGAGTGAGATAAGGCCTGGTGTTACTCTTGTTTATTCTCATATGTTTGATTGGACTCGGTTGAAAAGCATCGAAAAGATACTGATGGAGGAATGCTTCAATGCATCTGAAACGGGAGTGTTTGATGCTCATCAGATTAATGCCTATCTGACCAAAATTAGGGAAGGTTAAGGAGATCTGGAGCACAAACCTTTATAAATCTCTTCACTTCATCGTTTTTGCCCAAAATAGTGCCCTTGGGTCGATGATATGCATCAGAACCTGTGCGATTGGCGCATAAAACTGAAGAACAGCTGAGACCCAGGGTTTTATCTTACCTTTGCAATCCTTTCAAAACCTTCCTTAATATCATCTTCCGAGCATGCGTATGAGATGCGGATGTGATGTGGAGCACCAAATGCTTCGCCAGGAATGACTGCAACGCCCTTCTGCAGCAGATTGTTTGCGAACTTTTCTGAATTCTTTACTTTCGGAAACAAGAAAAATGCGCCCTGCGGCTTCACACAGTCAAACAGCTTGGTACATTCTTTGTAGGCAAGATTTCTTCTTTTTTCAAGGATGCTCACTCGTTTTTGAATAAACGTTTTATTCAACTCATACGCAGCAATCGCACCGTACTGTGCAAACGTGCAGGGGTTGCTTGTCATGTGGCTCTGTAATTTACTCAATTGCGTAATGATTTCCTTTTCTGCAGCAGCATATCCAAGCCGAAAGCCGGTCATTGAAAATATCTTTGAAAAGCTGTGAACGGTAATTGTGTGTTTTTTGATATGCTCACTCAATGCGGCGGTGCTGGTGTATTTGATGTTGTCATAGGTTATTAATTCGTACGCTTCATCTGAAATGATTGTAATTCCCTTGTCTGCTGCTGTTTCCGCAACTGCTTTGATATCTTTGTAGACTGCACCTGATGGGTTGTTCGGCGAGTTGAGCACAATCGCTTTTGTTTTTTTGTTCATTGCTTTTTTCAGCTTTTCGACATCCAGCTGATGATCTTTTGTCGGGACAAAGACAGGTTTTGCGCCTGCAAGCTTTGCCTGCTCAGAAAAGCTGATCCAGTATGGTGTTGGGATGATCACTTCATCACCAGGATTGCAGAGTACCTGAAATAATGAGTAAAGAATCTGTTTTGAGCCGTTTGAAACGAGGATATTTTCGGGTGTGTATGAAAGCGCATTCTCACGCTTTAGTTTTTTACAGATGGTTTCTCGCAGCTCAAGCTCGCCTGCTGTTGATGAATAACGCGTCTTGTTGTGGTTCAGTGCAGTGATCGTGGCTTCTTTTATCTCGTTCGGTGTTTCAAAATCAAGCTCACCTACTGCAAAGTTGATGACCGATTTTCCCTGAGCCTGGAGCTGTTTTATTTGCTGGCCAAGCTTCAGTGTTTCCGATTCTTTTATGTTTTTGATGCTCATATGTGATCAAGCAAGTCTGCTTTTGAAACCAAGCCTTTTAATACGCCTTTTTCTGCAACGAGCACGATGGGGAAGTAATGCAATAAGTTTGCGATTGCACTGATGCGTGTGTTTGGGGAAATGATGGGTGGGCATTCTTTCATGATATCTTTTGCTTTTTTTCCCATAAAAGCATTGCTCACTGCATCAAGCAATATGCTTTCGGTTATTAAGCCTACTGGTTTTTCCCGCTCGATGATAGGCAGCTGGGAGATTGCATGCTTTTTCATCGTTTTGATGATGGACGTGATGCTGTCATCTGCTTTTGCGGTAATCACTTTCTTCTTCATTATTTGCTGCGCAGTAAGCTCTTCCTTGTGTGTCAATTGCTCGAGTGCGTCAAATATCTGCTTTGTGCGCGTGTAGCCGGGGTCAAGATTGCCTGCTTCGAGCTTTGCAATCAATGACTGGGAGACGCTTGCTTTTTTGGCGAGTTCGGACTGGGTCAGGCCAAGCTTTTTTCTGATTTTTTTGATTTCGAAAAGTTCGTATGATGGCATTTTTGTGTTTATTTCTCTGTAATATTTAAATGTTGTTATTTATTCCTATAAGAATAATTTTGTCAAGAGGGTTTATAAAGAAAATGAAATGACTTTCCTGCATGAGCATCATCCTTTCACCTGGACATAAAGAAACGGCGGAAGTAGAGTTCCGCGGCAGGCATCCCGATATCCTTTCCTCGTATGTGGCTGCAGCGCTCGTGAGGCGGTTGGCAGTTGAATCTGACCGAGTTGGCGCTCTTGAAAGGTTCCGCGCCGATTTTAATGTGCAGCTTCTTGGGGAGGAATCTCGCGATGGTGTAACACCTATTCGAATAAATGTTGGCGGACAGCTCAAGATTCCAGCGTTGCCTCTTGAAATGATTGTTCGCGAGGAGGTAATCGATCTTCTTCAGCATGGCGGTTACTTTGATGGAACAGATTTTGCACGAGATGCGGTCGCTGTTGATGTTCGTGGCGTAACGCCTCAATCTATTCTTATCAACGGCACAACTCACAAGAATAAATTTGGCGATAGTTGCGTTGCCTATGGGCATTACATTACAGATCCGTTTGGTCTGCAGGGCACGTTTCCTTCACTTATCATTGGACAGCGCATTGACCAGGCAGTTGACCGCATCCGCCGGATTGAGCTGCCGGAGCTGCGTCCTGATGGCAAAGTGCATGTGACGATTGAACGCCAAAGCGATGGCTATCGCGTTGCTGGTGCTTATATCTCCGTCGCTCATGCAAAAGATGCCGATGTGAATGAGCATGTTGCTTCTCGCCTTAGGGAATTTCTTTCGTACTTGCATTCTTCAGCCATTGATGTTGATAAAGGCGGAAAGTTTGACGTGTACTTCGTTCAGGCGGATGCCGGTGTCAGCAAAGCGAAGGATGGTGTAGTTCTTACCGGTGGCATTCATCAGATCGGCACTGATGCTGTCTGGGGAAAATGCTTACACAAAGCAAGCAGCATTGCGCTTCCTTATGCATTCGCAGTGTCACGAGCAGTGTGCAAGATTACTGGAGCGCGCTTTGCTTCTGTTGGTGTTTATACACAATATGGGGGAGAAGCACAAGTCCAACTTCAGGATATCGATCCTGCATTTGAGAATGAGCGAGGACGCATCAATGATGCATTGTCTCGTTTGCCTACAACGCGAGATGAGATTGCGGCGCTTGTTGGGCTGGAAACCTCAATCAAAAGCTATCAACTGTTTAATGATGTCGGTGGATTTCATGCTGATAACAAACCGTGGAAACAACATAACATTCAATTAAATGAACTGCTTAAAGTGCATTATGCTTGCCGTGATGTTGTTGGTGCATCAAAATGACCACTCAACCATCGCAATCTTTTAAAACAAAGGAAAATTACTGCTCTATGGGGTGGATACTATGAACACATATTTTTTTACCAGTGAAAGCGTAACCGAGGGTCATCCGGACAAATTATGCGATCAGATCAGCGATGGCGTTCTCGATGCAATCTATAAAGATGATCCGAATGCGCGCGTTGCAGTTGAATGCTTGACCAAGACAGGATTTGTTGTGGTCGCAGGTGAAGTAACCACCAAAACATATGTTGACATTCAGAAGATCGTGCGTGATACTATAGTAGCAGCGGGCTATGACAAGCCCGAATACGGCTTTGAAGGTTCTACCTGTGGTGTGTTGGTTGCAATTTCTGAACAATCACCTGACATTGCGCTGGGTGTTAATGAAAGTGCCAACAAAGAGCAGGGTGCAGGCGACCAGGGATTAATGTTCGGCTATGCGACCAATGAAACGCCGGAGTACATGCCACTGCCCATCATGCTTGCTCACAAGCTGACGATGCGCCTGGCAAGCGCGAGAAAACGAGGAGAAATTTGGTATTTACGCCCTGACGGGAAGTCGCAGGTGACGGTTGAATATGAAGATGGGAAGCCGAAAAGGGTCGATGCGGTTGTTGTTTCAACGCACCATCATCCTGATATTGATTTGGAAACAATACGGAAAGATGTTGTTGAGAAAATCATCAAGCCTATTTGCAGTGGGTGGGTTGATGCAAAAACGAAGTATTTTGTCAATCCAACCGGATTATTTGTCACGGGCGGACCAGTTGCGGATACAGGCTTAACCGGACGGAAAATCATTGTTGACACCTATGGCGGGCATGGCAGCCATGGCGGCGGCGCTTTTTCGGGAAAAGATCCGAGCAAGGTTGATCGGAGCGCAAGCTATTTTGCACGCTATGTTGCCAAGAATATCGTTGCAGCAGGGTTGGCAGAAAAATGCGAGATACAAGTTGCGTATGCCATTGGTGTTGCGCAGCCGGTCAGCATTTTAGTCGATACGTTCGGCACAGGAAAGCTGCCTAATGGCGAGATTGTTGAACTGGTGAAGAAGCACTTTGACTTCAGGCCAAAAGCGATCATTGACCACTTGAAGTTACGAAGGCCGATCTATAGGAAAACGGCTGTATATGGGCATTTTGGCAGGAATGATCCGGACTTCACGTGGGAGAAATTGGATAAAGTGGAAGTACTGAAGAGAGCAGCTGAAGGGATAAAAGTTGAAGTGTAGGGTGGTGTTCAGTCCTTGGATGAAGAATTGCCAGAGTGGGAAGCGCCCGACGATGATCTTGCAAATGCGATAAATGAAGCGTTGAAGGGTACTCATCTTACGGAAGCTGGTGACATTACTCATGAGGTTCGGCGGATTATACGCACGCAGCTCTATTCTTTTGATGCAGACCGAGAGGTTGCTGAACTGCTAAGGATGGAGGAGGAGCAACCGGAGTCGTCTCTCTATATCCAGGAAGGACTTGTTGCGTTCTACCAGGGGCGCTACGAACGAGTTCTTGTCCTGCTCACCGCAATTGAGCGCCCATCCGCGCTTGTCACATTTCTCATAGCTGATGCGGAGGCGAGTCTTGGCGATTTGGATACGGCACTTGAGGATTACAAGAATGTTATTGCGGAAAATCCTCGGAATGTTGACGCACTCCTCTCAATCGCGTGCGCGCATTACGATTTAGACAATGTGGAGGATCAGCTTGATTTTCTGAACAGAGCTCTTGCTCTTGACGAGTCGCGTACGATTGGCTGGCGCGCACGTGGATTTCTATATCTCGGCATTGGGAAACCCGATGAATCTTGTGCAGATTTTAAGCGTGCTTTATTTCTTGATCCTGAAGACTGGGAGTCACATTTTGGGATTGCACGCGGCTATCACCTACAGGGGGATGTGGACAATGCGCTAAAGCATTATAATATCTATCTCGAAAGTAATCCACACGTTGCTGTTGCTTTGTACTATCGTGCATGCGCTCATTTTGATCAGGATAGGATGGGTGATGCGCTTGCTGACTTGGACAGTGCTTTAGAAGTGAGTCGTGATGATCCTTCCATTCTCGTGAAGTTGGGTGAAATTCATCATGTTGAAGGGAGATACAAGGATGCTGCGCTTTGTTATCGACGGGCGTTCGCACTGGCGGATGATGGGGACAAGTGCGAGATCCTTCAAAACCTTGGATATGTATTAATCAATGATGACCATCCTTCGGATGCTTTTTCCATTGCAATGGAGATCCTTGAGATGGGCGACACGGTTGATGGGCTTCTGCTGCGCGCCGACGCTCGACTAAGGATGGGTGACGTGAAAGGTGCGGAGAATGACTGCAATCTTGCACGAGCGGGAGATAAAGAC
Source organism: uncultured Methanosarcinales archaeon (assembly GCA_964364045.1). Lineage (GTDB taxonomy): Archaea > Nanobdellota > Nanobdellia > Woesearchaeales > JAGLXL01 > CAYIKL01. Next base: position 31,661 of record CAYIKL010000006.1, read on the forward strand.
AGCGGTGCTGCCATCTACCTCATGCAGCGTATTATGACGGAGCGAGGATGGCTGCGGGAAGCGAAAAAATATGAGAAGCAGTTGGAGAAGCTGCTTGCTGCGTAGTCCCATTATAGTGGTAAAAATAGAAAGATTTATAAACTGCTGGTTTTCCTGAACTTAACATGAAATATGTTAAGGGGGTTTTGGAAGAGCAGGCAGAACTATTTCAGGGTATAGCACCAGAAGCACTAAAGCCTCGGTACCCCTGCGATCTCGGCGTATTCTATGAACGTGCAAAGCCTAGGTTTAGTGCTGTTGTGCCTGAACCGTTGCTTCGTGCCTGGGTCGGTAAGAATCATCGTGATCCTATTCGCGATTTTCCATGGCCCTCTGACTTGACTAATTCTCACTTTTGGGCTCATACTCAAGCTGAAAAGAATGGCATTGCTGTGCTCCCTTACAGTTCAGCGGATACTGATGTTGTTAAGATGGGATATAAAGGATTCAGAGTCTATGGCACTTCGGAAGCTGAAACACATCTCAGGAATTCGCTTCGTGCGCATATACAAAAGCAAGTTCCAGCAGCCCGAAGAAGCGGTGCTCAGCACATTGGCGACGTCCTGAAAGAGACACTCGATGATCTCATGTAACATGGCATCCCTTCGAACGTTTCTTTATTCTGGTGTTGCAGCTCTTGGACTTGTGTCAGGTCTTGCAGGAGTTGCGCGTCAAAAAGACTATCTTTACCAGAACTATTCGCGCTTTAGGCTATACACCAAGGAATGTTTTTGATGCACCTCTGCGATAGTGTGCTTCTCCAGCCGCGCGCCAATCTGTGAGACTACTTTTGCGCCTAATGCTGATGCAAGTTTCCCTGCGTCCTGCATGGGGATGTTGTTGATGATGCCATATAAAATCCCTGCTGCATATGCATCGCCTGCACCGGTGGTGTCAACTGCTTTTGTTTTCACTGCACTCACCATCATGATCTCGCCGTTGTGATAAATCAGCGATCCGCGCTCGCCCAGCTTCACAATGACGGTTTCACACCATTGTGATAATTCATTCAGCGCTTCTTCAGGCTCTTTTCCTGTCAGCGCGTATGCTTCCGCTTCGTTTGCAAAAACGATGTCCACATCTTGTATCGTTTTGAGCAGCATCGCTTTGTTTCTCATTACCAGTCCCGGGTCGGAAACATCAAGTGAAATCTTAACGTTATGCTTTTTTGCGAGCTGGATAGCATGGGTGCATACTTCATTCAGCTGTTCAAGATGGTAGCCTTCAATATGAATAAGCCGGCTTGCCTTGATGTCTTCTTCATCAATCTCGTGCTTCTTCATATCGGCAGAGGCGCCAAGATTCACCGCGCATGTGCGCTCTGCGTCAGGTGTAATCAGCACAATAACATGGCCGGTAAGTGTGCTGCAGCGCTTCAGTTTTGTTTCGGTTCCTGTGTATCTGGACTCTCTTTCATACAGCGCGCCATATTCGTCATCGCCTATCTTTCCGGCAAATGCTGTTTTTGCCCCTAGCATTGCCAATGTCATGACAGTGTTTGCGGAGCTTCCTGCGGGCACAATCTTGACGTTTGCATACTTTATCTTTTCAATGATCTTTTTTGATGTTTCTTCTGATACAAGGTTTGACTGGCCTTTTGATAAGCCTACTTCTTTGATCACATCATCGGTAACTTCAACGGAGAAATCGATCAATGCATTGCCTATGCCAAGAACATCGTATTTTTTGTTCATGGAAAGTCGAATTACCCTACATTTTATATCTCTTTTGATGAAAATCCTCCATTGATCAACAACCCTTAAATAATATACCTGCTTTTGTTTAACTATGGCCGATAGCAACACTGTTATCCTGAAACGCTGGCAGGGTGAGCCGCTGAATGGAATTGCATATGAAGCAAAGGAGCAGCTTCAAGGTGGCAAACTTGTCATTGTGACAATTGAAGTTAAGACAAGCATTTATGATGATAAGCACCGTGCACACACTGTTGGACAGATTATTGATTCACGATGGCACTTGCGTCATGTTTGCGCCGGGATGCCTGTTATCGGTGCGCTCGCCTTTGGTGATAACGGAAATAATGTTTGTTCCGGGTTACCCGAGGGCGTCGATCTTGCTTTTAGGTTTAAACAATATGATGAAGCGCTCGTTGCACAAGCTTTAGGGCATACGCTTGAGTACAATCTTCTTGAACCAGATGAAAGAGAGATGATGATCAAAGCGCGCCGCTTGGGCCTTGATGGGCAGTTCCAGCTGCAGCACCTTTTTTTCGTATCGAATGGGGCTGCAGGAGCTGAGCGGCAGCGTCGTATCATCGGACAATATTTTGGTGACACGTTCTTTGAAGTTACGCATGAGTCACGTGGCATGATGATGGAAAGTTATGTTCTCCTTGAATTATGCCGGGCAATCGAACAATTGCGTGGTTATAGGACGACACTAGTGACGGGCGTATATTATGGCGCTCTCGTCAGCAATCGTGTTGTCAAAAAGTCAGAAATAGATATTCTTGCGTTTACATCATCTGAAGTTATCCATGCACTGGCAGATGGCAGGAGCACTGGAATGTTTACTGTTGAAAAATCTCCTGACCTTGAGGTCTGCATTGGCTTTTAAGACATCTTTCCTTTCACTGCCTTCTCAGAAATAATTGCAGAATTTCCAGTTTTATCTTCAATGATGATCTTGATGCTTTCATGAGCTGCCATTGCCCTGCTCACTTTCTTTATCATATTTTTCAATTTCTTCTTGTTGCTGTCCTCTTCTTCCGCATCCAGCGTGCTTTGGAGAACTTTCTTGACGCGATCCAGTAATCCTTCAACATTTGTGATAAATCCTTCACTTGACGGACCGGGCTCAATGGTCATAATGTGGGGAATCTTCACCATTGCTTCGCCGCTTTTTACAATACGGATGTTCAAATCCTTTTCGTCAGTAACATCAAGCGTGTACGTGCACGGCTGCTTTTGTTCAGCGGATTCAACGTCAGCTTTGCGGTAGCCGCAGCCTTCACAGGTCATCGAGAAGATGAATGTCTTGCCAAAGTGAGGAATGTCTATTTCTTCCTCACGCAACGTCAGCTTTCTCTCATTGCAGATGGGGCATTGTTGGTTCTTCAGCTCTGTTGCCATACGTTGCGGTAAAGAATATCGTTTTAAAAGCGTTGTGGTCAGCGCTGGGGTTGTTGCGGTTGTGGCTGCTCTTTCACTTCTTCGGTTTCTTTAGAACGATAAATTTGTGCAAAACTTGGCACCGCAACAATGTAATCCTCGCCAAAACCGGCAATGTCACCTTCGATGGCGTCACATGTCTTCTTTAATTTGTTGATTGCGCGCTTCAGCTCAACTAAGTCTTTATCTTTTAATGGCTTAATATTGACCAGTGCGACAGTATACCCTTCACGCAGCGCATCAAGAATCTGGCGAACATCCTCAAAATCATCAAGCATGAACGGTCGGACAATCACTTTTGCCCGGTCGCCGGCCCCTTCATGGCCCAGCTCGACATATTCTTCCATCTCCTCTTCAGCAACATCCCTTTTAGCCAATTTTTCTTTGAGACCAAGGAAAAAATTTCTCATTTTGCCTCTCACGTCTAACACTTCGCTCTCATAAAATGAAAGTGCTATATAAATGTTACTCTTTTAGCGTGGGGAGAGGAAATTTGGTGGTTTTTTCTTCATTTATTTTAGAAGGAAGAGCGTCGTCCGGGCTGTCGAACGAGGCGTAGCCGACAGCTGCCGTTATGGTGGTGTGCGTCAGAAATGATTCTCTCATTAAACAGTAAACTTTTTATAGCAGTGTGCTTATGTATGGGCTATGGTACAGCGCATTGGCGGCTCACGCCGCAAGTCACGGACGAAGTTTACGAAACACTATCGGAGAAAGGGAAAAATAAGCATCACTAGGTTTTTCCAGAAATTTGAGGAAGGGGATAATGTCGTGCTGCTTGCTGAGCCCGCATACCAAAAAGCGCTCTACCGGGCAGATATACATGGGAAAACAGGCAAAATACTGGGCATGCAGGGAAGATGCTACAAAGTGCGCATACGCGATGGGCAGAAGGAGAAGCTTATCATCACTCATCCTGTCCATCTGAAGAGGCTATAATGGTAAAACCTGAACTGTTGGAGGAGTCACCGGTACCGCTTGCTGAGGCAAGGGCAGAGCTTGAAAAAGCTAAAAGCGCGGGCGAGCTGAGCTTTCGGGCAGGAAAGTGCGAGGATTACCTGAATGATTTTGTGTCATTGTCTGCTGCAAAGGCAGCTGATCTTTTTGCCAAGATTCAGAAGTTGGATATTCCGCGATTAAAGGCAGAGCATGTAGTTCAGATTGTTGATCTGCTTCCGCAGACAGCAGATGATGTAAAAGTTCTTTTCCAGGGAAGCAGCGTAAGCATTTCGAAGAAAGATATGGAACGGATCGCTGAAGTTGTGCGCGAGTGAGGTTTTCTAATGGCAGACGAAGAATTTCATTCAGAAGAGCGGCGCAAGGAGGAGCATGCTATTGTCCTTGACTTTTTGCAGCATGGCTATGCATTTGATGATAGGCCTAGCCATCAGAAGACGTCCATCGTCCAAGCGCTTGGCATACAGAACTTTACACTGCTTGAGTTAGTGCCGAAGAAAGATATCATTTTGCAGCCGCATGAGGAAGTGTACATAGGCGATGAGAAGCGAGATAAGATTCATCACATTAAAGGACGATTGCCATTTGAACGGTTGACCGCGACGGCGCGTTCGGAGTTAGAGCCTACTGTTGGTGAGCTTGTGGCAAAGAATGAATCGCGATTTGTCGAGTTCTTTAACAAGGCGCAGCCGCTTACTACTCGTATGCATCAGCTTGAATTGCTCCCTGGGTTGGGGAAGAAGCACATGTGGGAAGTGATTGAAGCGCGGAAAGAGAAGCCGTTTGAAAACTTTTTAGATGTCAGGAAGAGGGTGAGATTGATGCCTGATCCGAAGACAATTGTTATGAAAAGGATTATTTCTGAGCTGGAAGGGAAGGAGAAGCATCGGGTGTTTGTGCATTAGATTTGTGTGTAATTCGCTTTTGTTGGCTTGCCGTCCCAGGGATCAATCTGCTTGCTGAAATCGCGCGAGGGCAACTTCACGATGACCTTAGAGCCGTCTTTTGCAATAAATGTAATGCTGTCGCTGCTTTTGTCCATCGCTTCCTTTATCTGTTTCATTATCTCGGTGTCAGATATTGACACGTCTTCCAAGCCGAGCAGCGTTTTCAGTGACATGGTCCTTATTATGGGAAAAGAAGTATATAAATCGTTTGGTATTTTGTCATCTAATAGTGGGACTATTTAAATGCCACTTCGAACGTGGAGAATTCCTGTTTATACGACAACCATTCGCTTTCCACTTTTTCAACAGATGCGCCTTGAGGGCCGCGAAAGCACCAGCGCATCAATTCCTTCAAATCTTCTTCTTCGCCTTCAGCAACAATTTCCACCGTTCCGTTCAGGTTGTTTCTGACCCAACCAGTCAGCTGCAGATTCTTTGCCTGGAAGCGCGCGCTGCTGCGGAAAGAAACACCGTGCACGTTGCCGTGGATGATGAGATGGATGCGGCGGTTCATAGTATTACTTCATTTTAGAGCTTTATAACGTTTACGCCGCACGCTTGTATTCCTGAGGCGTTTTTATGTACACAATGCGCACTTTGTATTTTTCTTTTTCTTCAATTGTTTCCATCGCTGCTTCGGTATTTCGGCGCGTTCCATATTCGTCATTTGCGTAATGCCTGAGTTCATGGATGATGGTTTCCAGACGCTTTCCTATGAGGTCTTCACGAATGTGATATTTCCCGTCAAATATAATGGTCCAGCCGTATAGACCCTCATTGCCGCTCTTCGGAAATGTTTCCTGCTTCTTTCGGAAGAAGGGGATATATATCTCTTTTATCTGCTGGAGGAAGCGTTCGATGTATTGTTTGTTTGGTCTGTAATTATCCGGATAGATATTGATTGTTTTTTGGAAATTGAGGATTTTGGCCATCCTATTTTGCTTACCTTTGAGTTAAAAAGAATTGCTGTGTTTTATGCGACAATGAAAGAAATAATCTAGGGCGATGAGGTCGGGGCAGTTTCGTTTTGGCGCTGGTATTGTTTTGGGTTTCCCCTAATCTCTGTTACGGCCATTTCGAATGCTAACTCCCTTCTATATTCGTATTCGTGAAATACTCGTCTGAGATCGGTTATTCCCGTGAGGTCTTTCTTTCCTGCATCGGCCAATGACCTTTCATACAATGCCCTTATTTCTCTTTCGTTTGAATTATCCACTTCGCGAAGAAGCAAGCAAATGTCTTCTTCTCGGGGTCTCAATTCCATCCCTGTTTTTAATGCCATCGTGCGTGTCCAAACTTTCTTCTTGTTAATAAACTTTACTAACATTTATAAAAAAAGAAACAATAACACCATCAATGAAAAACCTTGAGATAGCAAAAATATTATTTGAAATTGCTGACCTGCTCGAGCTGCAGGGCGTCCGGTTCAAGCCGCGAGCCTATCAAATGGCAGCGCGCACTGTCGAAAACCTTTCTGAAGATATCGAGGAAATATACAAAAGAGGAGAACTTACTGAGCTGCCGGGCATCGGAGAAAGCATAGCACAGAAGATTGAAGAGCTCATCAAGACAGGCAAACTGAAGTATTACAATGACTTAAAGAAAAAGCTGCCCATGGATGTGGAGCAGCTTGGCAAGATTCCCGGCATGGGGCCGAAACGCATCAAGCTGCTGTATGAGAAGCTAAAAGTAAAGACGCTCAGCGATTTAAAGAAGGCAGCACAGCAGCACAAAATTAGGGAGCTTCGAGGTTTGGGAGAGAAAATTGAAGCTGATGTGTTGAAAGGGATAAAGTCTGCGAAGAAAGGGGGACGCTTTTTACTTGGCTATATCATGCCATTGGCAGAAGAGATTAAAACTGAATTGGGGAAGCTGAAGGAAGTGAGCGCGGTTGAGATTGCAGGCTCTTATCGACGGAGAAAGGAAATGGTTGGCGATATCGATATTCTTGCTGTTTCTTCACAACCATCGCGTGTGATGGAGCACTTTGTGCATATGAAAGTGGTAGCTGATGTGCTTGCGAAAGGGAGCACGCGGAGTTCGGTGCGCTTGCATAATGGATTGCAGATTGATTTGCGGGTCGTTGCTTCTAAAGAATTTGGGAGTGCGTTGCAGTATTTTACCGGAAATAAAGAGCACAATGTTGAGCTGAGGAAGATTGCATTGGCGCATGGATATACACTGAATGAGTATGGATTGTTTACTCTTAACAAGAAATGGGTTGCGGGGCGAACTGAAGAAGAGATTTACAAGAAGTTGGGTGTTGTGTGTGTTTCGCCGGAGATGAGAGAGAATACGGGCGAATTAGCATTAAAGAAAGTGCCATCGTTGATTGGGTATGGCGATGCGCAGGGTGATTTTCAAACTCATACCACATGGAGCGATGGCAATGACAGCATTGAAGCGATGGCAACAAAGGCTCAGTCTTTGGGTTGGAAATTTATTACAATCACTGATCATGTTGGGCAGGTGAGAATAACAAACCCATTGAATGAGAAAAGGTTAGAGAAGCAGGCTGCGGAGATCAAGAAGTTAAATAAGAGGTTAGACATCCGCATATTCCATGGCGCTGAGGTTGATATTCTTAAAAATGGGACGCTTGCGCTTTCTAAAGAATGGCAGAAGAAGCTGGATGTGGTGTTGGCGAGTGTTCATCTAGCGACAAAGATGGGTGAGAAGGAGATGACGCAGCGGATATGTACTGCGATGGAGAATAGAGTGCACATCCTTGGCCATCCGACGGGAAGGCAACTGGAAAAGCGGGAAGCGTATGCGATGAATCTTGACAAGGTGTTTGAGTGTGCGCGGAGGAATGATGTGCATCTGGACATCGATTGTCATCCTGAGCGAATGGATCTGGGTGGGGAACAGGTGAAAGCTGCAAAAGGATGTACGTTTGTCTTGAGCACTGATGCACATGGTGTTGATGGGTTGCATTTTCTTTCATTAGGTGAAGCAATTGCGCGGCGCGGTTGGCTGTCTGCGAAGGATGTGCTGAATACGTATTCAGTGAAGGAGATTGAGAAGGTGCTGGGGGGGAAGTGAGTCACTGCAATTCTCTCTTCAAGACCTTGTGCGCGTTATTGATCTTCTTGAACATTTCAGAATCGCCGTCGGGCATGTCGGGATGATATTTCTTTGCCCATTCTTTATACTTCCTGTCGATGACATTCATATCAAGCTCGTCCTGCTCGACGCCCAATATTTCTCGTGCCTCTTTTCTTGTATGCTCCACGTCGTCTTTTTCTGCGAATTCCAAGAGGAATTCTTCAAACGTTTTTTTTCCCTGGAGAAGATGTGCCACTTCAAATTCTATCACTTTGAAAACTACGTAGAGATTATCAACGTATCTTTTAGCAACTTTGTAGCTATAGTACATGCGATAGCCATCAGCATACCACGTTACGGACGCGGGAACATTCTTTATCGCAACTGGTTCAATGTCCAAGTCGATGTCATCGCTTGGCACATCAATCTGGCTGAGCGTCTCGATGATGTTGTTCTTGTACTGCAATGCTCGCCTGCTGTACGAGTCACGCACAACGAGTGCGGGGAATTCGTGCCCCTTTATGGTTAGTAATGTCATTACTCTAATCGCAAAAGGGGTAGTTTATAAATGTTGGTGGGAGCGCTTACCCAAAAAACTTATTCAAGAATGATGTTGGCTTCTCTTTTTCTAGTTGCGCAAGCTTCTTCACCAGCTCATGCTGCTCTTTGGTGAGCTTCTCAGGCACTTTGATGTGCACTTTTACATACTGGTCGCCAACACCATACCGGCTGTTCAGGCCCTTTCCTCTCATACGGAACACGGTGTCATTCTGCGTATGTGGAGGAATCTTTAACTCAGCTTTGCCATTCAAGGTTGGCACATCAATCTCATCCCCCAGCACGGCTTGAGTAAATGAAATAGGAACTTCAAGCATGATGCTGTTGCCTTTGCGCGTAAAGATCTCATGCTCTTTTATCTTTACCACAATATACAAATCACCTGAGGCTGCGCCATTTTCTCCTGCAATGCCTTCTCCTCGTACTCGTAACTGCATGCCCTCTTCAACACCTGCGGGGATGGTAACGTCAATATCCTTTCGTACTCTTACTCTTCCTTCAGCGTGGCATTTGGCACATACTTTCTTCAGCGTGCTTCCGCTTCCACCACACTCTCTGCATGCCGATGATGTCTGAAATATGCCAAATGGCGTGCGCTGTGTGCGCATGAACATGCCCGAACCTTTGCAATTTTGGCATGTTTCTCTATCACCCCCTTTGCCGTCACATGCAGCACAGCGGTCAAGCTTGTTCACATTGATCGTTTTTGTCGTATCATGCGCAGCTTCTTCAAGGGTTATTTCCACTTCCTGAGCTATATCTGCGCCACGTGATCGCTGTGCTCGGCCTCTGCCTCCAAAAAAACTCTCGAAGATGCCTTCGAAGCCGCCGAAAAAGTCTTCAGCTCCTCTCCCTCGCATGAAGTCAGAGAAGTCGAAGCCTTCGAATGACTGGCCATCGGCTGTGCCAAACTGGTCGTACTGCTGGCGTTTTTGGTCGTCTGCCAATACTGACACAGCTTCATTTATCTCTTTGAACTTGTGCTCAGCTTCCTTATTGTTTGGATTAAGATCCGGGTGGTATTTTTTTGCGAGCTTCTTGTACGCTTTCTTAATGTCCTCTTTTGACGCGTCTTTCTTTAATCCCAATAGGTCATAATAGTCCTTGGTCATATGTCGTCCACCGCATTCAGCAGTTCCTCATGCTTATTAATGATCACGTCAGGCTGCTGCTCTTCAAGATGCTCCCGCTTGTTCCAGCTAAACTCGTTTGCTATTGCAATCGTTTTGACGTTTGCTGCTTTGCCTGCAATCACATCAAAGACCATATCACCTACGTACACTGCCTCATGCGGTTTTATCTTTAACTTTTCCAGCGCGAGGTTGATGATGTCTGGCGAGGGCTTGTTGTTTGCAACGTCCCGATTTCCGATGATGACACTAAAATAATGGCTGATGCCTAACGTCTTCAGTCGTTCCTGAATCAGTTCGTTGTACGTGCCGGATGCAACCGCTAATGTGTGTTTCCTTGAAAGTTCTTCAAGAATTCTTTTAATCCCTGGAATGAGCCTAATTTTTTCCTTTAACTGTTCATTCTTTTTTAAGTAAATCGCTTTGGTCTGCTCCCTTACTTTTTGGTCGGCAATGCCCCAATCATCTAATAACATCTTGTAGCCATGCCGCTGCGCACTCCTGAATTCTTCCATCGTCCGTATCCTATTCAGCTTCAGATAGTCTGTAATATTCCTATATGCCTCGAATCCCACAGCTACAGAATCAAACAATACCCCGTCGTAATCAAAAATAATTGCTTTTATCATGTCAGCTCTGCAATAGGTATACCTAAAACATCCTCTATCTCTTTTTCAGCCTTTCGCTCGGCCTGCTTGACTCTTTCCCATCGGCCAAGATCGGTTATTTTTTTTCTATATCGCACAAAGAAGTCATCCATGCGCTCATTGAGTGGAATAACTTTATCACCATACGCGCGCCAGTCAGCGTAATGCACAATCTTTTCCTCCCAGCTGCGCTTGATAGAAAGATCATGTGCTATGGCTCTTTCGTGCATAAGAAATGCTGTGAGTTCGGGGTATTTATCTTTCAGCAGCTCATGGGTAATCTCAGACTCGTGCATGCCCTTAAAGCGGGCGCGCAGTTCTTTCCATGCTGCTATCTCTTGCTGCGTCGGCTTGTAACTGAATGGCGGCCTGTCCAATGCTTCCAATGTCGCTGCCTTCATCCAGTCGTGCATCAGTGCGCCAATTCTCACCAATTCCACATTGATGCCAATCCCTCTCTTTTTCAGCCGCTCGGCGATTGAAACCGCTAATTCGCTTACTTTTTTGCAGTGCGTGAAGATGTTCTTTGGCACATGGTACCGGTTAAAGAGTGCATTACACTCTTCAACCGAGGGTAACTTCATGGTTACCTTTTCTTTTTCTTATCTTTTTTTTCTGTATATTCCGCGTCCACTACATTTTCTCCTTTTCCATTCTCTTCTGCTTCGCTTTCAGTATGTGTTCCACCTGCTGCTTGCGCCTGCTGGTACATCTGCGCGCCTATCTGCATGACTTCCTTGTTGAGCTCTTCCATCGCTTTTTTCATCTCGTCAATGT